>NZ_CP136051.1:2233000-2552000 GCF_032999765.1 Imperialibacter roseus | reverse complement strand
CTGCTCAATCCCGAGAAGCTTATCGGTAGTGGCTACTACGCAGAATACAGAACTGATGACGCCCGGCTTACTATTGAGAACATGAAGAGGGCGGCCCAGTTGGGTGCCATGCCGTTCAACTACTGTCATGTAAAGGAATTCATCTACAAAAAGTCAAAGGCTGTTGGCGTAAAGGTGTTTAATGAAATTACCGGTGAGGAGATAGAAGTAAAATCCAACTATATCATCAATGCGGCCGGCCCATGGGTAGACACACTTAGAGATCAGGACCATTCTCTGGAAGGTAAGCGGCTTCATCTCACCAAAGGAGTACATATTGTGGTGCCTCACGCTAAGTTTCCACTTAAGCAAGCGGTGTATTTCGACGTACCCGATGGCAGAATGATATTTGCTATCCCTCGTGGCAAGATTACCTATATCGGTACCACTGACACCGATTATAAAGACAACAAAGACCTTGTGCTTACCAAAAAGGAGGATGCAGACTACCTGCTCTCGGCGGTGATGAATACCTTCCCCTCCGTACATCTTACCATCAAAGATGTATGCTCTTCGTGGGCCGGGCTTCGTCCTCTGATTCATGAAGATGGCAAGTCGGCGTCTGAACTTTCAAGGAAGGACGAAATATTCGAGTCGGAAAGCGGGCTGCTTTCCATTGCTGGTGGCAAGCTTACTGGCTACAGAAAGATGGCTGAGCGCATTGTGGATGTGGTGATGGAGCGCATGTACGAGAAGAATGAACACAAGTTTGTAAAATGCAGTACAGACAGCCTTACATTGCCTGGAGGCGATTTCAAAAACTACAAAGAAGTTGAGAAATACACTTCAGCAATTGAAAAAGCACTGAAAAAGCTTGGAGCAGCTCCTTATGAATCATGGTATTTGGTGTCTACGTATGGGAAGCAGACTGACACCATTCTAAGCATGCTGCCTGATTACCAGCAGGTGAATGACATCAGGGAGAAGCTGCTAATGGCCGAACTGGACTTCTCATTTGAAAACGAAATGATTTGCAAGCCGGTCGATTATCTGGTGCAGCGTTCCGGAAGGCTTTATTTTGACATTGATAGTGTCAATGAATTTTCACACCTAACTCTCAAATATTTTGCAAAAAAGTTTGGATGGGGTGAGGACAGAATAGCTCTGGAAAAACAAGCCATTGATGAAGCGCTGAAAAGAGTAACCACTTTTGCCTAGAAGGCATTTATATTCAAATTACTATGCTCTGAACTTATCCAGCAAATCGTTGAGCTGAACAGCTTCTTCTTCGGTCAAATTGCAAATCTGCCTCTCATGAACATCCATTGCTTTATCTATCCTGCCTAGCAATTCAAGTCCTTTATCAGAAATCAATACATCTACTGCACGACGATCATTCGGGCACTGTTTTCTAATCACCAGCTCCTTGCTTTCCAGCTTATCCACTATTCTCGAGGCATTAGACATGCGATCCAGCATTCGGTCAATGATTAGGTTTACCGTTGACGGCTGAGGGTATTGCCCTCTTAGAATCCTCAATACATTGAACTGAGCTGCGGTTATACCAAATCCCTTGAAAAAGGTATGTTGTTTTTCACCAAGCCAACTGGCAGTATAAAAAAGGTTGATCGTCGCCTTCTGAAACTCGCTTTTGAATTTTGGTTGTTTTATGTCTTCGGCTATTCCCATTTCAATAAATTATTTTCCAGGCACCCTAAATTAGTATTTAACTGCTTTGTTAACATCTATTTGTAAGAAAACAACGAAATAAATTACAAGATAGTTGTAGGTACATGTATTATTTGGAGAAATAAATCTATCGCCTCTTTAAACCTTCACTTCGTATCTTTATCTAATAGCTAAAATCTGGTTTTGCAGGAGAAAGACATTCTTGAAAAAATAAGGGATCCATCGTCGAAGCAATTTGGCTTCTCTCTGCTTGTACGCCACTATCAGAAGCCAATGTACGCTGTAGTTAGACGAATGGTGATAGACCACGATGACGCAGACGACGTGCTTCAGGAGGTCTTTTTAAAGGTTTGGAAAGGAATTGATAACTTTAGGGAAGATGCCAGGCTTTTCACCTGGGTTTATCGGATAGCCAGTAATGAGTGTTTGCAGTTTCTGGCAAAAAAAAAGAGAAGGTTTTTCCTCCCTATTCACGACATAAGCAGCGAATTGTTTGCAAAAGCTGAGCAGTCGGCAGGGTTGTCTGGTAGCGAGATTGAGTTGAAGCTGCAAAAGGCTATTTTGAAACTACCGGACAAACAGCGCCTCGTTTTTAACATGCGGTACTACGACGAGTTAAAATTTGAGGAGATAGCCAGCATAACCGGCACAAGCGTAGGTGCGCTCAAGGCGAGTTATCACCTGGCAGCCAAAAAAATAGAAGAATATGTTACTGCTGGTTAAACCTTTGGCTCAAAAAACAATCAAAGTATTAATCGACTTCAGATGAAAAAGTTTAAGCTCGACGATATAGAAAGGAAAGAGCCGTTTGAGGCACCCGAAAGGTACTTCGATGAGTTTCCATTGAAGATGCAGAAAAGGATAGAAGCAAAAACTGCTGGCTCACCAGTGTGGCAGCCCTTGCTTTCTCCCAAATGGTCCTTGTCGGCACTTGCCATGGTGCTTATGCTGGGTGTTGGATTGTTTGTTTGGAACAACAATAAAGCAACAGAGGTAGATTTGAACCCTCTCGATGCAGTGGCTACAGCCGACCTTATTTACTATCTGGAAATCGAATCTGTCAGTGCCGATGAGCTCGTGCAATTGATGAATCATGCTGAAGCAGAGGATTCAATTTGGAATGACGGTGAGCTAAATTTATTGCCAGAAGAAGAAATGACTGATGAAGAGCTGCTACAGCTCTATGATCAGTTAAGTACACAGGATGACATCCTTTAATTGAATGATTATGAAACGTTTTACATATATAACCCTAATGATCTTGCTATTGGCCACTTATTTGCGAGCGCAGGATCCGGAGGCGATGAAAAAGGTGGAAGCTGCCAAAATTGGAGTGATAACCGAGCGGCTGGGCTTAACACCCGAACAGGCAGAGCAATTCTGGCCTATTTACCGGGAGTTTAGTGACAAAAGAAGAAGCATTTTGGGAGAGATGAGAAATGCACGGAGAGACTTCAATCCTCAAACTGCCACTGAGGAAGAAAACAGGGCTATGATGGACCTGAGCTTTCAGGTGAAAGAAAGAGAACTTAATCTTGAAAAAGAATATTCCGAAAAACTGCTCCGGGTGATTAGTACCCGACAGCTGGTTTCGCTGCGGCAGGCTGAAGACGATTTCCGCCGCATGGTGCTGGAACAGCTCGAAAGAAGAGCCAGGCAACAAAACATGCGGGAGAATCTCAGGGAAAGAAACCAGGACAGGATCAATGGTAAAAGAGGTAACTGAATTTAGATAACACGGCGTATCATAAGGGGGAGAATACATTTTGTCTGTTTGGCATGGGCAAAGCTTGCATTGATTGCAGGCTTTGCCTTTTTGAGTTTCGACTCAGCGGCGCAGGAGGACACCACTACAGTTTATAAGCTATCTTATGAAGACTCATTGTCCATTTTTGACGACATGGACTCGCTGTCAATCTTTAGGTTGATCGACAGTGTGCTTTCCGCTACTCAAAAGTCGTCAACATTGAATGTCAGGCTTTCCTACACCAGCAGGGTCACTTCAGCTGGCAGAGATTTTAGCGTGAAGCAGTACGGGCTAACGCCGGGTGTTTCCTTTTATCACCACAGCGGTGCATTTGCAGATGTTTCCGGCTACTGGAACAGTCAGTTTGAGCCCAACTATAGCCTGACTGTATTAAGTGCGGGCTATCTAGGGCTTCCCACCAAATGGCTCTCCTATAATATTGCCTTCGAAAGGTCTTTTTATGCTCAGACAGTCTCCGATTCTGTCATTACTGCTCCTCCTAACGGGCTTAATGGCACCCTATTTTTTGACGCCGATTGGTTGTATGCCACCATCGACTACACGTATCTTTTTGGAAATAATGATGCACACCGCCTTTCCGGCGCTTTGTCTGGTAACATCGTGTTTCGAAAAGTTTGGTTTCTCGATAAAATTACGCTGTTCCCCTCCGCTAATTTTCTATTTGGCAACGAGGAGCTAGTTTCCTACCGTTTCAATGTAGACCTCACGGATCCAAGAATCCAGCGTTTGATCAGGCGCTTTCCCAGGCTGCGAAGAAGAGTGCTGACACCCGAAACCAGGGATGTGTTTGGCTTGATGAACGTAAGCTTTTCTACCCCCATCTCCCTCAGGTACAAACAGTTTAGCTTGCTTCTCTCCTACACCTACAACATACCCGTTGAGTTGCCCGGGGAGTCGCTGGCTGACACCAAACCCAATAGCTATTTCAGCACAAGCCTGGGTTATATGATTCCACTCCGCCAAAAGAAGTAAGATTCTTTATATTTGGGTTTTCTTGTTCAGATGCAGACTGTAACCCTTTCAGAGTTGGCCTTTACTATCAAGGATGCTATTTCCGGCAACCTCGCCCCTTCCTATTGGGTAACAGCCGAAATTGGCGACATGAAGGTGAATGCCAAGGGGCATTGCTACCTTGAGTTGCTTGAAAAAGACCATCAACAGGTGAAAGCCAAACTTCGGGCAGCCATTTGGGCCTACGACTTCAGGAACATCAATCAATGGTTTGAGAAAATAACCGGCAACTCTTTAAGGCAGGGAATTAAAATACTGGCCAATGCGCAGGTGAGCTTTCACGAAGTATATGGCCTCAACCTGACCATCAAAGATATAGACCCCAACTTCACCATTGGAGAAAGGGAGAGAAAAAAGCAGGAGGTCATTTCACGGTTAACTGAAGAGTTCCTTATCGATCGCAACAAAGGTTTGGTGCTTCCTGTTGTCCCACAACGAATTGCTGTCATAAGCTCTTCCACCGCTGCCGGCTATGGCGATTTTTTGCATCAGCTGGAAAACAATAAAAAACACTATGCGGTGTCGACGAAGCTCTTTCCTGTGACTTTGCAGGGAGATGAAGCTGAGCGAGCCATCCTCAGGGCCATCGAAAATATTTCCAACGAAAAAGATGACTTCGATGCTATCGTTGTCATCCGTGGTGGGGGTGCACAGCTCGATTTGGACGTTTTCAACGAATACAATGTTTGTGCGGCCATAGCCAATGCTCCCCTGCCTGTGCTCACCGGCATAGGCCACGAAAGAGACGAAACCATTGCCGATATGGTGGCACACACCCGGCTCAAGACCCCTACCGCCGTGGCCGATTTTATCCTTGAAGGTTTCGAGGCGTTCACCGAGTCTATCCAGTGGATGGCAAGCAGGCTTTTGCGGCAGGTTGATGAAGAAATGAGAGGTCAGAAGCACCTGCTGGGGCAACTTTCAAAAGACCTGAACTACCTTGCCAGGCAACAAATGGCGCAGGGTCTCTCCTATATCAACAGCGTTAAAAGAGATATAGCGCAGTCGGCAAAATGGAAGATAGAACGGGAACGAAACCGCCTTAGAGAAGTTTCCGCTACTACTATCCACACAGTGAATGAGCAGTTGAAGGCCGCAAAAAACCAGCTGGCTATAGCAGAGAAGTCGGTTGAAGCCAGCGACCCAAAAAAAGTATTGGCAAGGGGATACAGCATTACCACCCTGGAGGGGAAACTTTTGAAGAACAGTAAATTAAAGAATGGGGATTCCATTGTGACTCACTACAGCCATGGGGTCTTAACGTCTCAAATAAAAAGCCTTAATGACCATGAGTAATATAAAATTGTCTTATTCCGAAGCGTTAGATGAGCTAAAGGGTATCGTGGAGAAGATAGAAAGTGCCGAATTGGATGTGGATGAAATAACAAAAATGGTTCAGCGGGCGACCGATTTGATCCTCTACTGCAAGGAAAAGCTTACTCACACAGAAGTGCAGCTGACCGAGGCTATGAAAAAATTGGAAGAATGATGCATTTGACAGCTTATTTGTAGAAATTTAGGTGCCTTAATTTGCCATCATGACCAAGGAAGAAGCCAGAGAAGAAATAGCAAGGCTTAGCCAGGAGCTAAACTACCACAACCGCCTTTACTACCAGGAGCACAGGACAGAAATCTCCGATTTTGATTTTGACACACTATTAAAAAAGCTCCAGGAGCTTGAAGCTGCGTTTCCTGAGTTTGTGGACGAAAATTCTCCCACACTTCGGGTTGGTGGCACAGTCACCAAAGACTTCGAATCCGTTGAGCATAAGTATCCCATGCTTTCGCTGGGAAACACGTACTCTGAGCAGGAACTCCGTGATTTTGATCAGCGGGTATCCAAAGCATTGGAGGGTGCGCCTTACGAGTATTTCTGCGAAATGAAGTTTGATGGTGTTGCACTCAGCCTTACCTACGAAAACGGTCGTCTTTCCCGGGCCGTGACCAGAGGCGACGGAACAAAGGGTGATGATGTGACCAACAATGCCAGAACCATCCACAGTATCCCGCTGCGACTTGGCAAAGACGGAGACTATCCATCAGCGTTTGAAGTGCGGGGTGAAGTTTTCCTGCCCCGGAAAATGTTCGACAAGATCAATGCTGAAAAGGAAGACATAGGCGAGCCTCTTTTGGCTAATCCAAGAAATACTGCATCAGGCACACTGAAACAGCAGGATTCAGCAGCAGTGGCCAAGCGCCGCCTCGACTGTTACGTATACTCACTGCTTGGCGTGGAAAGCCTTATACAAACACACGAGGAAGCAGTGCACTTGCTGGAAAAGTGGGGATTCAACGTATCCCCTACCTATGGAAAATGCGCCACTATAGACGATGTGCTGAAGTACATTGCTGAGTGGGAAACAAAAAGGCTTGACTTACCGCTCGATACCGACGGCGTTGTGATTAAAGTGAATGCAATAACTCAGCAGCGGCTGCTGGGCTTTACGGCCAAAAGTCCCCGCTGGGCCATTGCCTACAAATACAAAACACAAAGTGCGATCACCGAGTTGCTCGACATTACCTATCAGGTCGGGCGGACCGGCGCAGTAACCCCGGTGGCAGAATTAGAACCAGTGCTGCTGGCTGGCACCACTGTGAAGCGGGCCTCGTTACACAATGCCAATGAAATTGCCCGACTCGACCTGCGGGTCGGCGACATGGTGTTTGTTGAAAAGGGAGGCGAGATTATTCCCAAAGTAACGGGTGTCGACACGGCACAAAGGAAACCGGGCAGCCAGGCAGTAGTTTATCTTGATAAGTGCCCGGAATGTGGAACGCCTCTGGTGAGAACCGAGGGTGAGGCAGTGCACTATTGCCCCAACACCGACGGTTGCCCACCGCAGATACAAGGCCGCATCGAGCATTTCATTCAGCGCAATGCCATGAATATCGAAAGCATGGGGCCTGAAACTATTGCTGGCCTGCTCAGTCACAGCCTGATCAAAGACCCAGCGGATATCTATTTCTTGACCTTTGAACAACTTAATGGCCTGGAGTTTTCCAGCTATTCGGAGAAAAAAGGCGATACTGTTACCAGAAGCCTGAGGGAGAAATCTGCCCGCAACATTATCGATGCTATTGAAAAGTCGAAAGAGCAGCCTTTCGAAAATGTTCTCTTCGGCATGGGCATCAGGTACGTGGGAAGAACAGTGGCTGAAAAATTGGCGACGCATTTTGGAGGCATCGAGGAAATCAGCAAGGCCAGCTATGAACAGCTGCTGGAGGCACCGGAAATTGGCGAAAGAATCGCTCAGTCGGTGATTGACTTTTTTGGCTCAGGGAAAAATGTGGACTTCATTAATAAACTTTCGGCAGCCGGGTTGAAACTCAAAACGGAAGGTGGAGCGTTCGTTGCTGCCAGCGACAAACTGGCCGGACAAACTTTTGTCATTAGCGGTGTTTTCAAAGGATTTGAACGTGACGATTTGAAGAGCATCATTAAACAAAATGGTGGCAAGGTCGTATCCTCAGTCTCGGCCAAGCTCAACTTTCTGGTGGCTGGTGATAATATGGGGCCTGCAAAGCTTGAGAAGGCCAACGAGCTTGGTGTGAAAATTATTTCAGAAGACGACTTCCTAAAAATGATCAACTAATGCTGGGCAAACTATTACTACCGGTTCATACGAAAAAAGCAATTAGAAAAAGTACACTGCAAGTGTCACCTGGTTATTCTGATGCAGATCAAATAGGGATCATTTTCAAGTATTTGAACGACGAGCACTATGAAAAGGTGCTAAGCTTCATTCGCCAAATTCAAATAGATAAAAAAGAAGTGACCACATTGGCTTTCTTCCCAAAAAAGGAAGCCACCTCCCAGTATAGAATTCCCCGCTACTCTACTGACAACTTATCTGTGTGGGGTAAGCTAACTTCTGAAGAAATAGACCTATTTTTGACTCGCAACTTTGACTTCCTTATCAATTTAGATACTGAATCTCATGAGTTCGTTGACAACATCTTATCCAGAGCGAATGCAAAGTGTAAGATTGGACACTTTATGGTAGAAAGGAAAGACTTCTACCAACTGATGATACACATTGACCCTTCTACTGACTTCGAGGTATTCCTCGACAAGATTTACTTCTATATCAAAAAACTAAGGGCAAATGCATGATTGGTTAAGTGGGACTGGGGTAGCCCTGATTACTCCTTTTAATGAACAGCTGGAGATAGATTTCGACGCTTTAAAGAAAGTGCTTGATCACGTAAGCGAAGGCGGGGTTGACTACCTGGTGGTGCTGGGCACAACAGGTGAGTCTGTTACTCTTTCCATAGCGGAAAAACACAAAATACTTTCATTCGTTTTCAAGAACAACAGCAAGAACCTGCCCGTTGTGTTTGGCCTTGGTGGCTACGATACCAAAGAGCTTGTAGACTTCATGCCACAGTTGGAGCAATATCCTTTAAAGGCCCTACTCTCCGTTACACCTTATTATAATAAACCCAACCAGGCAGGATTACTGCAGCATTTCACCTACCTGGCTGACCATAGCAAGCTGCCCATCATACTGTACAACGTACCCGGAAGGACTGGCTGCAATATTAAAGCTTCAACTACACTGGAACTGGCAAAGCACCCCAATATCATTGCCATCAAAGAAGCTTCGGGCGATTTAGTGCAGTGCATAGAAGTTGCCCGGTCAATGCCTGAAGGCTTTCAGCTGATATCGGGAGATGACGTGTTAACTGTGCCCATACTTTCGATTGGAGGTAGCGGTGTGATATCGGTCATAGCCAATGCATTCCCAGCCGAGTTCAGTGGAATGGTTCGTCATTCGCTGGCCGGTGACGCTGCAAAGGCGAGCGATGTTTTACACAAGTTGTATGAAGTAATTCAGCTCACTACTGAAGAAGGAAACCCTACGGGTATCAAAGCCATTGTAAGCGCTCTTGGCATCGGCAACGACCGGGTGAGAATGCCTTTGGTTTCAGCGAGTAGCACACTGAAAGCCAGGATCAAGTCTGCTATCGGCAGTATCTGAAAAACCCCTCTTATTGTTGGTACAAAAAAAGGCCTTCGGAAAACTTCCGAAGGCCATAGATTCCTTTATAAGTAAGCAGGTTATATAACTAATTAACCGTTTTTCTTGTTCTGAACCTCAATTCTAATTTCTTGAGCTAAGTTCTTCAGCTCTTGCATGCCTTTACGTACTCTCGTACCTGCAGCTTGGTTTTCTTTGTCATAAAATTTCACGAAGTCTCCTTCAAGTGACATAACTAAATCTCTGATTTGGTCAAATCTTTTCATATGTAAGAATTTTAGGTTATTGATGAATTAAAAAGGTTGAGCAATATAAATAAATTGTTTAAAAATGCATATCCCGAGTGCTAATTTGTGGAAAACTATCCAACTGTAGCACCTTTTGACCCTGCTTTTGCATAGATTCCTTCATCTAATTTGCCTTTAACTTTTTCAAAGGCGGCAATGGTCACCTTAACGTCTTCCAGGGTATGCACAGCAGTTGGGATAATTCGGAGCATAATCACTCCTTTGGGAACCACCGGATAAACAATCATCGAGCAGAAAATACCGTGATTAGTTCGAAGGTCTCTTACAAGGTTTGCTGCCTCATAAAGATCACCTTTTAGCAACACCGGCGTGACCGGCGAGGTAGTAGTTCCAATATTAAAGCCTTTAGCCCGGAAGCCGTCTTGTACAGCACGAACAATCTTCCACAAGTTATCCTTGTGCTGAGGTTGAGTTCTTAGTATTTCCAGTCTCTTAAGCCCGCCAATGATCAAAGGCATTGGGATAGACTTGGCATAAATTTGAGACCTTGTATTGTAACGAAGGAAGTCGATAATTTCTGCTTCACCAGCCACAAAAGCACCGATGCTCGCCATAGATTTGGCGAAGGTAGAAAAGTAAAGGTCGATTTGATCCTGAACTCCCTGCTCCTCTCCTGTGCCAGCACCCGTTTTGCCCATAGTACCAAAACCATGTGCATCATCCACAAGAAGCTTGAAGTTGTATTTACTCTTGAGTGCTGCAATACCTTTCAGGTTACCCTGGTTGCCACTCATTCCGAAAACACCTTCTGTAATGACAAGGATACCACCACCAGATTCTTCAGTAAGCTTCGTAGCTCTTTGCAGTTGCTTCTCAAGACTGACCATGTCGTTGTGTGGATACACAAAACGCTTACCAATATGCAAGCGAAGACCATCTATGATACAGGCATGTGATTCTGCATCGTATACGATAACATCTTTTCTATCAACAAGAGCATCTATTACAGACATGATTCCCTGGTAACCGTAGTTCAGCAGCATCACATCATCCTTTTCTTCAAACTTGGCCAATTCTTTCTCAAGTTGCTCATGGTAGTTTGAATTGCCGGTCATCATTCTCGCACCCATTGGATAACCAAGTCCCCAATTAGCAGCTGCCTCAGCATCCACTTTTCTCACCTCCGGGTGATTGGCCAGGCCAAGGTAGTTGTTGAGACTCCAGGTAAGTACTTCCTGGCCTTTGAACATCATTCTTGGAGCGATTTCCCCTTCAAGTTTGGGGAACATGTAGTAATTATCATCGATGAACTTATGACGACCTAGTGGTCCCTTGTCCTGAAGAAGTTTCTCAAAAAGATCCATTTATTAATTTAGCGTTATCTGTGCAAGTTTTTCAAAAAACACACAAATCTAATAGGAATAATTCGGCATATCAAACCAACTTTAAATAATACATGGGGAGTTTAGAATTTATAATTGAAATAAGTAGCATTGTGCTCACTGACTGTCAAAACAACATCAATGCCCAACATTAAGAAGATATTAATTGCCAACAGAGGCGAAATAGCCCTGCGAGTGATGCGGACAGCCCGGGAAATGGGGATAAAGACTGTTGCGATATACAGCGAAGCTGATCGGAAGGCCTTGCATGTTCGCTATGCCGATGAAGCTTTCTGTGTTGGGCCACCGCCATCCAAAGAATCCTACCTTCGGATGGACGCCATCATTGACGTGGCAAAACAAGCCGGGGCTGACGCCATTCACCCCGGATATGGTTTTCTCTCCGAGAACGCTGCCTTTGCTGCGAAAGTAGCGAAGGCCGGACTTATCTTCATTGGCCCCTCTCCTGCTTCTATTGAGGTGATGGGTAGCAAGCTGGCGGCCAAGGAGGCTGTTTCTCACTACGACATACCCATGGTGCCGGGTATCCAGACTGCGATCACAGATATAGCTAAAGCCAAAAAGCAGGCTGCCGAAGTGGGCTACCCAATACTTATTAAAGCAAGTGCAGGCGGCGGCGGCAAGGGAATGAGGATTGTGAACGAGGAGAGTGAATTTGAAGAACAAATGCAAAGGGCCATCAGCGAAGCAGAATCAGCTTTTGGAGACGGTGCAGTTTTTATTGAAAAATACATTACATCGCCACGACACATAGAGGTGCAGGTGCTGGGCGACCAGCATGGCAACATCATCCATCTATTTGAAAGGGAATGCAGTATTCAGCGGCGGCATCAAAAGGTTATTGAGGAAGCACCTTCTTCCATTTATGGTGAACAGAAAAGAAAGGCTATCGGTGAAGCAGCAGTGAGAGTGGCCAAAGCATGCGACTATTATGGCGCTGGAACCGTCGAATTCATAGTAGATGAAAATCTGGATTTCTTCTTCCTTGAAATGAACACCCGCTTGCAGGTAGAGCATCCGGTCACCGAGCAGATTACAGGAATAGACCTTGTTCGGCAGCAAATATTGATTGCTGAAGGCAAGCCGCTGGAAATTAAACAAGAGGATTTAAAAATACACGGCCACTCACTGGAAGTGAGGGTATACGCAGAAGACCCGGCCAATAGCTTCTTGCCTGACATTGGAAAGCTGGTTACCTATGTGCGCCCACAGGGACTTGGTGTGCGGGTGGACGATGGCTTTGAAGAAGGCATGGATATACCTATATATTATGACCCAATGATTGCCAAGCTGACCGTGCATGCCGAAACAAGAGAACTTGCCATCGGGAGAATGCTCAGGGCCATACACGAGTACAAAATATCAGGCATAAAAACGACACTGCCATTCTGCAGTTTTGTTCTTCAGCATGAGGCCTTTGCATCGGGAAATTTCGATACCAGGTTTGTTGAGAAATACTTCACTCCGGCGTCGCTGGATGTTGGCCTAACAGAAGAGGAAGCGCAGATAGCAGCCCTCCTGGGAGTAAAGCAAATAGCTGTCAATCAAACCGGTACCATGGAAAAAACATCCAGTTCCCCGTCGGATGCAAAGTTGAGCCGGTGGAAACGAAGAGCAAAACTGTAGCAGAAAGGAATGGCAGAGATAAGACCCTTTAAAGCCTGGAGATACAACTACAAGCTGCGAAAACAAATTGACGAACTAACTTCCCCCCTTTTCGACGTTGTTTCTGAGAAGCAAAGAGCCAGGTTGTACCAAAATCCACACAATAGCATCCATTTGTCGGTGCCCCAGGGAGAGAACGCCGCCTGGAAAGCAGGGCAAACTCTCCAGCAGTGGAAGGACGAAAAAGTAATTGTTCAGGACATGGTGCCGGGCATTTATAGTTACTTCCAGTATTTTACCCTGCCTGGCGACACCAAAGAATACTGCCGCAAAGGCTTTGTTGCCTTTATCCGGGCTTACGACTGGTCGGACAAAGTGCTGATGCGACACGAAAGCACGATGCCGCATTCGGTTGACGACAGGGTGGCCATTCTCGAAGAAACGAAACTCAACGTGAGCCCCACGCACGGGTTGTATACCGACTCCGACTTCCAGATAGAGGCGATGCTGGATGCTGGCATCCAGCAGCCAATTTATGAAGCGGAAGACTATCAGGGAGTGCGGGATGTGCTCGGGGTGGTGAATGATGCGGCATCGATTCGAAAGATCGTATCAATCATGCGAGACAAGCAGATAATACTGGCGGACGGACACCACCGGTATGAGGGATCGTTGAGGTACAAAAAAATGCAACTGGCCAAAGAGCCGACGGCCACTGGCAAAGAAGCCTTCAATTACCATATGATGTACTTCACCAACACGGAGGCACACGATTTAAGAATTTTGCCTACCCATCGCCTGGTGAAAAACATCTCCGACTTTGCCCCGGCCCAACTTCTCGAAAAGCTGGCTGCTTATTTTATTATTAAACTGGTGGAAAATGCCTCCGATGTCAATGAGATCATTCTCGGTAAGCAATGGGCTTTTGGTTTACTTATGGGTGACGAGGCCTACAAAATACGACTCAAGCCAGAATGCATCGACCTCATTGACTGGAACTTTCCTGATAAAATCAAAGAGCTTGATTTGACCGTGATGCACTATTTTATTTTCGAAAAGATACTGGGCATTGCCGGCAAAGACCAAACGAGATCCGAAAAGATATCGTTCGAACGAAATTTCACTGAATGTCATTCAAGTGTATTGAGCGGAGAGGCACAGTTTGCGGTGATTACCAAAGACATATCTATCGAAACAATCAAAGAAGTGTGTTTGAGTGGGTATACCCTCCCTCAAAAGTCTACTTATTTTTACCCCAAAGTCATTTGCGGTTTTCTGTTTGGATCTATTCTAGAAGATGAATTTACGTCACCCTTTGATTCTAGCCTCTAACTCCCCCAGGAGGCAACAGCTGCTGAGAGAAGCCGGCTTTAATTTTGAAGTCTACACCGAGCAGGTGGATGAAAGCTACCCAGCCGCCTTGGAAAAAACGGGCGTGGGTGAATACCTGGCCAGGAAAAAAAGTGCCTTTTATTGCAAAAAGCTTTCCAATGCCATCATTGTCACAGCCGATACGACAGTTGTGCTGGATAACCAGCTTTTGGAAAAACCAGCCGACGAGAAAGAGGCTTTTGAAATGCTTACAAGGCTATCGGGCAGGTCACATGATGTAATTACCGGTGTCTGCATTGCAGCACCAGACGGGACTGACGCCTTTTCGGTATCAACCCGGGTAACTTTCAAAGGGTTAACCAATGGAGAAATTGATTATTATATCAGTAACTACAAACCGTTCGACAAGGCAGGTGCCTATGGCATCCAGGAGTGGATTGGCATGATTGGCATCACAGGCATAGAAGGTTCCTATTTCAATGTGGTGGGCTTACCCATTCAGGAAGTATACCAAAGGCTACTAAAGTACCGTTTGTGAGCGGCCCATTGGCACTTTAGTTGAACTCATCTTTAAGTCTGCCGTAGATTCTCTTCGATTTTTCCAGGCCATCCCTGTACACCTCTGCCTCCGCCGGGTCGGGCAAAAACTCCTTTTCGAAATGCACCAGCTTCGACGCATCTTTCAAATCGTTCAGTTCACCAATGGCATGCATGCCAAGAATAGCCGCTCCAAATGCCGAACTTTCAGCAGAATTGCACAGCCAACAAGGCTTCTGAAGCACATTGGAAAGGGTTTGAATCAGGTAATCTGACTTGGCAAAGCCGCCACTGACTACCACTTTTTCTACCTCTCCGGTTACCTGGTCAACAGTTTCCGCAATATGATGGGCTGCCTGGAAAACTCCTTCCCACACGGCCTTATAAAAATGATTTTTCGTGTGGTTCATCTGTACGCCGAAAAACACACCCTTTGACTCCGGATCCCAAATCGGCGCTCTTTCACCCAGCAGGTAAGGGAGAAAAATCAAACCGTCACTGCCGGGCCTTACAGATCGCAGCGCCTGTTCGTCAAACTCTCCATCGCCAAATTCCTTTTCGAACCACTGGGCCACCACTCCACCATTGTTAGATGGCCCGCCAACAACGTACAAGTCACTTGTGAGGATGTAGTTGAATACACTTTGCTTTTCATCTCTGACAAATTTGTCTATAGTCTTGCGGTAGGCGCTGCTGGTGCCGATGGTGAGCGAGGCGGTAGTTGCATCAAGCACTCCTGATCCCAGGTTGGCCAGGCAGCCATCACTGGCCCCGATAACCACCGGAGTATCCGCTTCAACACCAAGCTGCTGAGCGACGCCAGCTTTGAGCTTCGGGAGAATCGTCGTTGTTGGTACCACCTCAGGCAACTGCCCCTCCCTTATTCCGGCCACCTGCAACGCCAGGTCATTCCATTTTGTCGACTCGTTATTGTACAACCCGGTGGCTGAAGCCAGCGACTGATCCAACAGGTACTCCCCTGTCCATCTATGGATAATGTATTCTTTGATCGAAACGAATTTCTCTGCCCGCTGCATCAGGTCTGGTCGATTTTTTTGTAACCAGAGCAATTTGCAAAGCGGCGACATGGGGTGAATGGGTGTACCTGACGCAAAATAGATGGCAGCCCCTTCTTTACTGGCTTTTAGTTGTCTGGCTTCTTTGTCGCTTCGATTGTCCGCCCAAATAATCAGGTTCGTTATAGGTTCTCCATTTCTGCCTATCAGCATCAGCCCGTGCATGGCCGACGAGATGCTTACAGCCAGCGGCTTTTCACCTAACTGTTCAACAAGCGTGTTCAGCGCAGCCTCCGACGCATTGACAATTTGTCCCGGGTTTTGTTCAAACCAACCTTCCTGCGGAGAAATAAGAGGGTAATTATTATTGACTACTTTGAGTTGCCTGCCATCAATGCCAAATGCCACTGCCTTTGTGCTGGTAGTGCCAATGTCTAAACCTACGAGGTACTGCATCCAATTGTGTTCGAAAAACTATGATCTGTAAACTTATGGCGAATTAAATCGTTTCTTTTTACTAATATGAAAACCAAGACTAAAATTTGATCCAGATGAGCGAAAGTTCTTCCTTGTTTCCAGCCCAGAGAAGTCAGCAGGTGTTCGAATATTTGTTTTTGATCCATTTAAAAGAGATAGAAAAAGATGTTGTGGCTTTAAAAGACCGTGTTTTTAATGCCATCGGCAGCCGATATGCAGGGCATCATTCTACGCCGCACATTTCTCTTTTTAACATTTCCAGCACTGATCAAATGGACCACATGCTGGAACTGATGAATATTAGTTGGATGCCCTCCTTTCAGGTAGATGTTAATGGTTTTGACTACTACTCTCACGGGCAAAAAAGTAGAACGCTGTACGTGAACATAGAGAGAAAGGACAGCATCGTTTACCTTCAAAAGTGGCTGGCTAACTTCTTTAGGCTACGAAAGCATAGCTACGATCCGCACATTACCCTCGGGCGAACTATTCCCCTCGATTTGTTTGAGAAAGCCTGGGATGATATCAAGACCCTGCGTTTCCAAAAATCTTTTACCTGCGATAGGCTGGTTATTCTCAAAAGAAAACAGCAGAAAGAAGACCCTTTAAAGTGGGGCCCTTACAGGGAAATTATGCTGGCAAGCAATTAAAAAGACGGTTGATCGTCAACAATGGCTATGATTTCAACCAGGTGGGCTGAGTACTTGATTCATGCTCTTTGCCGATAATATCTTTATAGAGTGAAGGTCTCCTCGCCTTTCTGTAACGATAGCCACCTGCCAGTGTAAGCTTTTCCGGTGTTATGGTCGCCAGGCTTATTTCATCTTCAAAGCACTTGATTTCAGTTAAAACATCCCCATACGGGTCAAGGATAAGGGAATTGCCATTTTTCAGATGCTCCCCGTCATAGCCGATAGGGTTTGTGAAGACGTAGTACACACCATTGTCATAGGCCCTTGCTGGTAGCCAGCGGAGTAGCCAGGCCCTTCCTTTCGGGCCATCAAACTCCATGCGAAGTGGCACGGGGTCGACGTCTCTTTTTTGCCAGAGAGCATCGTCGACATAACCTCTGCCCGGCATGGCAGACGGCGTACACATGGTTACGTGTGGTGCAAAAATAACCTCGGCACCCAATAGTGCGGTGGCCCTCACATTTTCCACTACATTGTTATCGTAGCAAATCAGGATACCACACTTCCAACCCAGCAGGTCGAAAACAACATACTCGTTGCCGGGACTCAGGTATTCACTAATAAATGGATGAAGCTTACGAAACTTAGCTATCACACCATCTTTTGTTGCACACACATAGGTGTTATATACTTTGTCCCCGTCAAGTTCCACAAGGCCAGCCAACACTGCTATGTTGTGTTTTCTGGAAATGTTTATCAACTGCTGACAGCTTGGGCCATTTGGAACTGCCTCAGCCAGGCCAAATACCTCATCCTTTGAAAGGTTCTTGAAAAACGTGTAGGCTGTCACCGACATTTCATGAAAGCTGATGACGTCAGCACCCCTGTCGCTGGCTGCTTTGGCGAGCTTGTCAATGACTGAGAGATTGTAAGCTTTGTCGCCATCCTTAGGTTGAAATTGGGCGACTGCAATCTTAATTGGCTTCTTTTCCATAAAAAATAAAGGGGCTTAGCGCCCCCTTTTTGTTAAAAATAATATCTTCTAAAAGCTTCAATGGCTTCGTACTCAGCCAGGCCAAGTAAATCGTAAATCCTTGCGGTGTCGTGGTTTCGGTCTTCAGCCCGCTGCCAGAACTCTCTGGCGTCGTTGCCAGGGAACACAGCAGCGTCCTTCTGCGACTGGTGTTTGAAGATGGCCTTTCGTTTCCTCATGAGTTCGTCAGGGCTAATTGGCACAGCCATGTCGATGTTCTCAATCTCCCATTCCTGCCATGCACCTCTGTAGAGCCAAACCCTGCAGTCATCCATCCACTTCTCACCTTTCATTCTGTCAACAGCCTGGAGAATGGCGTCAAGACATACCCTGTGCGTACCGTGCGGATCCGACAAGTCACCAGCGGCATAGATTTGGTGAGGCTTCACCTTGTCAAGCAGATCCATGATGAGCTTAATATCATCCTCGCCAATAGGCTTCTTTCTCACCTTGCCAGTTTCATAGAACGGCATGTCCAGAAAGTGCATTTGCTCATCAGGAATGCCGACATACCTGGCACCCGCTTTGGCCTCTGAACGCCTGATCAAGGCTTTGATCTTCATCACTTCTGGTGTGTCTACCTCTCCTGGCTTTTTCTTTTTCAAAGCTTCCTTCACTCCTTTATAGAGATCTGTTTCCTGAGGATTGGAATAGTTGAATTCTTTTCTCAAGTCACGGAAAAAGTCAGCAAAACGGATCACATCATCGTCGAACACGGCAATATTACCAGATGTCTGGTAAGCTACATGAACCTCATGCCCCTGATCGACCAGCCTTATAAACGTACCTCCCATGCTGATTACATCGTCGTCGGGGTGTGGACTGAAGATGATCGCACGTTTTGTTGCAGGCATTGCCCTTTCTGGTCTGTGTGTATCGTCGGCATTAGGCTTTCCGCCAGGCCAACCTGTGATAGTGTGCTGCAGCTCGTTGAACAACCTGATGTTGATCTGGTAGGCGGGGCCATGCTCCGTGACCAAATCGCTCATGCCATGTTCTGCATAATCTCTGTCGGTGAGCTTGAGGACAGGCTTTTCCATCTTCTGGCAAAGCCAGATAATAGCCTTCTTCGATAAGTAATCATCCCAGGTAACCTCACCCACCAGCCATGGGGTTTTCACTCTTGTGAGCTCTGCTGAAGCAGAAATGTCGAGATAAAATTGGGTGTTTGAATGACGCTGGAGGTAAGTAGCAGGTACCTGCTCCGAAACTTCGCCCTCAATTGTTCTTGCTATAACTTTGGCTTTCCCTTCGCCCCAGGCCATCAGAATGATCTTCTTGGCTTTCATAATAGTGCCGACGCCCATGGTAATGGCATGGCGTGGGACGTTCTCCTGTGCAAAAAAGTCACTTGCGGCATCCACCCTTGTGATGTGGTCGAGGGTGATCATTCTTGTTGGAGAGGTTATTGAAGAACCTGGCTCGTTGAAACCGATGTGACCGGTGCGGCCGATGCCCAAAAGCTGTAGGTCAATACCGCCTACGCTGTCGATTTTCGCCTCATAGTTCCGGCAGTATTCGTAAACATCTTCCTTGGCCACAGTGCCATCAGGAATATTTACGTTAGCCATGTCGATGTCTACATGGTCAAACAGGTACTCCTTCATGAACCGCACATAGCTCTGCAACTCATTTGGTTGCATAGGAAAGTACTCATCCAGGTTGAATGTGATCACATTTTTGAAGCTGAGCCCCTCTTCCTTATGCATTCTTACCAACTGGTTATACACCTGCGTTGGTGTGGAACCTGTGGCAAGTCCCAGCACACACTTTTCTCCTTTGGCAGCTTTGGACTTAATCAGCTCAGCAATTTCCCTGGCCACGGTCAGCGATGCCAGCTGACTGGTAGGCAAAATCTCTGTGGGAATCCTCTCAAAACGTGTCAGTTCCTTTTTATCTACTGTTCTGATGTCAGGCACAGCGACGAAGTCGTATCCCTTGGCGGTTTTTGTTGTCATCTTGGTGTCGTTTGTTTCCAAATCTGTTGCAAGGTATAAAAAATGTGTGCGCACACAAAGCTATTTGAAAGCATTTTTTGTTTTTTCTCAATCTTCTGCACTTCTACTATCGTCGGCCCTATGGGCACCACTTCACTCCCGCTCCGGCAAGGCCTTCTTTGCTGAGTGTTGCCCTTTATATTCAATTCTCCGGCGTGAGCCTTTCAAATTACTACTTCTGCGATTGAATTTTTGCTATTGTTGGAAATTTCATGAAATTTTAGACAAAAGCATACCACCAATCCAGTTCCCCTATGCATCTTCCTATTTTACTTACTATAGGTATAATTTTCGGTATTACTATCCTGGTTGTACTTGCATGTAATTATTTTAAAATCCCTTATCTCGTTGGTTTTTTGCTGACAGGCATCATTGTGAGCCCCACCACGTTCGGCATATTAAATGGGGCCACCGAGGTGGAGGTGTTTGCGGAGATTGGTGTTATTCTGCTTCTATTTTCGGTAGGGCTTGAGTTTTCAATCAAGAACCTCCTGAAAATTAAGAAATACGTACTGGTGGGAGGCACGCTTCAAGTGATATTCACAATTCTGCTTTCAACGCTTCTTTCGAAGCTATTCGGTGTTTCATGGAACCAGGCAGTATTTCTGGGGTTTATTGTCACTTGCAGCAGCACTGCCATAGTGATCAAACAGCTTCAGGACAGAATAGAAATTCCAACGAGCCACGGCAAGCTGATCCTTGCCATTCTGTTGTTTCAAGACATTGCCATCGTTCCCATGATGCTTTTGGTTCCTATCCTGTCGGGGCAGAGTAGCGATTGGGTCATGGACATAGCCATCCTGGTACTGAAACTTGGGGCGCTTTTAGCCGGGGCTGTGCTGGCTGCCCGATACCTGATACCACCGTTTCTGGCTACGGTGATGAAAACGAAAAGCCAGGAGGTTTTTCTGATCGCTACCATTTTTATTGTTTGCATGATAACCACGATCACTTCCTACCTAGGGCTTTCGCTGGCACTGGGTGCGTTTATAGCAGGATTGATTGTGGCTGAAACTGACTACAACAAACTGGCCATCAGCTGCTTTTTACCGTTCAGGTACGTCTTTATCAGCTTCTTTTTTATATCACTTGGTATGCTCCTCGATTATCGGGTCTTTCTTGAAAACCCTTTGCTTGTGATGATGGGTGTATTCCTAATTCTCATCGTCAAGTTTTTCGGTGGCTTCCTCGCTGGAAAATCGCTCCGTGTATCTACTAAAACGGCGATCATTTCTTCGCTCATGATCATGCAAATCGGAGAGTTTTCGTTTATCCTTGTGAAAGCTGGCTTCAATCAGGGATTGATTTCAGAAACGAACTTTAAAGTTTTCATTCCGGTTGCTATCATAACAATGGCTATTACTCCGCTGGTCATTCAAAATGCCGACAGACTTTCTAATATTTTTGCCAAAACCTCTTCCGTATGAGCGAAAAGCCAAAACTTTATGGTGCCGACTGGTGCCCAAAAACATCAGGGTTTCGTAATTACCTGCAAAGTGAGTGGGTAGACTTCGAATTTCTGGACATCGAAAAAGATGACAAGGCAATGGAGGAAGTGAAGGCGATGAACGGAGGGCAGGTAAAATTCCCGATGGTAGTAGTGGGCGACGATAAAATGAAAAACCCTCCCATAGAGAAACTACGGGAGAGCTTGAAAAGAAACAAGTTGGTCTGACACCTTGCCTGTCTGGCTTACTATTCGTATTTCAGATTGTCAACCGGATTTGATCTGGCAGCCTTAAAGGATTGGAAGCTGACGGTGACCAATCCAACCAGGATGACTATCAGGCTGGACACAACGAAAGTGCCCAAACTCAGGCCTACCCTGTAAGCAAAGTCGTTGAGCCAAAGATTCATGGCATACCAGGCCAATGGAATAGCAACAATTATGGCAATCACCAACAGCACGGAAAATTCGGTGAACAGCAGCCTCACCAGTGAGAACACCTCAGCACCCAGCACTTTGCGAATACCAAGCTCCTTCTTTCTCCTTTCGGCAGTGTAAGCCGAGAGTCCAAATAGTCCCAGACAACCTATAAAGATGGCTAACCCTGAAAAAACGGCGAAGATAGTGCCCAGCTGGCTCTCCGACCGGTACTTTGCTTCGAACGACTGGTTCAGGAACTGATATTCGAAAGGAATGCCCCCGGCCACCTGACTCCATGTTTCTTCCAGATCAGCCAGGGTCCTGGAAAGGTTGTCAGTCTTTAGTCTGACAGCCATGTGGTCAGCCGAGTATTTTGTAATGAACAGTAAAACAGGCACTACATTGTTTCTCAACGACTCGAAGTGAAAATCCTTTACCACGCCGAGAACGGTGAATTCCTTTTTACCTTGTATGCCGAAATCACCAAGCACCTTGATCTTTTGGCCATGTGCCTGGTCAATCCCAAACCTTTTCGCAGCCGTCTCATTGATTACAACCCCGGAAGAATCACTTGGCATTTGGATATCGAAGTCCCGCCCGCTGACAACCTCCATTTCAAAGGTCTTTAGGTAGTCAAAATCAACAGACCATACCTGGCACGAAACTGATTCTTCGATGCTGGTGGTGCCCTCCGGAAGAAACGGCTGGTCAGAACGGAAGTCACTCAGGGGATAAAAGGATGATATAGAAGTATTTACGACAGAAGCGTTCTTGGCTAGTTCGTTCCTGAGTACTTTGCTCTTGTCTCCAAGATTACCAACATTTTCAAGTATTATTACCTGTTCTCTATCAAAGCCCAGGTCCCGGTTTTGCGTGTAATTCAATTGACTGTACACCGTAAGTGACCCGATGATAAGGAACAACGAAGTGGCGAATTGAAAAACAACCAGCACATTTCGAAACCAGCTGGCTCTGCTACCTGCCTGGTAAGTACCCTTCAAAACTGCTGTGGGCTGATACTTCGACAGATAAAAGGCTGGATAAAGCCCCGCCAATACACCAATGGCAAACACCGAAGCAACGAGATAAACCCAAACAATTGGCTGATCGAGCAGGATGTGGCCGACTTCTTTTCCGCTGAAACTGTTGAAAAGCGGCAGCAACAATACGACGAGAAGAACAGCTACCACGGAAGCCAGAAAGGCGAACAGAATAGATTCAGTAAGAAATTGGCTAATGAGCTGCCCACGCACCGATCCGAGCACCTTTTTGACTCCCACCTCCTTGGCTCTCATGGCGGCTCTTGCTGTAGACAGGTTCATGAAATTGATGCAAGCAATGACCAGAATAAACAAAGCAATGGCGCTGAAAATGTAAACGTACTCCATGCTTCCATTGGCTTCCACTTCAACGGCCAAATGTGAATTAAGGTGAATGTCGGCCACTGGTTGAAGGTAGTAGTTGATATGATCGCCACTTGCCATCATCTCATTAAAGTCCACACCCACCATTTCCTTGAGCTGCGGAGCGAAATATTTTTCATACACGGAGGCAAATTTCGCTTCAAGTCCTGTTTCGTCATTCTGGGGATTCAGTAAAAAGTAGGTGTAGTAGTTATTGCCCAGCCAAACATTGTCATTGCCTCGGTCATTTTCTATCGAAATTAAGAGCTCCGGGTGAAAATGGCTGTTTTCAGGCAAATCTTCATACACGCCCGAAACCTTTACAGTAAATCGGCCATCTATCTCTATTCTCTCTCCAACAGGATCAACGTCTCCGAATATTTTTTTGGCGGACGAATGGGACAAAACGATCGTGTTGGGTTCGGTAATGGCATCATCCAGGGAGCCGTATACTGTGGGAAACCCAAATATATCTAGCAGCCCCTGCGAAGCATAAAAGATGTTCTTTTGCTTATAAAAGGAGTCTCCTCTTTTAACCAGGCCGGTGCCGTAGGTTCGCATTTTGCCAGCCATTTCAATTTCCGGGAAGTCTTTCTGGAACGACTCTGCCATGGGAGCAGGTGTAACAGGGAAATCGAATTGGTTGTTGCCAAACCTCAGGTCTGATGCCACCCTGTATATCCTTTTATAGTCGGGATGGAACTTGTCATAACTGAGCTCATCCATCACAAAAAGCATGATAAAAAGGCAGCTTGCCAACCCTATGGCGAGGCCGGAGATGTTCAGGAAAGAATAGAACCGGTAGCGGTTCAGGTTCCTGAGGGCAATCATTAAGTTGAAACGAATCATTGTTGTTGTATTTGAGTTTGACTTTAGCTTTTTTAATGCAAAAGGGCGCAGGAAGTTGATCACATGGTACCAATAGACGATACCCGCCTTCCTCTTTCCTTTCTGCTGATATATTCTGAAATAGTACTCGGCAAGATCACCCTGCACCTCTTCCAGCAACTCACCTTTACAGAAGAATTCCAATAACCTGTCGGCCCAAATGGGTGGTCTTCCGATGTCTGGAGATGAATTGTTCATATTTTTCCAACATTCAAATCAGGCAGCTGGCTCCACAAATTGACACGCACATCCTTTGACTCAATCAGTGCCTTTTTTCCCAAACCAGTCATTTGAAAAACTCTTTTTCGTCTTCCTCCCCGCTCTTGCGTTCCTTCTGTCATACCAGACTCCACGTATCCCTTTTCTTGCAGCCTGTTGAGCGTGGCGTGCACTGCGCCTATGGCAGCACTGCGGCCTGTTTGCTTTTCAAGTTCGTCTCTGATACCCAATCCATAGGCATCCTGGCCAAGCACCCCTACTATCAACAAGATGATTTCTTCAAACTCACCCAATACGTCGCCTTTCATAGTCACTCTATTTTGTAGAACTAATACGAAGGTAGGTAGTTATTTGTTCTACAAAAGAGAGTAAAAGAATAATTTTTATATAGAAAGAGATATTATAGCTTAGCGGAAACATCCTTTAAACAGAGTACAATGGTGGTTTTAGGCATTGATATTGGTGGCACAGGCATGAAGGCAGCTCCGGTGGATACAAGGACAGGCTCATTCATGGAAGATCGGTTCAGAATCCCTACACCCTCTCCAGCCACGCCAGACGCAATGATTGCCACAGTTAAAGCCATTGTTGAACACTTTGACTGGAAAGGCATCATTGGCATTGGTTTCCCGGCTGCCATTAAGAAAGAAATCGTGATGACCGCCTCCAATATCGACGAAAAGTGGATTGGCCTCAATGCGGGTAAGGCCTTCGAAATGGCCACTGGCTGCCCTACCCACCTCATCAACGACGTAGATGCAGCTGGACTGGCCGAAGTAAAGTTTGGTGCTGGCAAAAAGGAAAAGGGTTCTGTGATCATGGTGGCTGCGGGAACGGGTATCGGCACCTCCATCTTCTACAAGAAAAGGCTTTTCCCTAATACTGAGCTGGGATATATCATGGTGAACAACACTTTCGGGGAACACTATGCATCTGCCAGTGTGAAGGAAAAGCAAGAGCTTGACTGGGACGTTTGGGGCAAAAGATTCAATGAATACCTCAAGAGGCTCGAATTTCTGCTGTGGCCCGATCTGATTGTCGTGGGCGGCGGCATCTCCAAAAAACACAAGGAATTTTTCAGGTACCTGGATCTTGACACCAAGGTGGTGCCTGCGAAGCTCAGGAACAATGCCGGTATTATTGGAGCAGCCCTCGCGGCAAAAAAAGAGTTGACCTGACACTTGTCAGAAAAACTGACAAAAGTCTTTTTCGCCTGTTGACCGATCTCATTTTCTGGTTGAGAGCCTCGTGGTAGTTTTACCACGTAGACACCATAAACCAGACGAGTAATGAGCGAGATAACTGTACCGAAATCACCCATTAGTGATGCCGCAAGGTTTTTTCACCAAAGAAAAGGCCTCATTAGGTTTGAGGAAAAACCTGTCAGGTATTCAGTCAACCATCAGACTGAGAAAAAGAAGGGCGAAAAAAGGTACACAGTGACCGTTTCATAACCATGGAGGATAACTATTTTAGATGCCATGGTTTAAGTGCCTAAGCCAACCGTTTGCATTAGAAAAGGACTTCATTTTTCATTTCAAGAATACTTCCCTCAAAGTTTGGCGCATACCTGCGGGCCCTCAAAAAACGATTGACATTGTATTCATCGTAAAGCTCGTTGCCGGGGTCAACGCTGCTGACCCGCACCTGGCCTGACGCATGGATGAACTTTTTGTCACCAATCCACATCCCCACGTGTACTACCCGTTCGTTTTTCTCCGGAGTAGCTGGTGTTCCAAAAAACAACAAATCGCCCACTTCCAATTGATCAAATGGCTGCTCGGATTGAACCGGCTGGCCAGCGTTCACCTGCTGCGAAGCGTCACGTGGAATCACCAGTCCATTCATGAAGTATACTGTCTTGGTAAAGCCGCTGCAATCCATTCCTTTCGTGGATGTGCCACCCCATAGATAGGGAGCGCCCATCAGTTGAAAAGCAATGTTTGTCAAATTCTCACCAGTGGGGTTTGCCTGTGCCAGCCAGCCTTCGACGGGCTTCGCTTCCTTCTTATTAACAAATGCCTCTCGTCCATCGGGATATTTCACCTGATAGAAATCTTTCCCTTCGCCCACCAGCTCCAGCACGCAACCCATTACAAGATCCGAAACCAGCTGAGCAGTTTCGCTGCCAGCTATGTATGAGAATCCGGCTACTCGGGTGTAAATGATTTTTTTGGCGTTTTTCCAGGTTTCGAAACCAGCCTTATCAAGCACCATAAGGCCGCCGTGGTCTACCCATGAAATATACTTGTCGGGCGTTTGCACCAGGTACCATTCGCCACTTTGCTTCAGCACGTTGAGTGGAGTGCCCAAAAGTGCCTGGGTGGCCAATTCGCCCGAGTGCCGGGGATCCGAACGGATATTAGCTACCGAGTTGTTGACCAACCCATAAATATTTCCTTCCAATGCCGACGATGGCAACAACTCAATGCTGTCGGTGACAGTCAGCCCACGGCCTTTTAGCGAATCGAGCAGTGCTGCTTTTGCCTCCGGTATATTTGTTTCACCAGTTAATACGACCTTTGATCCTTCATTTCGTGATGCTACCTGAAACAAAGCCACCCGTTTATCAGGAGCAAATTGCAGCTTCATCTCGGCAATTTTTTCGTCTGCAAAAGATTCCTTCTGTTCTTCGCTGGCCGGCTCGCAACCTGCCACACACGCAGACAGCACAATTATGGTAAAGAATGGCTTGATATACTTTGTCATAGTTTCTGATGACCACTGTTTACACAGAATAGGTCTTCTAGTTGAATTCAAAAACGATTTTACGCATTAATCATATCAGCCACAATTTTTATAAAATCATTTAGTAGTTTTAGCTGACTACGATTAATTCAATACATGGATCACTACGGCTTTCTCTCGCTCCTCCCTCCTGTTATCGCCATTTTTCTCGCTATTCGCACCAAGCAGGTGTTTGTTGCCCTGATCATAGGCATCTGGCTGGGCTACGTCATTCTGGCGGGATGGAATCCTTTCATAGGGTCGCTGAATACTGTGCAGGCGATGGTGGACGTGTTCAAAGATGACGGAAATACCAGAACGGTGATCTTCACCTTGTTTATCGGTGCTCTGATTGCCTTCATTCAGCGGTCTGGCGGTGTGGAGGGCTTCATTGTTTATGTGAACAAAAAAATGGAGAGCGCTCACAAGGATAATGTAGAAAAAAAGAGCCTCTATGTGAGGCTGCTGGCGGGCATAACGGGGATGCTCATTTTCGTTGAGTCCAATATTTCAGTGCTAACCACAGGTACATTATACAGACCACTATTTGATCAGCTGAAAATTTCCAGGGAAAAGCTGGCTTACATATGCGACTCCAGCTCAGCGCCTTCATGCATTTTGATTCCATTCAATGCCTGGGGAGCCTATATCATGGGCTTGCTGCTTATGCAAGGCTTTGAGCGGCCTTTTTCTACACTTTTTGCCTCGCTCCCATTTAACTTTTATCCATTGCTGGCCGTTGCTTTTCTTTTTTGGATCATCATTACCAACAAAGATTTTGGGCCGATGAAAAAGGCCGAAACCAGGGCTCGTGTGGAGGGCAAAGTAATTGCAGATGGCGCCACGCCGATGATATCAGAGGAGATTACCATCATAGCACCCATTGAGGGCAAGCCCCAGCGGGCCATCAATATGCTCGTGCCCATCGTGACCATGGTTGTGATGATGCCCATTTTTCTGGTTTATACTGGCTGGAGTAGTATCAACTGGTCGCAGCAGCCCGGCATGTTTGACGCCGTCTTCGAGGCCATAGGCGGTGGATCAGGCTCTGCCTCTGTTACCTATGCCGTGATCACTTCGCTGGCTGTGGCGGCTACCATGTATGGCCTGCAGGGCATCATGACCGGCAAAGAAATGATTAACCTGACGCTAAAAGGCATGAGCGGGATGATTTCCATGGCACTGCTCATGGTGCTGGCCTTTGCCATTGGAAGCCTTTGTAAGACATTAGGCACAGGTTTTTACGTTGCGGAAGTGACAAAAAGCTGGTTGTCGCCTGCGCTGGTGCCGGCCATCGTGTTTGCAGTGAGCTGTTTCATTGCTTTTTCTACAGGCACCTCCTGGGGCACTTTTGCGATTATGATCTCCATTGCTGTGCCCATGGCGCAGTCATTTGGAACCGATCCTCATGTAGCCATTGCTGCTGCATTGGGTGGCGGCGTATTCGGAGACCACTGCTCTCCCATTTCCGACACTACGATGATTTCGTCTATGGCATCTGCTTCTGACCACATCGACCATGTGCGAACCCAGATGCCCTATGCACTTGTGGCTGGTGGCATCACAGTGGTGCTGTACCTGATTGTGGGTTTTGTGACACTTTAAGGCCTGATAGACAGGTCAACTTTTTTTCCTCATTTCTCGTATTGGGTCATTTGTAACGCTAACCAGCTGTTCAAATGAGCTTTCATATACTTGAGATCAAATTCAACTTCAATGGCACCGAAGAGGCCATTTACCCAACAGTCATTCAATCGGGCAATGAAACCTTGCTCATCGACTGCGGCTACGAAGGATTCCTCCCGAAGCTGGAAGAGGAATTGTGTGAGGTCAACCTTTCCTTCAATGAACTAACCGGCATTCTCATCACCCATCATGATATCGACCATATGGGAAGCCTTTTTGAAATAAAGGCGAAGTATCCACACTTGAAGGTTTGGTCTTCAGATTTGGAAGCGGGGTATATCGACGGCAGCAAAAAATCGCTTAGACTGATCCAGGCTGAAGACACCTATGATCAGCTCCCGGTGGCTTACAAAGAAGGTGCACGCTATTTTATTGACCAACTCAAGCGAATGAAAGCTGTTCCGGTGGATAAAGTCTTTGGGCTGAATAAAGAGGGTGAGTTGCTGGAAGGAGTTGAAGTAATTCATACGCCAGGCCACGTTTCCATCTACTTGACGCATCGCCAAACCCTGATAGCCGCAGATGCTGTAGTGGTGGAAAATGGAGAGCTGGAAATAGCCAACCCCCAATTCACCCTGGACATGCCAACGGCCCTTGCGTCGGTTAAGAAGCTTGAACGACTAGCCATAGACAGGCTCGTCTGCTACCACGGCGGCTTGTTCGGCAGGGATGCCAGTGCTGCGCTTTTAAACCTTACAAAAAGGTATAAGGCAACGCAGGTGAAGGCGAATACAGTCTAATCGGCGTTATCAGGCTGTTACACTCATAGTCGACACTTTCCTCAACAACACAACAAGTTCTTCGATCTTTATCGGTTTGCTGATATAGTCGTCCATGCCTGCAGCAATGCAAATGTCGCTGTCGCCCTGCATAGCGTTTGCCGTCATGGCTACAATTGCGGGCTGGTCGCCAGGTAAGGCCCGTATTTTTTTGGTGGCCTCAAGGCCATCGAGCACAGGCATCTGCACGTCCATAAACACAAGGTCAAAGCCTCCGCTGCGAACAGCATCCACGGCGTCCTGTCCATTTTGAACGATTACCGGACTGTAACCGAGCTTGCTCAGCACTCTTTCGGCCAGTTTTTGATTGACCAGATTGTCTTCAGCAATTAACACTTTGAGTGCGTGCTTTTTCGAAAACTCTGCGTTCAACTGGTTAGATGTTGCTGGCTCCTCTTTTGGTTTATGCGTTTTCCCCTTTAGCTGGTCGATAATCGCCTTATAAAGCTCACTTTGGCGAACTGGCTTCGTGAGCACTTCGGCAAACAGATCGATGTATGTCTTGTGATGATCGTTGCCCAAGGAACTCAAGAGGATAATGGGTATATCCTTATGCAGCTTTTTCAGGCTTTTTGCCAGCGTCACTCCGTCCATTTCCGGCATATGCATATCTGTGATGATGAGGTCGAAAGCACCTTGTCGTTTCACCAGTTCGATAGCTTCGCTGCCCGATGTGGCGACTGAGGGTGCCAACTTCCACAGCCCAAGCTGGTTACTCAAAATTTTCAAATTGGTAGAGTTATCATCAATCACGAGCACCTTCTTTCCCTCCAAGCCTGCAACATTGAAATGCACGTAGGTTCGCAGCGCCTGCTGGCTTGTGCCAACAACTATGTTGAAGGAAAATACCGTACCAACACCAGGAGTACTTTGCACCTCAATTTTTCCACCCATCAGGCCCACCAGTCGCTCGCAGATCACCAGGCCAAGGCCGGTTCCCCCATACTCACGGGTGGTTGAGCTATCGACCTGCGAAAACGGCTTGAAAAGGCGTTCTATCTTGTCTTCATGAATTCCTATGCCAGTATCGCTCACATCAATTTGCAGTCCCAATGTGCCATTTGAGCCATGTCCCAGTTTTACATTAACGAAAATCTCTCCGTCTTTGGTGAATTTGATAGCATTGCTAACAAGGTTTACCAATACCTGTTTCAACCGGTGACTATCCCCAACTACTTGCGTAGGCACATTGTACCCAATCTGGTAGATGAGGTCCAGCCCGGCCAAAGTCGCTCTGTTAGCGAACATGTCCAGCACTTCTTCGATACAGTTTCTCAGGTCAAAGTCTTTCTCTTCGAGCTCGATATTGCCTGATTCAATTTTTGAGAAGTCAAGTATGTCGTTGATAACGTTCAACAGGCCTTCACCACAAATCTTGATCGTTTCTGAATATTCCTTTTGTTCGTCGTCGAGGGAGGTTTCAGCCAGAAGAGAGGCCATTCCCAACACACCATTCAATGGTGTTCGAATTTCGTGACTCATAGTAGCCAGGAAAACGCTTTTGGCTTTGTTAGCTTTTTCTGCCTCCAACCTGGCCTCACGTTCCTGATTCGTGGATTTCTCCAGCTGTTTGGTTCTTTCCTCTACCTGCTTTTCGAGCCTAAATTTTTGACTTTTTACTCTTCCCATCTTAATCCGGTAGTAACCTACCAGAAGACCTGCCACAGCGAAGCTGGAAAATACTTTGAACCACCATGTAAGCCAAAATGGCGGCGATATCGATATTGCAAGGGATGCCTCATTTTGAGACCAGTGACCTTCGTTGTCAAGACCCCGAACCCGGAAAATATAGTCGGCGGGATCTAGATTGGTGTACGTAACGGCATTTTTTTCACCAATCTCGATCCAGTCCTCATCAAAGCCCTCCAACATGTACATATACCGCTTTCGAGACGGTTTGGTGAAATTCAACGAAGCAAACTCGATACTAAAAACTGTCTGGTCGTGACGGAGGAAAACCTCCGTGGCCTCACCGATGCTTATTTTTAAGCCCTCATCTGACAAACTATCGGTGCTGACGGCTAGCTCCTCATTGAACACTTTGAAGCTGGTGATTGCAATGGGAGGATCAAAGGCAGTATCAATAATACTGTCAGGCACGAATTGATTGAAGCCATCGTTGCCCCCAAAGTACATCGCTCCTGAGGTGGTTTTTAAAAATGCATGGTCTTTGAACTCCCCTTTGAGCAGGCCATCATTGGATGTGTAATTTTTGAATGTTTTGTTTGCTCTGTCAAATTTAGACAGTCCTTTATCAGTTCCGATCCACAGGTTATAATGGCTGTCTTCTAAGACACCGGCGACGATATTATTAAGCAGCCCGTCCCTTACCTGAAGAGCGCTGAAAGTATTTGTCTGTTTATCGAGAATATTGAGGCCATTATTGGTACTCAGCAGTATGTTGCCGCTGGAATCTTCCAACACGTTATAAATCACGTTGTTGCTTATCGACCCAGGGCCTTCTCCTTCTTTGAATACCGTAAAATTATCTGTGGCTGGGTTGAACTTATTGAGTCCACCACCCTGCGTGCCTATCCAGAAGTCACCCTCGCTATCCTCAAGAAAAGAAGTCACACTATTGGAGGATAAGCTAGTTGAAACTTCAGGGTTGTTAAGATAATGCCTAAAACTTCCCTTCTCTCTTTGAAAAACGCTGACGCCCCCGCCGAAAGTGCCTACCCAAATATTTCCTTTTTTATCTTCATATATACGCCAAACGTTGTTGCTTTTGAGGCTTCCAGGTTTGGTTGGATCACTTTTATAGTGGGTAAACTTATTTGTGATACGGTCGTAGACTGTCAGGCCGTCGGCCCAGGTGCCAAACCAAAGCTTGCCTTCGTGGTCTTCCATAATGGTTAGCACATAGTCGCCGCATAAGCTATTGGGGTTGTTGCCGTCATGCCGATAGTGTGTGAAATTACCTGTAGCCGGATCGAAAAGATTGGCGCCACCTCCATCCGTACCTATCCAAACAAGCCCGTCAGCATCTTCCATCATACATAATACCTTGTCGCTGCTGAGGCTATTGGCAGACGGGTTGTATTGAAAGTGGTTAAATTTATTGAAATCGTTGTCGATATAATTAATTCCGCCATTGAATGTACCGATCCAAATCGTTCCCTTTGAGTCTTCAATGATACTCCATACCGAATTGCTCGTCAGGCTAAACTGACTGTCATTTTCTATATGATTTACAAAAGTCTTGCCCTTTGGGTCGTACACTGACACACCGCCGTTTTCAAGACCAATCCAGATATTTCCATTGGCATCTTCCTCCAGTGCATATATGCTTTCTGTTACTAAATCTCCTGGTGAATTCACTTTTCTAAAACTGGTTTCATTTTCTTTTATCAGGTTGAGCCCACCCTCTATAGCCCCTATCCAGATGTTTCCCTTCTCATCTTCCATGAGTACCCGAACAGAGTTGCTTGCAAGGGAGTTGGAATTGGCTGGATCATGCGTAAACTTTGTGAAAGATTTTCCGTTGGGGTTCAGCAAATAGAGGCCGTGGGCATAGGTTCCCACCCATACCCTGTCCTGGCTATCAACCATTACGGCTTCGACAGTCGATCCGCCCAGGCTTGTAGAGTCGCCTGGAATGTGAGCGAAATGTGTAAACGTTAGGGTAGTATTGTCAAAAAAGTCAAGAGTGCCATTTTCCATGCCGAGCCAAAGATTATCATCCTTATCGATCGCAAGCGTCTTTACCAGATTGCTGCTGATGCTGGTAGAGTCTGCGGCGCTATATTTGAACCGATAAAACCTACCCTTTCGCCGGTCGTACATACTTAAACCGCCTCCCCAGGTTGCTACCCAAATATTACCCTGGCTGTCTTCAACCAACTGTTGAATGTAGTTGCTTCCAATCGTCGTGCTGTCGTCAGGCTCTTCGGTGTACACGGTAAACTTGTAACCGTCGTACTTATTGAGTCCATCACGGGTACCAAACCAGAGAAACCCCCGGCTATCTTGCAAAATGGAAATAACGTGACTGTGTGAAAGGCCATTGTCGGATCCGAAATGTTCGAACTTCAGGCGCTGATTTTGGGCCGCAACGGTAAAAACAAGTGCTAGTAACAAAAGAATTGACAATAAGACCGCAGCAATGCGCTGTTTCCGGATGTCTGCAAGGTTTTTCATAAGAGAGTGTTGGGTAAAATTTCTGGTCAATGGTCTCGCAATAGATTGCGGCTATCTCATGGCGATCTCAGCTTCGATGTCTATGACCAATTGAAGAAGGGCGGCGCTCAGCCTGGATGTATACTGGGCGATCAGCAGTGGATGCTGGGCGTAAAATGCGTCCTTGACCTTCTCAATCAGGGTATTGACTTGGTGATCGTCAATCATATCGATGCTTACCGTCACCTTATGGCAAACGGTAGAGAATGCTGACAAATCTCCAGTTTGCAATGATTCCTGTAAGGCGATATGAAGCTCTTTAACATTGTCAACAAGGAGAAGACATAGTTCTTTTTTAAACTCCTGATCATCGTCAGTGTAACTGGAGAAGTCGATATTCAGTGGCTTTGGCTGTTCGAGAGTTACTGCTGTATTCATATCATTTAATTTAAGAGCGTCATACTAATAGAAGCTGACACAATGAGACGAAAAACTTTAGCAGCCACTTCATCTGAATATGTCCAACTTATATGAACGTAAATTTACGGGCAGCTCAACGGGCAATTTTGGGTTTACCATGTAGTTTCTTACATCCGTAGTTAAATCGCCGTTATAGGAAAAATTGCAGAGTATCAGTGAAATACAAGAGATTTTGGCATGATTAGCGTTGTCGGGCACCCTTAGGTAATCCTACCCTGCCGTTATAAACTTTCAAATGGGGATAGAAAGGTTACATGGTTTTGGGATTCTATAATTCCAGCAAATTGCCTGAAGACAAAAAAAACTGCCTCTTTCGAGGCAGCTCCACTCTATAAACTCACTGGGTAATTAGTATTTAGCAGGCTTGTTTGGGCCTGGCAGGGACTTCTGAATGAAATCCCTGATATCGTCATTGGAAGTGACCAAATCTTCGGCTCTGAGATACATCATGTGGCCGCTTCTGTAGCCCTCCCACCGCAATCTGTCTTTTAGCTTACCACTGGGATCCATCTGCCACATCGAATACTTGGCGTTGAAGTAGTCGGTGCCACCATCAAAATAACCTGACTGGATCATTACGTGCATGTAAGGGTTCTGAGCCATGGCCTGGCGCAGGTTCTCGCCGGTTTGATCGCCACTTCTGTCCCATGGGTGCACTGGCCCGAAAAGGTTGTATTGCAAATCAGTTTTGAAATTGAGCACGTCTCTCAAGTAATAGTTGATTGCCGGAGCAAACTCGTGGTTCCACATGGTCAGCGCAGGGTCGTAGTCACGACTGTCACCTGCATCTTGTCTGTCAATGCCTTTGTAGCGGCTGTCGAGCCTGCCCACAGTCATTCCCTGATCTCTAAGCAGCTCCTTCCAGTAAAAGTTGGTAGGTATCGCCAAATTGTGTTGTAGCAACACAGACTCCTTTATGCCTGAGTATCTCGACATTTTGGCCGCCACCTCTTTCCTTTTGGCTTCACTGATAAACCCACCTCTCGTCATGGCTGGAATCACTTCGTCGATGGTGTACTCCTCTACTTCAGGCAAAATCTCATCAAGGTCTTTGGCCTGCAAATCAGCGGGAAGCATTTTATGGTACCAGGCTGTAGCAGCATAGTAAGGCAGGTACAATGCATCATGCACAGGGCCGTCACGGTCAATTCCAAGGCCAGTAGGTGATACAAGGATCACTCCGTTAAAGTACATCCAATGTGCATTTTGCAGCTCCAGTGCCAAGCCTGAAACCCTGGTGGTGCCGTAGCTTTCTCCAATGATGTATTTGGGCGATGACCACCTGCTTACTCTGGATACAAACACATCCAGCCAGTCAGCCAGGTATTTGATGTCGGCATTTACTCCAAAAAAGACAGATTTCTTTGCTTCCGGGTCAAGTATACGGGAAAAGCCTGTGTTCACAGGGTCGATATAAACGATATCGGCAACATCCAGAATGGAATTCGGGTTCTCCTTCACACCATATGGCTGCAACGGATAGCCCTCGCTATCGATATTTAATACTCTCGGGCCGGTGTAGGCAATGTGCATCCATACCGACGCTGAGCCGGGTCCACCGTTGAACGAAATCACAAGCGGTCTGTTGGCCTTGTTCGTGATGTCGGTCCTTTCATAATAGGTATAAAACATGGAGGCTATTACCTTGCCATCCTCATTCCATACCGGCTGCGTGCCTGCTGTGGCTTTGTAGGGGATTTTCTTGCCTTTGATCGTCACCTCATGTGTGGTAGTGATTGCTGACTCAGCTGGCAAGGTTCTTTCTGGCATCGCTGTCGCTTTCTCCTGGGCTCTGACCACGGAAGAGGCACAGAAGACCAGCAGCAAACTTCTTAAAAGTATCTTTTTCATCATGATTGGTATATGTCAGTTGATTTGAACCTGAGAAAAGTAGGGAAATATGAAATTCGTTCGTTGCGAATCTTGATAGAAATCTCATTGAGATGTTGAGTGGTAGCCACTGGTGGAAGAATGTGCACCAGGTGGTAAAAAAATGAAGCTGTCTCAAAAGCTCAGACGTTGACCCTGAGCCTATGAGACAGCCTTTCTCCGTTTTCGTCAGTTTCTACCTTTTACTGTTTATGTCTACCATTCCACTGTAATCGGCCTTGATTTTACTCAGCAGATCCGACAACTCCTCATACCTGTCGTAAGCATCTTTGCCGGGCATCTGGTCGGCCCTGTTCAACATAAAAGAAAGGTACCGGATTTGATCCACCAGCATGGGCTGCATGTATATTCCTTCCGGGGTAGTTACCTGATCCTGAAGCGCCTGAAGAGCCATCAATTTCTTCCGGGCATTCCCTGACTTGTTTCCTTCCAGGGCCTTCACAGCCTGCTTAATATCATCTTCCAAATGGCTAGCCTCTGACAATAAGTCTCTTACCTGCAGCGCCAGCTTTTCCTGAGCCAGCAGCTCTTCCTGCGTAACACCAGCATCAGCAGCTTTCGGGTCAATCAGCACATCGAAGCTTTCACTAAAGGTGTTACCACCAATGGTAAACTTAGCCGTATAAGTTCCGGGAGATACCATGGGGCCGTTGCTGAACGCCCTGCGAGCATCGGCACTCCAGGCTCCCATGTGAGTCAGGTCCCAGTTGAAGCGGTTGCTGCCAGCCTTGTTAGGCAGTCCTGGCTTCCCTCCTTTGGTGAAGAAGCCTGTGGCCATATCTGTGCTTCCCTTGTCACCTTTAGGCCTGGTGGCACTGGTAAAAGAGCTGATGATATTACCGTCCCTATCCGTTATTTCCAAAATAATGTCCGACTCTGATTTGTCTTTAAGATAATAATCGATGGTGACAGCAGCGTCGGGATACTCGGGGTACTTCCCTTCTCCGTTATATCTGTAGCGGAACCGATGAGCTGTTTCGGGTTTGAACAAATGAGCGCCCTTAGATGACACGGTCTTGATCGAATGCAGTGCACTTATATTGTCCATTATGTAGAATCCCCTGCCCATAGTGGAAAGTATCAGATCGTTGCGAAACACCTTGATGTCGGTAATGGGAGTAACTGGCAGGTTTTGCTGAAACGATTCCCAATTGGCGCCATCATCGAAGGAGATGTACAACCCGAACTCTGTGCCGGCATAAAGTACTCCTTCTTTTTCGGGGTCTTCCCGGATCGTTCTTGTTGGTTGATCGTCGGGAATGCCATTGGTGATGGCTGTCCAGTTAGCGCCGTAGTCTGTAGTTTTGAAAAGGTAAGGCTTCCAGTCACCCAGTTGATAGCGAAGCACAGCCACGTACGCCTTTCCTTCCTGATGCGGTGAAGGCTCCACACAGTCAACCCTGCCGCCCTTTGGCATTTTTGGTGTCACGTTGGCCCAGGTTTTGCCTCCGTCTTTGGTTACGTGCACAGGGCCATCGTTGGCGCCCACCCAGATCAAACCTTCCTTCATGCGTGACTCATTGATATCGTAAATAGTGCTGTAGTATTCTTCTCCCGTAACGTCACGGGTTATAGGGCTTCCTGAAATCACCTGCTTGTCTGTTTCGAAAGCTGTGAGGTCGGGTGAAATGATTTCCCATGTTTTACCATCATCCACCGTCTTGTGTAAATACTGCGAACCATGATAAACCACTCCCGGCGTGTGGAATGAAGCGTGAACCGGGGCTACCCGCTGAAACCTGAATTTAAGGTCTTTTGGGTTGTGCCCGTAAATATTTGAAGCGCCAACGTAATATTGCTTTTCTTGCCCTGTGCGTTTATCATACACACCGAAGCGGCCTTTACAATTCGAATAAATAATGTTGGGATCACCAGGTTTTGGCACTGCCGGGCCTGTTTCGCAACCTCCAACTGCCATCCAGTAGCCTACAGCCCCTGACGGGTGATCATAAGGTGGAGCGCTGGGCACTGCTATCGTTGAGTTGTCCTGCTGACCGGCGTATAGCCAATAAGGGTACTGATCATCGACTTCTACCTGGTAGAGCTCGGCTGTTGGCTGATTGTTTTGTGTTGACCAGGAGATGCCGCCATTGAGCGTTACATTGGCCCCTCCGTCATTGGACTGTATCCAAATCATCGAGTCATTTGGGTTGATCCAAAGGTCGTGATTGTCACCATGAGGTGGATTCAGCCTTGTCCAGGTTTTACCTCCATCCCTGGACCTGATGCCCGGGTTGGCCTGAGAGAATACGTCGGATGCATTGAGCGGATTCACATCCACATTGGTATAATAAAACGGTCTGTTGACCAGGTCTTCGTTGTCGCTTACATGGACGAAAGATTCCCCCTGATCGTCGGAGCGATAAAGCCCCTGCTCCTTTACTGGTGCTTCTACAATGGCATAGAGGCGAAGTGGATCAGCTGCACTCACTCCAAGGTCTATTTTTCCAATAAGCCCTTTTGGAAGCCCTTTCGTCTTCTTCTCCCAGGTTTTTCCGCCGTCTTTCGACTTGTATATTCCACCTTCCTGGTATCCCCCACTGATGATTGTCCAGGGTGTTCTTTTGAACCTGTACATTGCTGCATATACGATATTTGGGTTATTGGGCGCAAACTCAAGGTCCACTGCTCCTACTGAGTCGGAATCATAAAGCACCTTGTCCCAGGTAGTCCCTCCGTCAGTCGTTTTGTAAACGCCCCGCTCTTCATTGTTTTGAAAAGCCTGCCCCATGGCTGCCACAAAAACAGTTTTCGGATCAGTTGGGTGAATTTCCACGGCACCAATTTGCCCCACTTTTTCAAGGCCGAGATGAATCCATGTTTTCCCTGCATCGGTTGACTTGTAAACACCTTTCCCCGTGATCACATTTGAGCGAATACCGTCTGTACCTGTACCCACGTAAATGATGTTCGGATCGGTGGCCGCTACCCTGATGGCACCAATCGAGCCAGTGGCAAAATACCCGTCCGATATGTTTTTCCAATTGATCCCATAGTCGGTAGTCTTCCAAACGCCACCACCAGTTGCCCCCATATAAAATGTGCCTGGCTCGCTCGGGACACCTGTTACCGTGGTTACACGACCACCCCGGGTTGGCCCAACATTTCGAAACTGAAAAGCCTGGTAGATCTGTTTTTCGGATGGCTGAGCGTGCAAAGGAAAATTAGCCAGAATAGCCAGCAGAACGGCTCCGAAGGCATTTAGGAGGGCACTTTTTTTCATGAGTAAGGTTGCTTGTTCTTATGCCCCGAAGTTAGAAAAGTTGGTTCACAGGGTTAAGCCGTTTGTATAAAACTGGCTTAATACGAAACTTATGAACAGGTCAAGACTGCTAACTCTGCTCCTCCACAGTCTTCTTTCCCGACGACTTTTTACCAATGCTTCTGGTAAGCTTAGACACATGGCCCTGAACTAATCGATCGACTTTTTCTCCTTTTCCAGACAACTTACTTCTCATAAAACTTTCAAGCGGCATTAAACAAAAAGCCACCGCTACCTGTAAAAAGAAGGACAACACTGGCGATGAGTTCGTCTCAAAATTTGCCTCTACAATCGTCTGGATAAACTCAATAATCATGATGATGGTGAGGAACGTGAGCAAACGATTAAGCACCAGCACAACCATACTGTTGCTTTTGGTAAGCCTCGAACTCAAAAACAGCAGCATAGCGAAAAACAGAAACTCGGCGGCATAAAACCAAGGCCGTTGCCAATACGGCGGCACAACGGTAAAGAAAATAGACTCAAGCGGCTTCACAACACCAAAGCTATTGCGGGTTTCTACCTGTAGCTCATACTTATCGGACGGCAAATACGAGAACTGAATCGTATTGTTATTGGGCGACCACTCCGACCATTGCTCATTCAATCCAAGCAGTCGGTACCTGTACTCAATCTTAAGGATACCGGAATATTCTGTTTGATGGTAGAAAAAGCTCAGCGAGCTGTTCTCCTGTTCCACCCGCAATTTGGTTCCTATCGGAAGTAATTGATTATTGACCGACCTGATGTGCTTCAGGAATGGATTATAGTTGGCTTCAAAAGCCTTGTTGTGGTCGATGCGATAGAAATTGTTATCAGCGGTCACCACCCACAAATCACCCTCTTTTTCAAAATCAATTGAAACAATGTGGTCAAATAGGTTGAGAAAAGTAAAGGCACTATTGGCGTCGGTTTTGGGGCCCATTTTATGCCAAAATCTTCCGTCAGAGACGAGCAAGTGGCCGGCGGAGCTTATATAGCGGCTGGGCTCCGACATCCCGAGCCAGTCAAATTTCTCAAGCCCGTCACCAGCTAGTTTGAAAAAGCCTTTTGCGTGCATAAATACCACGCCAAGGTTGGCGTCGTCGATGCCTATTACGGGGTCAAGGTAGTCGTTCTTAATGGGAACCTCCCCCGCTTCGACAAGCGTATTATTCTCAATCTTAGCCCAATAGAGCTTCTGCGACGTACAAAGCCAGATTTTGCCAGTTCTGTCTTTGAAAATGAACTGGATAAAATCATCTACATTCTCAAGTAACGTGGTTTCTTTCCATTTTCCAGCTTCGTTCACAACCGTTAGCAACCCGCCCCGGTATGTTGATATAAGAATAAGGTTCTGGATAGGGTCATAAAATACCCTTCTCACCGCTTCGGAATATATTTGAACTGCTTCGTCTTCTTTGACAATAAACACTCCTGCCAGTCCGGCTGCCATCATTTCATCATCGTTAATGGGCACCAGTTGGTTGATCCGGCCTTCTACTCCCTTTATTTTCTTATAAACATAAGTGATGCTTTGCAACTCCTTCTTCACCCTCCTTACCATGACCGGCTCAGCAGTAGCAGTCTTCTTTTTTCCTCCAATTTGACTTCTGGCCTTGCTGATGGCAGTAGCGACAACGGCTTTCTTAGGTGCCTCCGGTTCTTCTTTCTTCTCTTCCGTGGCTTCCTCCCCTTTATTCTTTTTCAAAAAAGAAAACAAGCCGCCCTTTTTCTTTTTATCGTCCTCTGGTGCTTCCTCAGTAACAGGCTCCTTTGTCGTCTCTTCTACTTTGTCATCTTTTTTATTGAAACGCAAAAATGAAAAAAGGCCGTCGCCATCCTTTTTGTCTTCTTTTCTGTCATCTGCAACGGTTAGCTGCGTGTCGGGATTCTTTTTTATATAGTAGACGATCTCATCAAAGTTCTTGACCTGATCCAGATAAAAGAGCCCCAGGTTGGTGCCGGCAAATACTCTTCCGTCAAAATGCCGCGAAGTATACAGCGTGCCATCAAGCCCCGGGTAGTAGTTGTATGACTTGAAGGGAATGTTTGGAGACACCCTGGTGTATCCATAGGGATGCGCTACCCACAGCCCGGTGTCTTTGTCCCTGAACAATGTCTGGGTTTCATTGTCGGGCAGTCCGGTATGAAAGTTGACGATCTGATCCAGCTTTCTCCCCTTCGCATCAACAAACACAACCCCTCCTCTTAAGGTGCCCACCGCCACGAGGTCATCACTCATCCAGGTCAAAGAAAGAATCCTTGCCTCATCCAAATATCCCTCATCGTCGAGTTTCAGCGGCACTAGCTGACCGCCAACAATCTGGAAAAGTTCGTTTTTTCTATTGGCACCAATCCATTGGTTGCCCGCCGACTTACTCCACTGCAACCAGGGGCCTTTCTCTACAAATCTCGGAGGTAGCACGCCCTGCCCTCTGATAAGAAAGGTAGTGTCTGCATTGAAAGCAACAAGCTTTGCGTCAAAAACACCAATTTGTGTGACAGGTAGCGACGTAGCTATTTTTTCCAGTTTTTTTGACGACGGACTATAAGAAAAAGCACTTTTTCCGTCGGTCATCACGAGCTCTTCACCATAACTAATGAGCTGTGTCATTGAGGACAGTTTGCTTAAAGAGTCGCCCAAATTTTTGAACGCAAGATTTCCAAAACCGTCAGTAGTGAGCATGCCAAAGCCATATGTACCTGCCAGGTAAATGACAGAGTCGTTGAGCGAGATAGAAAAAGTTGGCCCAGGGGTTTCTATCAAGTCCCAGCTGGTGCCATCAAATTGCAAAAGCCCCTGTCTGTTGGCAAAGTAAAGTCGGCCAAAATCATCTTGCTGGATACTATAATTGATTTGATCCCGTTTGTTTGCTATGGGAGTAAAATGAGTTTGGTAGTAGTAGCCTGATTGGGCTACCGCCGTAGTAGCAATTGAAAGAAATAGAAGCAGGCCAACAAGTAAACGTCTCATATGGGATCAAGGTCGAACCGTTAAATTACAGAATTTCGCAATGCCACGTAACTGCGAACGATTAAGAAGTTGTGAATACTTTTTGAAAGGCAGTATTGGGACTTCGGACTTATTTGAAAACCAGCTGAAGCCACCCGTAAAACTCCATTAGCCACGCCACCCCCACATGAAGAACCACCCCACCCCATATGTTCCGGCTGTTAAGGGAAATAATGCCTAAAACATAGCCACCAATAGCTGAGCTTATAGCTTCCGTCATTGGCTTGCCAAAGTGCAGAAAAACATAAGACGGCACCATAACAAGCACGGCATAATTCCCAAAATACCGGTAGAATGCCAGCACCAGCAGACCCCTGTAGAATAGCTCAACCGACACGAAATCACTCCCGTATGCTATTTCATAAATAAGCAGAGGCCACCATTGACTAATCCCAAGCTCAGTCGCCAGCTCTGGCCCTTTGGTGCGCATGTAGCGGGGATAGTAAGCCTGCAAGTCCTGAAAAAAAGACGCAAGGCCGATTACCACCACCATACCCATAAACATCAGTGCATAAGGCTTCCAGTCCCAGTGAGTAGAGCGTAATCCGTAAAACAATTTGTATTTCTCCTTTTCAAAAAGCAAATAAAGGATCACCACGGGCAGCAAAACATTAACAAGGCTATCTGCCTTTCTAAATGTGTAGCTGGCAAAATAGTATTCGTTGCCATTCAGCCCGGCGACCAATCCATCAAATGGTTTCCAGTATTGCGACAAGCCCGACACTGCAAACACCAGGGCGGCCCGCAACCAAAAGCCAGTGTCTTTTACCCATGACTTTTCTCCTTTAAAATAATAAACAAGAAGGGCTGCAACCACAAAAGGAAACATATTGAAGGCAGCAACAAGCAGCCACCGGAGAGCAGGGCTATGCCCTTTGATGATATAGTCATCGTAAAACCCGAGGGAAAAATTGAAGCCTACACTTACACCTATAAAGAGCACAAGGCTCAGGTAAAGACCTGGATGGAAATTAGCCTTTTGAAAATCGATTAGCTGACGAATGAGTGCTTTCATATTAGAATCTATAGCTAATTTTAGCCCGCATATATCGGTGGTTTTCAGCTCCTTTCACTTCTCTGGACGTAGTTTTAAATGACAACTCGAAGTCAGCCTTTTTGTAAGCCAACACAGCGCCGTAGGTTTGACGCAAAACCGCTTTTTCCGAGCTTTCATGGTACATGCTCTCCGGTCCGATAAAGTTACCATCTATGGTGGCATTATAAAGCACGTAACTTCCCTGCCAGCATGCCACCAGGTACCACTCAATGAGCTTGCCACTCCCCTTTGCTGTATTCAAAAGACTGTTAGTTAAATGGCTTTGGTTCAAACTCCCTGGCAAGCCATACCTTACTACCACCTCCTGCGACACCTGATTGATCACTGTGCCTGCCGACATCGATGTGGAGCTCACCAAGTCAAACTTTTCACTAAACGCCCATTGCTTTAAATAGGAAGGTGTCAAAGTCAACACCGGCGTATTGTTAATCTGGTAATCCCAACCCCTGGGAAGCCGTATGCCCAGGCTGCCGTGCCACCAGCGCATCAGCTCTGCTGTTTTAATCGCCGGGCCAAGCCAACCCACATCCGCTTTCATGGTAAAAGCACTTGATGGTCTGAGATAATTCAGTTGAACTCCCAGGGTAGCCATCCCGGCATAAGGTCGGTCAAGCTGCTCTAACTTGTCCCACAGGATGTTTTTGGGCGTGTAGATGTAATGAGAGAAAACAATATCGGAAGAGTATTTGCTACCTTCTTTTGGGTGGCTGAAAGGTAGTCGGCTCCTCAAACTACTGTAGGATCCAAATATGCCACTTGAGTAGTACCGGTCATAACTAGTGAAGAAGTATGCATCGTTGTCAACGGTGAGCTGAACCTGTCTCACAAACGTGCTATCCGAACCGCTTCCAGTGACGACATGGCCCCCCCACGCCCACCCCTGAAACCCAAACACTAAACATAAAAGAAAATTGATCTTTCGGGCCATCAAAAAGCTACTTTCAGGGCGTTCTTTTTTTGAAGGGCTGAAGTTAAACTATTTTTCAGATACGGTCATCCCATGCATTGGGCAACTTCCGAAGCCGTGAGCACAAAAAATGGGTAGAAAAGCAAAGCCCCGATAATTATCGGGGCATGCTTAGTATATGAGTATTAGCACAGTAATGCCTAAATATCGAATAAAATTTGAATAAATCTTAATATTACCGTATTAAGGATTATGCCTCATCACATATATTTAACTAAAATAGTTCGGTGATCTATCAACAGCCTACCTGTTAAAATACCCCTACTTCTTCAAAAAACCTATCCTCAAACTTAGTCCGATTGCTTTACCAAACTTTGAGGCACACTTACTTACTCATATACTACATTTTCTCATCAAGCTTTACCTCCTGAAGATCTGACTTACTCACCTTTCTATTGAAAGAGGCGATGTCTTTTTCGAGGATGGTCTTGTAAGTAGCCATGTGCCCATCGAGCTCTCCTTTCAAAAGGTCAAATACCTCGTAAGAGCCCTTGGTCGGTTTCCCGTCGCCACTTTCTACGCTCTTTCTAAGGTAGGCCAGCCTGTTGTTCAACCTTATCGGGAAGTTCAATGGATCTTGCGAACTCTGATTTTTCACCTGATAAAGTGCCTCCTCAACGGTAGAAAGCTTCGACAAAAGTACCTCGGCATCCTTTTTTAAACCCTTGTTCTGCATCACTAGTGTGTCGATTTGGGCTTTCAACAAACGAATGTCTTTTACAGTCTGATTGGCCATGGAGGTAGCATTTTTTATCTTCATAGCCAGCTCAAACTGCTCTTTCACATCTGCTTCTGTCACTCCTGTAATCCTGGGGTCAAGCGCTACCTCAATTTCTCTGGTTTGCACTTCTCCGTTCACAGCTACACTCACGGTATACTTTCCCGGAGGCGCATAAGGGCCTAACTGTGGTCTGGCAGACCAGATAATCATCCCCTCAAAGTCTACAGCACCGGGATATCTTAAGTTCCACTCGTATTTATTGAGTCCCTGAGCGGTAGTCGGGGCCGTAGGCAGGCTGCCATACCAGCTCGCTGCTTCGTCTTCATCCTTCTTGGGCTCCGGCAAAGTCCCTTTTTCCTCCAAAATCACAGTTCCATTAGCATCTTTTATGGTAATAACTACCTCATCGGCCTGCTCTGGCAGGAAGTAGCTGATTGTAGCACTTTCCACTCGTCTAACAGCCCTGTCAGGCTCAAAAAGTGTATAGTTGGGATTGCCAGAAAGTTTGGCATACTCTCTCAGCGGCCCAATATCATCCAAAATATAGACCGAGCGACCATGGGTGCCCGCCACCAAATCTCTATCGGTCACCATCAAATCGGCAATTTGTGTGTCCGGCATGTTCAGCTGCAGCGCATTCCAGTTGGCGCCATCATCAAACGATACCCAAACGGTGTGCTCTCCACCTGCATACAGCAAGCCTGGCACTTTGATGTCCTCCCTGATAGTATGCAGGTAATCATCGGATCTGATGCCACTGATTATTTTTGTCCATGTCTTGCCATAATCGTGCGTTTTCCACAAGTACGGAGCCCTGTCATCCATTTGATAGCGTTTTGCAGCCACATACGCAGTGCCTGGGTGATGACGTGAAGCGTCGATGATACTTACCCTTGTGTCCTTTGGCATATCGGGTGGCGTAATATTGCTCCAGGTCTTCCCAAAGTCTCTCGTAATATGCACCAGGCCATCATCTGAGCCAGCCCAAATTGTGTTGACATCATGGTAGCTGGGTGCCAATGCAAACACGGTCGCATAAATCTCAGGCCCGTTCATATCCATGGTGAGTGCTCCACCTGACATACCCAGGGTAGCTGGGTCGGCATAAGTCAAATCTGGGCTTATTTTCTGCCACGACTGCCCTTCATCGGCCGACACCCACACATGCTGAGAGCATGTAAAAAGGAGGTTGTTGTCCACCGGAGAGAATACAATAGGAAATGTCCACTGCCAGCGCTCAGGCAATGATGATGAAGGCTCGCCTGAAAAGAAGCGTGGATACACCTGCACATCTCTCTCGTGGCCTGTTGCTCTGTTATAACGTGTTAACAGTGCTCCCTGGCTTCCGGCGTAGAATATATCAGGGTTCTTAGGATCCTGAGCAATGTAGCCGCTCTCCCCACCACCTGGCGAATAGTAGTACTCTGTTTTCGGCCCCCTGGCAGTCATAAAATCCCAACCATCACTTGGAATACACATCGTGGAATTGTCCTGCTGAGCTCCACAAATGTGATATGGAAAGTCGTTGGTGACCATGATGTGATAAAACTGAGCCGTTGGGAAGTCCAGGTCGGTCCAGGTTTTACCACCGTTGACCGATACAGTACCACCACCATCATTGGAAGCGATCATGCGCATGGGATCGTTAGGATCAATCCAGAGATCGTGGTTGTCACCATGTGGCGGCCTGATTGTGACGTCAAACTTTTCACCACCATCGGTAGATTTGTAAAAGCCCACGTTTAACCCATATACCGTGTTCTCGTCTTTTGGATCTGCGTAAATACGGCTGTAGTAAAACGCTCTTTGCCTGAGCTTGCGTTCGTCGTTCACCTGCTTCCAGGTTTTGCCAGCGTCGTCAGAGCGAAACACCCCGCCGTCGTTGGCTTCAACAACTGCCCAAAGCCTGTTTGGATTAGCAGGCGAAACTGTCACGCCAATTTTACCGACAGGCCCTTTCGGCAACCCTGGGTTCCTGGTGAGCTCTGTCCATGTGTCGCCACCGTCAATTGACTTATACAGGCCGCAATCGGGGCCACCACCCCACATTTTGTAGGGCTTGCGGTATACTTGCCAAATAGTGGCATAAACTACCTTCGGGTTTGTCCTGTCAATGATGATATCAACGCCGCCTGCCTTATCGCTTTTGTAAAGCACTTTTTTCCAGCTTTTACCCCCGTCGGTTGTTCTGAAAATGCCTCTTTCTTCATTATTGCCGTAGGGATGCCCGAGTGCGGCCACAAACACGATATCAGGATTCGTTGGGTCAACCCGCACCCTGGCAATCGCCTGGGTTTCTTTCAAACCTATGTTTTCCCAGGTTTTGCCAGCATCTACCGACTTGTAAACACCGTCTCCCTGCATGATATTACCTCTAAACTGGGTTTCGCCGGTTCCTATATACACAATGTCGGGATTGGTTTCCGACACGGCCACGGCACCCACCGATGAGCTTGTCAGCTGCCCGTCGGTTACTGGTTTCCAGGTAGTGCCACCATCAACAGTTTTCCAGAGGCCACCACCTACTGCCCCAAAGTAGTATTCGTTGGGTCGGGACGGACTTCCTGACGCTCCCAGCGACCTTCCTCCCCTGCTAGGCCCTACATTTCTCCATTCAAAGGCCTTAGTTAGCAAAGTATCAAGGGTAGTAATAGGCTTCGTGGGATAGCCCTCGGGCAATTGTCTCGCTCTCACTGCAAACGAGAGCAAAATGCCCGCAACAAGTAAATAGTATCTGTTTAACTTCATATAATAATTGATAAATTGAACGATAGGGTAATATAGGGAGCGAACCAGTTCACAGGAAGCCGCTAATGGAAAAGCCTTTAAGACCTTGAAAAATCAGCCGTTGTTTGCTATTTCAAAGCAGGATTGACCCAAAGGTGGCTGAACCAATGCCAATGACCATCGGTGTCTTTTATGGTAAGGGTATAAAGGGTTCTCCTGCTTCTCAGAGCGCTGCCTGGTTTTACGGTGACCTCTATTTTGTCGCCACTCATTTTCTTCTCCAGTACACATGATCCTCCCTGCACAAAACATTGAAGCTGCGATTCCATCAGGTTTGACTGAGCGAAGGTGACTTGAAGGGTGGGTGATGGATCATTAGCTATCATCAGAAAGCTCTCTGGCTTCTCAGCAATCACCTTCAAGGCCTGCATATTGGCTTTAGAAATAAATTTCTCCAACGGCGAAAAGCCCGAAGCCATCGGAAACCTGGGCAGGCTAAACAAATTGCCTCCGCCATGCATCACACCTGAGTTTTGGGCCAGCCCAGCCGAAAAACCCATTTCTTGCAGCAGTTCGGCCATTTTTGGATCGAACTCCCCATAGGGATAAGCAAATGCTTTGGGCGTAATTCCTAGTCGTTCCGTTATCAGCGCTTGTGCCTTTTCTACATCGCTGCGAAATGTCTCATACCGTGCGGGTGGTGCCTCATTTAAAAAATAGGCATGAGAATGACTATGGTTTCCTATTTCTATTTTGTTGCCCAGGCAGTCTTCGAGCTGCTTCCAGTCCATATAAGAGCTGCCACCTACTGTTTCAGTATTGATGAAAACGGTGGCAGGAAACCCGTATTTCTTTAATAAGGGAAGACCATTTTTGTAAAAGCTTTCGTAACCGTCGTCGATGGTAATAACAGCCACCCGTTCCCGCTCGCCTGGCTTTCTCAGGTAATCAACCGCCTCAGAAATGGTCAATACCTTAAAATCATTCTGTTTGAGATAGTTGAGATGAGCGTCAAAGCTTTCTGTAGAGATGTTGGTAGAAGGATACCGGCTATCTCCCACCCTATGGTAGACAAAGCCGACCACTTCCCTGTTCATTTGCCCAAGGAGGGTACTATTGGCGGTCGTCAACAATAACACCACCCACCACAACAACCGTATCAATAACATAGCCGAAAAGTTTAACGGTTCTTTCTTCAACAAAATACGCCGGATCAAGGCGATAATCATCGTACTGCATCATTCGATTCTGCCGGATAATGGTCGCCAGTTGTTCCACATACTCCTCACGCCTTTCCGAATAATACTTGAGGTAAGGAAGCAAAACATTCACGTTATCAGTGGTATCTCTCGCCTCTCTGAATCTCCGGTAAGCCCTACTTCGGGCCACCAATCCAAAGTAATCATAAATAGAGGCCGACACATCGTCGTACTTTCTTAGATAGATCGCCTGGCCGTTCCGTGAGTAGATGGACTTGATTCTCGGTTCGCCCGACCGGTACGACCAGATGCCAAAGAGGTTATTGGCTTGCTGGAATATGCGTGAAGTACCCCAGCCAGACTCCACCGCCGCCTGCGCCAGAATGATGCTGTTGGGATGGGTTTTCATGCGGCGAAGCAACAATTCGCCTGAAGCAGTTTTATAAAACTCACTTTGTGCAAAATAAAAGGCACTGTCCTCCTTTAGCCAAATGGGCTTGTTCAGTATTTCTCTGATTTTATTTCTTTCGTCCTCTATCCTGTGCTTCGCCAAAAGAATGGACGGCAACAAGGCGGAAATGAACTTTAGCTTGGCCTGGTCAGGTGGCAACTGGTCAATTCCTTCAATTTCGTGATACAGAACAGGCGCCACCAATGTGTCGTCGAGTAGCGCTATGCTATCCGGGTGGTTGGCCAATACTTCCCTGGTTTTGATATAATGCGTCTTATCAATCGAAAAATTGACAAGTACAGCAGCAAAACCCACCAGGATTAGCAGAATGACAAAAATGATCGTCTTTCTCAAAAAGGGTGTTTAGTTGATCAATCTATCTTTTAAGATAAGCTATTAAATCGGACATTTGCTCAACGGAGATAGAATTTTCAAATCCTGTAGGCATCGCCGACACGTCTGAGGCTTTCAACGACTCAATTTCATTTCTATTCACGGTGGTTAAATTGCCAGCTGGATCTTTGATGCTTAGCGATGAGGCTGTTTCTGACGCAATCACTCCTGTTAGTTGCTCACCTTTACTAGTTTTTAATTCCCAGGTTTCAAACCCGTCGGCAATAGATCGATTGGGGTTGATGATATCGGCCAGAATAAACGATGCATCTCTGTTCCTAATGGTTCCAAGGTCAGGGCCAAAACTACTGCCTCCTTCTCCGCCTTCTTGATGGCATACAGCACAATTAGCCTTAAATACAGCCGCTCCAGCCACCCGGTCACCTTTCACATCCAATGCCTGCTGATACTTTTTTACTAACTCGCCGGGCGCCTCATTGTTCGTCGCAAGCAGTCGCCTCGCTTTTTTCCGAATGCCATCAGTATAGCTGTTCATCAGCCTCACCTTGCGTGGCCAGGCAATTGTAGCCTGATCAATACTCCCTGCGTCCACCGCATCGAGCAATGCATGAGAACCTGATTCGCTGTTAAGAAGATGTCCCATGGCATGATCTCTTATGTCTGGCGTAAGACTACTCCAGCTTTTCACTATGAGCTGAGAGGCAGCCTGATTATTGATAGCGACTATGGCGTTGATGGCACCCTCTTGTACGTCATCCGGCTCCTGTGCAGACACGAGCGTTGACAATTTATCAATATAGGCCCCATTGGCTGATTTGGTTAACAAAAGTAGCGCATCAGTTCTTAAGGCCGGACTTGCTCCTCCGTTCAGTGCCAGTTGCAACGCTTTCTCCTGAACATCCGCCAAATGGGATGCCTCAATTCCTGGCAAATGAGTGAGAAGTCTCACGCTGGCTGCCCTCACCTCAGCTGGGGTTTTTTCGTTTAATTGGGCCTTCAGGAGCCTCATCTCAGCCACGGCGTTCCCGGCCCGAAGTCCACTGTTTTTAACGGCCCCGTCAATTCCCCTGAGTACAGCAGATTTCCACCATGCGTCGCTTTGATCCTGGGTGCCTGAAAGCACTTTCTTTAACATTTCCGAAATGGCCTTCTGGTTGCCAGAAGTAGCCATCGCCGCAGCGCAGTTGGAGAAAAACATGGCCGTTCCTTCTGAGGGCGAATTGGCCAATGTGCTGATAGTCTCCGATAGCAACTCACTTTCTTTCCCATAGCTGGCACTCAAGGCCGCCACCTGCACCCATCGGTCGTTGATGTCTTGCCGAAGAAGTTGATTGCGAGCCTCAGTGGCCTCTTTGGTATCGACAAAGCCCAGCGTGCACAAAAGCTGAAACCTTACCCGGGCGTCGCTATCGCCGGACATGCCAACCAGAGTCTTGGCCAATGTTGGCCATGCTGTCAGGTGTATTTCAGCCAACCTGATGGCATTTTCCCTTACACCAGCCGCCTTGTGTCTCAATCCCCTTTCTATGAGCTCAGCAGTTAATTGGCCTCTACCCTCCAGCGCCCAAAGCCCATGCAAAAAACCAACTGCACGCTCAGTGCTGGCCACATAGTCAATCAGCACATCGTTTGGCACCAAAGCTTCGTTGGCTACTATCAGGCGCTGTACATTTCTTCGCCACCAAATATTGTCACTACCCAGCAAGGTGACGATTTCATCTGAAGTCATGGCCGGAATATCTATGCTTCCTGCCCAGTTCATGGGAGCTGTACCTTTGGGTGATATTCTGTAAATTCTGCCCTGATTCGAGCCATTGTACAGCGCTCCCGAATTGTTTACCTCTTCCGACATCCACTCAGGGTGCTCCACAATCTGCCGATAATAGTCGATCATATACAAAGCACCGTCGGGGCCTACATAAAACTGAACAGGACGGAACCAGGCATCTGTAGACGCCAAAAACTCTTTATTTTCAACCAAGCGGCTTGCACGAAACGACGCACCTTTGGCAATAACCCTATCCGCATGGACAAGATTATGCACCGGCTCCGCCACAAAAGTCACATTCTCGAAGCCCTTGATCAAACCGGCTTGGTACCACGTAACACCGCAGGAGGAAGTAATGACGCCGACATCGGTCAACAACTGATTGGCAGGATTTTGCGTGATAGGAAATACCTCTGCTGCACTGCCATGGTCTGGTATGTTCTCCATCGCATCGGCAACCACCAGGTTGGGATTGCGGGCCAGGTACCTGGCAGGAATGACTTCTGTAAAAAGATGGTCAGCATTGCTGGTGCCAAAATGGTGACCCCAGGCGTCGAAAGTTTGCCCATACTGCGATTCGCCGGAAAGCATCTCCAACTGGAAAAAGTCAGGTATGAACCTTACGTTCCGGCCATTGGCGTCAATTGGTAACTTAGGTGCCTTATCATTGGCAGGGTAATGAACCTCACTCCCCTCGTCGCTAAACTCTTTTACACTTACTTTGGGTGTTACCATTCCCTGGTGCGCTACATAAATCCAGTTGTCGAGGCCATACATGGGCGTGTTGGCAATGTGCTGTGGATTGGTAACGGCAAATCCCGTCAGCAACACCTCTTTTCTATCTGCCTTTCCGTCGCCATTTGTATCCTCCAGGTAAAGTACGTCCGGCACATCGACCACAACTAGTCCGTTTTTCCATCTCATCAGACCCGTGGGCAGCTTAAGGCCGTCGGCAAACACGACGGCCTCGTCAAACTGCCCGTCTGTATCGGTGTCCAGCAGTTGTTTTATCACGCCACTTCCGGACAAGTCCAGGGGGTACCCATGCATTTCCAGCACATAAGTTCTTCCCAACTCATCCACTTCCATCGCCACCGGATCTGCCACCAGTGGTTCGGATGCAATAAGTTCGATTTGAAGGCCTTCGTATAGATCAAAAGAAGCCAGGGCCTTTTCTGCCAACTGCTCATCTTCTTCTTTGTCCCCCTGCGAAGCGCAAGAAGACAAGACGATCACAAGAGAGAAAACAAAGGTTTGCTTAAAAGTCATAAGGTAGGTTCGGGTGTGTTGCGACAACAATTTATCAAAAACGCACCTAATCCTTTAACCCGCCAACATAAAATTAGCTGAGAATAAATTTAAGGTCGGCCGGAGAGTATTTCACAGACTTCAGGGTTTTTCTGTCCCCGGTTCTGAACACGAGGTACAGTCCGTCCGCTTCTTCATAGTGGCATTCAACACCTTGTGCCTTGTAGTGATTTACTGTGGCTTCAGCTTCTTCAATTGTCTTGCAGGTTTTGCTCATATTGGAGCGCTGCACCTCGTCAAAAAGCTCTTTGAATTGCCCACCCAAGCCAAATTCAAGCACAGCTCCACTGAGTACATACTGCAGGTCGCACAGAGCGTCAGCTATTTCTACGATGTCCTTTGCCTGAATAGCCTCTTCCAATTCTTTCAGTTCCTCAGCCAGAAGATTCACTCTGAGGGCACACCGGTCAGCAGAAGGTACAGTAGCCTCTGGCAGTATCGGGTGACCAAAAGTTCGGTGAAATTTTGCTACATCATTAAGAGAATCAGGCGATTGCATAAAGTGGGGTTTTAGTCTGCATAAATAATCGGATTCTAAAATCCGCCGTTTTACTTTTACAGTCAACCATGAGTGAAGAAAAACTTATCCACAACGAGCCAGCCCGGTTCGAAAAACTTAGCGTCATTTACCAGGACGAGTATTTAGTGGCCATCAACAAGCCGAATCGGCTGCTTGTTCACAAAACAAAAATCGCCGAGGAAAAGCATTTTTTTGCCAACAGGCTACTGGCCGACCAAATAGGCTGCGAGGTATATCCGGTGCATCGAATCGATAGGGCTACCTCAGGCGTATTGCTTTTTGCTTATTCTCCGCAGGGCATAGCCATGACCCAATCGCTCTTTATGAATGGAGACGTAACGAAGGAATACCTGGCGGTGGTTCGAGGCTTTGTGGCAGAAACAGGATCAACAAACGAGCCATTGATTAAACATGAAACAGGTGTTGAGCAAACTGCTTTGACTGACTATGAAAGACTAAACACCATCGAAGTCGACATTTCAGTGAACAAATACCCCACCTCACGGTATTCACTTGTGAGAATGCTGCCAAGAACGGGCCGCACGCACCAACTCCGCAGGCATTTCAATCACATGGGGCATCCTATTGTTGGCGATACCAAATATGGTGACCTGCGGCACAACAGGATGTTCGAAAGAGAATGGGGGATCACCTCACTCCTTCTTCACGCTCACAAACTCACTTTTATTCACCCGTTTTCAAACAAAGAGTTGAGGCTTCAAGCCCCACTGTCACCTGATTTTGTAAAAGCAATGGACACGTTCGCCTGGGAAAACAATTATTGAAATCTCAACACAGGGCTTTCATAGTTCGTATTGTTTAGTGCAAAACCACAATGAGCCTCCATTTAATACAATTCCTGTAATTTTTTGAATTATTCAGTTAATCATTGTTAACCCAATATTAATTAATTAAATTTGTTGTTAACAATTTGGTAACATTAGAAGAAAGGAGCCATAATGAAAGGATTGTATGAACGCAGGTTCAAGTATAGTCTGGACTATTTGGTGCTGGGTAAGCCTAAGAGAAAAGAGCGAGTGATCAATTGGTTGATTCTGGGTTTGGTAGCTCTTTTGGGCATTGTGCTTTCCATTTGAAATAGTCAAAACAGATATACTTACCGAATGCGAGGGGCTACACCCCACAAAAAAGCAAAGGTCTCCGATGAAGGAGACCTTTTTTTATTAGTAGACATTGCTTTGGTTCGCTACTTAAAACTTAAGGCAAACTGGCTTAGATACAGAAAGCTCTTTGCCAGTAGCAGCCAACAGGCCTGTTTCTTTGTTCCTCGTGAACACAACAATGTTGTTGGTATCCTGGTTAGCAACCAGCAAGAATTTTTCATCTGGCGAAAGCGTAAAATTACGGGGTGTCTTACCCCCAACCGGTTCATTACCCAAACTGGTCAGGCTTCCGTCGTCCGCTACTGCGTACATAGCTATGCTATGGTGTCCTCTATTGGAAGCATAGAGAAATTTTCCGTCTGAAGTAATGTGTATGTCGGCATCGGAATTTCTTTCGGTGAAGTCAGCCGGTATTGTGCTTTTTCTGTCAATTGCCTCAAACGTGCCCTTTTCAAAATCGGCTTTCATTGAAACAACCGAGCTTGATAACTCATTAACTACGAAAGCCATTGCCTTTGTGGGGTGAAATATCAGGTGTCTCGGACCGTCTCCTGGCTGTAGCTCAAAAGCAACATGGGCTTCATCCAGGGTACCATCGGCAGCGAACGGATAGGCAAGTATTTTGTCGATGCCAAGATCCACTGCGTAGAGGTATCCACCTTTGAAAATGCTGCAATGTGCATGGGGGCCTTTCTGGTTAGGGTCCACCGGCCCGCTACCTTTGTGCTGGCGAATCTGAGGAGAAGCCTGCAACGCAAGGCCCTCACCTAGCTGGTACACCGCCAGGTTACCTGAGCTATAGTTGGCCACGGCTACCTGCCTTCCCGATGGGCTAATATCAACATAGCAAGGGTGTGCCCCTTCGGTTGAAAGCTTGCTAACCTCCACAAGCTGGTTGTTCTCATGGTCCCAGCTAAAAGAGCTAATGCCGCCCTCCTGGGTTTCGTTAACACTGAAAACGCTCTGTCTGTCTTTGCTAATCGCCAGGTATGATGGGTTTGTGGTCTTCACCAACAACAGACTGTCGCTCAGCTCACCGGTTGCTGTGTTGAATTGCAACTGGTAAATGCCGTTGCTTCCGGCACCGGTATAAACCCCAACAAGAAGGTCTATTGTTTGTGGTTCCATTTTATCATCCTGGCCTTCAGTTTCCTGAGGCTTTTGCTGAGTGCATCCGGCCATAAAGGCGATCAAAACGATGAGCACTCCAAATAGTTTACTCCTTAGTTCCATAATATATTAGGTTAGTAGCACGAATATAGCGGTAAAAGACGAAACCCGACAGGCAATGAAATCACCTATTTAGCAGGGTATTTTTCAAAGCCACTTTTTGCGCTTGAAATAAAGCAGCATTAGAATAAGCACTGCCCCCATTACTCCCCAAACCACAAAGTAGCCATAGCGGTACTTGAGCTCGGGCATATATTCGAAGTTCATTCCATAAATGCCTGCAATAAAAGTGAGTGGGATGAAAATGGTGGCCACCGTGGTCAGCACCTTCATCGTCTCATTCATTTTCTGACTGAGGGACGAAAAATAGATGTTAGCAAGGCTCTCCAGGCTTTTACTTGTGGACTCTATCTCGTCCATGGCATTTTTACAGCTATTGAGCAGGTCATGAAAATACTTCTCATTTTCATTTTCGATGAAGTTGGTACGGCCGTTGAGAATATTGGTTAAAGCCTCTTTGAAAGGCATCAACGACTTCTTGATCAGTTGCGTATCCTTCTTGTACTTCTCCAGCTTGAGTAGTGTGCAATGAGTGGGGTCTTTCAGTACCTCTTTTTCCAGTTCAGCCACTATCAAATTGAATGCGTCGATGGTCTCAAAATAGTTGTCCAGCACGGCGTCCAGCAACTGCACCAGTAAAAAATCGCTTTTCCGGTGGCGAACCATGCCCAACTTTTCCCGGATCTTGTACCTGATGTGGTCAAAATGATCCCCTTCTTCTTCCTGCAGCGAAATGATGTAGTTCTTCCCCAGGATAAAGCTGATCTGCTCAATGTTTAGCTCTTGTTGCTCGGTTTGCAGGATCGATTTCACACTGAAAAACAGGTACTTATCATATTCCTCTACTTTGGGCCGCTGGGTGGTATCGAGCATTTGCCGCACCATGAGGCGGTCAAAAGACATTGTTTTCGAGAGGTCTTCGTAAAGCGACACCTCGTGCAGGCCGTGGAAATTCAACCAATAAGATTTTTTCGGATCTGGCGACTGAAGTGCTGAAAAGTCTTCTGGTTGGTCCAGCTCCATGCAGTCATCGGGGCTGTATTCAAACAGCTGAATGGCCACCTTCTCTAGCTTTTTCTTACCAATAAAAACTGTTTGGGCTTTTCCCTTTGACTCGCTTTTGAGAGTCGAATACAAGTTGAAGGTAAGGTTGTCGCCTATCGTCCCGAGCGTCCGCAAGCCTGCCATTAGGATTTTGTCAGGCCTGGTAATATCAAATTGCTTCTTGTCCTTCTTCATTCACAGAAATCATTGATTGTCATTTCTTAAACTTACTACACTTATCCTCATCCCTCAAGCAAACCTAAAACTTAAAGGCTCCGAACAGGGACTTTCCGGCAAGTTAAGGCATAAAAAAAACCACCCGAAGGTGGTTTCTTATAGTGTCTTTTAATAAAAAAAGTATATCTATCGATTCCTTTTACTATCGCACTACTTCGACATTAACGGCGTTCATGCCTTTTTTGCCTTGCTCAACTTCAAAAGTCACTTCGTCGTTCTCACGAACTTCGTCAACTAGACCTGAAACGTGAACGAAGATGTCTTCACCGCCATTTGATGGCTTAATGAAACCAAAACCTTTTGAATTGTTGAAAAATTTTACTGTTCCTTCCATTGTTATTATTAATTGATTGTAATAAATGCTATGCTAGTGGCATTTTGGTAAAGGTAAAAAATCTGACTTGAGGGTAATTAATTAAGAAATTTGTGGGGTGCAAAGTTGAGAATTAACGACCTGTGGCCAGGCATATTTTACTATTACTGATTTAAATGCTGTGCAAGGTGGCAAATAGTGCGATTCAAAGCAAATAAATATTTGTTTTTTATTGCGGTCGATCTAAATGGTGGGCCTTTTGCCTTCTCACTTTTTCTGGCACGGAATCTGAACAAGCATTTTGGTGACTTAATTGGCGAGTTAGGATTTTGTTTGAATTTTTTTAATTGAGTTGATAATTTAAACCAACCTTACTGTTAGTTTTGTGACTGTAAAAGCGGTTGTTAATCGTTGATAAATATTCATTTACAGATTAAGAATTTTTATTCACGCTATGAGTGTCAAAATCCAGCAGAACATTGACGTGGTGCATAATATCACCAGGAAGGAATTCGAGCAAAATTACTATTACCCACAAAAACCTGTAGTCCTCAAAGGGCTTGTAGATGGCTATCCGGCCAGCAAGAAATGGAATTTCCAATTCTTTAAGGACGAAATGGGTGATATGGAGGTGGGTGTGTTCGACGGGGCACTGGAGCGAGCTGATCGTTCTTTTAAAAAGCCTGACTATTATCTGAAGTTCAGGGAGTACCTGGATGAAATAGAAAAAGGGCCGACAAAAAAGCGGTTATTTCTTTTTAACCCTTTTAAGCAGAACAAACGCCTGTTCGAAGACTTCGAATTTCCTAAGATATGCTCCGGATTCTTAAGGTCTTTTCCTTTTATGTTTTTTGGTGGCGACGGATCAGTAACCCGCATCCATCAGGACATGGATATGTCGTGCGTTTTTCTTACACAGTTTACCGGAAAGAAAAGAGTAGTGCTGTTTGACCCCAAGTACTCAACTTTACTGTACAGATTTCCCTACAATGTGCACACTGCTGTTAACATTGAAAAGCCCGACTACGACAAGTACCCGGGGTTGAAATATGTTGAAGGAAGAGAGGCCGTGCTGGAATTTGGCGACACCATCTTTATTCCATCCGGCTGGTGGCACCATATCGAATATGTAGGTAGTGGCTTTAGTATGAGCCTTAGGTGCCTGAGCCCACGGGTGAAAGATCGTGTGCAAGGTGGCTGGAACGTGACAGTTGCTACCCACCTCGACGAATTGCTTCTTAAAATGAGGGGAGACAAGTGGTTTAAGCACAAGGAGAAAGTAGCCATCAACAATGCTAACAAAGAGATTGAAAAGCTTATAGCACAATAGCATTGCCTTTTCAGAAGTGAGGTTGTGCTTTTGAAAAACACAAAACCCGGTCATGTAGTATAGCAATACTATTTGACCGGGTTTTTAGTTGAGTCACCTCCTACTCCGACCTCAGTGAATCCACCGGATTAGAGCTGGCCGCCTGCATCGACCGGTAGCCGGTGCTAACCAGCGCCACCAGCAGAGAAACAGCAAAGACCGATATAAATACGGGGAGCCCAATGTCTATCTGATAGGCAAAGTCATTGAGCCAATTGCTCATAAGTGTATAAACCAGCGGGGAGGCGACCACAAACGCAATTAGTAACAGTACTGCAACCTCTCTCCAAAACATGAGAAGCATTTGAAAGGTACCGGCACCTAACACCTTCCTCACTCCTATCTCTTTTGTCCGCTCGTTGGCCATGAATGAAATGAGACCATACAAACCCAGGCCGCCAATAAGCACTGCCATACAGGCGAAAATCATGAACAAAGTGGCCAGGTTCCGCTCAGTCTCGTACTTGGCGGCAATAGAAGCATCCAGAAACCGGTAATCGAAAATAAACTCAGGGAACGTTTCATTCCAGATACTTTCTACCTCGGCAATGGTTTCGCTGGCAACCGCAGATGAACTGCCGGCAGAAAACTTGATTGCCATCGTGTAAAATTCAGGCTGATAGTAAAGCAGTATCACTTTCTTCAGCTCCTGGTGCAAGGTTTGAGCATGAAAATCTTTTACAACCCCAACAATCTCCCTCACATTGTCGTCGTAACCAGTTCTTACTTTTGCCCCGATAGCTTCAGCTGGGGTTTGAAAGCCCAACCCATGAATCGACTGCTCACTGGCAATAATAGCCGAAGCAGAGTCAGCCTGCCGGAGATTTCTGCCGGCCAGCAATTCTATATTGAAAAGCGACAGATAGTTTTCGTCAACTGCCTTAAAGTTGGCACCAAGGTCACCCCTCTGCTCCTTGGGAACAGAAGGTTCATAAAAGTTAGCATGGGAATTCGATGACGACAAGGGTGCTCCTATGCAAAAGGACACATTATCTACACCATTGACAGCCCGAATCCTCTCTCTGAGAGCAGTGATGGCCGACTGATCAGGCACCCAGGTGGTGATAATAGCCTCCTTGTCGAACCCCAGCGGCTGATCCTGAAGAAATTTTGTCTGCAAAAGCACAACCAATGTGCCGAACACCAAAGCCTGGCTTATCATAAACTGAAAGACGACCAGCGCCTTTCGAACCGAGATGCCACGCAGCCCTTTTCCGTGGAAGCTTTTGCCCTTCAATGCCGCTACAGGCCCCATGTTAGACAGCACCAGCGACGGATAGAGCCCCGCTGCCAGTGTCACCAACGTGACAATGGCCACCAAATATGCCAATAGTCCTGGCTCGTTGACCACGCTTACCGACAGCCTATAGCCGAGCAGGTCTTGCAATTCCAGCAACATCACCTCCGCCAGTGCCAACGAAAAAAAGCTGGCCAACAAGGTGATGAAGAAAGTCTCAGTAAGAAACTGTGCTCTCAGCTGTCCCTTGTGACCACCCATGGCCTTGCGAATGCCAATCTCCCGGGCTCTTCTTGAAGCTTGCGCTGTAGACAGGTTGATGAAGTTGATACAAGCGGCGATCACAAGAAAAAAGGCGATGGTAACTAAAGCACCGAGCAGTCTGTAGTCCATCACCCTGTCACCAAAGTTGCCAAAGACCGGGTTAAAGTGTACATCAGACAACGGCTGAAGTCCAAAACGGTTGCCGTCATCCTCCTCGCCATAATACTTTTTTGCTAAGCCTGGTAGTGCTGAGGACAGCTGATCCTTATTCGATTCATTTTTCAGCAACACATAGCAGTTGGTACTGCTACTGGTGGCATCCCAGTCTTGTCCATCTTCATAATCAGAGTCAAAATCGCCGAGATTGTCGTAATGCACCACTAGTTGAAAAGGGAGATCAGTGGTGGCAGGAGGTGCCAGAAATACCCCCTTGATGACTACGCTCAGAGTTGAATTGATCGTCATCCTTTTTCCTATAACTTGGTCTAAGTTTCCGTCTTTGATACCGAAGTATTTGGTGGCCCACTCGTCGGAAATAACCGCTGAATTTGGCTCAGCCACAGCTTTCTTTAGGTTGCCTGCCAATGCCGGGAACGTAAAAACGTCAAAGAGACCGGGAGAGGCGAATACCAGCCCATCCTGTTCTTCCATCTTCTTTAGCTGATTATCCCCCTCCCACGACGCTATGATACCGCCATACTCATAATCGATTTTGGCTACGGCGTCGACAAAAGCGTAGTCTGCCATTAAGGCATCCCCGGTTGGGTGTGGCACAGAGGCACTCTCACCATTGGTTACCCTGTAAATGTGATCAAAATTAGCATGGTGCTTCTCATAGCTCAGCTCATAGTTAACAATAAGGTAAATGACCACGGAACAACCTATGCCGAGTGCAAGACCAAGTACATTGAGCAGCAGAAAGCTGGGATGTCTTTTGAAAGTTCGGTAAACGGTGACAAGATAGTTTTTGAACATAGCGGTTAATTTTTGGTTATTCCGACCTCAGAGAATCCACCGGATTCGAACTGGCAGCCCTCAGTGCCCGATAACCCGTGCTAATCAATGCGATAACCAATGTGAAGCCAAAGCCAGTAACGAGGATCAGCAGGTTGAAATCCATGCGGTAGACGAAGTTCTGCAACCAGTCGTTCATCAACCAAAAGGCCACAGGAGCGGATATGACAAACGCTATTCCAAGCAAAAGCACGGTCTCCTTGCCGAAAATATACATGATCTGCCCCACGCTGGCGCCCAGCACTTTGCGCACGCCAATCTCCTTCACTCGCTGGTTGGCCACAAATGATATCAAACCAAACAGCCCCAGAGACCCAATAAAAATCGCTATACCTGAGAAAATGGTAAACAGCTTGCTTAGGTTCCGTTCCGACTGGTAGGCAGCACTGATATCGTCTTCCAAAAATGTATAGTCAAAAATAGCCTCAGGGTAAACTTCCAGCCATGCTTTGTCAATTTCACTGATTGTATTTTCCATGCCCGCCAAAGAGGAAGCGCTGGCATCCAACTTGATATCAATGGCGAAAAAGCCAGGAGGATAATAAAGAAGAACCACGGGCTCCAGGTCGCTGTGAAGGCTTTGCACATGAAAGTCTTTCACCACACCCACAATTTCTTTCTCTCCCCCCACCCTGATTTTATGCTCTTGCCAATGGCATCCTGCGGACTCGAAATCCCGATGAATTTCAGTACCTGCTCGTTAACTACAATGCGCTTCAAAGAGTCGGAAGGCCTGATGTTTCGCCCCGCAAGCAGCTCCAAATTAAAGAAGTCAACATAGTACTCGTCTACTACTTTATAATTGGCACTATAGGATTCCGTCACTCCTCCATCGGGATAGCTGAAATCGCCACTGGCAGTATTTCGGTCAATTGGAGAGCCCATGCCGAATGTCACATCGGCCACCCCGCTAATGCTGTTAATCTTGTTACGAAGCTCCTCAATGTCTTTTGGGTTGGGGTTGCTTAAATAGGTGGTAACAATTGCTTCTTTAGTGAAGCCCAGGGGCTGGTTTTCCATGTACCTGATCTGCAGAAAGACAACCAGCGTGCCAATGATCAATGCCTGGCTAATAACAAACTGCACAACCACCAGCCCTCTTCTGACTGACAGTCCACCGGCATGCCTTCCTGATATATTGTTCTTTATGGCCAGAATCGGATTCATTCTTGACAGCACCAGCGACGGGTACAAACCTGCCATCAGTGAAACCAGCAACACTACTCCCGCAAGAAATAGTATTGCATTTGGGTGACTGCCGAGGTCAACAGAAAGGTGATAGCCGAGAATGTCCTGTAACTGTATAAGAAACACTTCGGCCACAGCCAGGGCTAAAAACCCTGCAAAAAGTGTGATGAGTAATGCTTCGGAATAAAACTGAAACACCAGCTGTACTTTATGGCTGCCCATCACTTTTCTGATGCCTATTTCTTTAGAGCGCCTGACAGCCTGAGCAGTGGCAAGGTTGGTGAAATTGATACAGGCAGTAATGATCAGAAATGCAGCAATGGCGACAAGGGCCCACAAGCGATCCATGTCCACTGCACGGCCGGCATAATTCCCATAGTCAGCATTAAAGTGGATATCGGAAAGCGGCTGCAAATCGAAAGAGGTCCTCGAAACCTCGTCTTCTGAATGATGCTGACTCCAAACCTCCGAGATGGTTCTGAGTAAGCTACTTTTTACTGTCTGATCCTTTACAAGCACAAAGCAGTTGGTGGCGCTACTCATGCTGCTCCACGATTTGCCTTCCTGATAGTAATCACTCAAGTCAGCGATATTGTGATAGTGCATCAGCAGATGAAAGGGAAAGTCGCTGGTCGCCGGCGGCGCCTGAAACACTCCCTTAATAGTTAACTTAAGGCGAGAGTTGATTGAAATAACCTTCCCAATCACACTTCCCCAATCATCACCCCTCACGTCAAAATATTTCCTGGCCCACCGATCAGAAATAACCCCCGAGTTGGTCTCTTCTACGCCCCTGGCAAGGTCTCCACTCAATGACGGAAAAGTGAAGATCTTAAAGAATGAGGGCGTCACAAAAGCCATGTTCTCCTCTTCACTCAGCTTTTTGAGCTGTTTGTCGCCATCCCATGACGCTACTACACCTCCGTATTGATAATGCGCCATCGCCACTTCGTCAACGGACGAAGACTCCTCTCTTAGTGCGCTTCCAAATGGATGCGGCACATTGGTAGCATGATAGAGCTTGTTGGGCTCCTGAAACGAGCGGGTTACCCGGTAAATCTGGTTATAGTTTTCATGATGTTTGTCAAAGCCCAGCTCATACGACACGATCGAATAAACCACTAGTGAACAGCCAATGCCCAGTGAGAGGCCTAAAATGTTGAGAAACATATAACCAGGGTTTCTCCGGAAAGTGCGCAGCGTAGTAATGATATAATTTCTGATCATATCCTTGGCTTTTAAGAGGTGAAAAATGATTACTCGGACCTCAATGATTCGACTGGATTGACCCGGGCAGCGAGAAACGAACGGTAGCCAGTGCTTGCCAGTGCTATAACAAGAGATACGCTAATGGCCAATACAAAGAACACCGGACTAAATGGTGTGCTATAGGCAAAGTCATCGAGCCAACCCCGCATCACCCAGTAGGTAAGCGGCGCTGCAACCACAAAAGCCACACCCAGCAACACAACCACCTCTTTGCTGAAAATAAAGATGATTTCGCCCATGCTGGCACCCAGCACTTTACGAACACCAATTTCTTTGACCCGCTGGTTGGCCAGGAAGGAAATAAGCCCGTACAACCCGAGACCACCAATGAAGATGGCGATGCCTGAAAAGATAAGGAACAACTGGCTGACATTTTTCTCCGTTTGATAGCGGTCGGCAATCTGCTTGTCGAGGAAATCATAATCGAAGATAAAGTCCGGGTAGGTCTCGCTCCATACCTTGTCGACCTCAGCTACCAGGTTATCTATTTTTGCCACCGCATCACCTGTAGTGGAAAGCTTAACTCCCATTTCATAGAATGCACCAGGGTAGTAAATAATCATCGCAGGCCTGAGCTCGGAGTGAAGAGAGAAAATGTGAAAGTCTTTTAGCACTCCTACCACCTCTTTGTTTCCGTTGAAGCCAGTTGTTAGCTTTTTGCCAATTGCTTCGGCTGGATTATCGATGCCCATGATGTGCATGACCTGCTCGTTGATGACAACCGCTTTAAGAGAATCGGATGGCCTGATGCTCCTGCCGGCCAATAGTTGCAGACCGTAAAAATCGATATAGTTCTCGTCGGCTATTTTGAAGTTGGCGCTGTACTGATCGGTAACGCCACCATCGGGATAACTGAAATTAGAGTTCGAGTTGCTGCCAGCAAGTGGTGCACCCAGCGAGAAAGTAACGGCCTCAATCCCACTGACACCCAGCAGCCTGTTTCGCATGGTCTCAAGTGTTTGCGGATGTTCCTGATCAGGGATATATACATTGATGATGGCGTCTTTTTCGAAGCCAAGTGGCTGACTTTGAATAAAACGCATTTGCATGAGTACCACAATGGTCCCGATAATCAAAGCCTGGCTGATGGCAAACTGAATGACTACCAGCGCTCTTCGGAGCGAAAGCCCGCCGGTGTGCCTGTCAGAAGTAATCTTGTTTTTGATGGCAAGCACAGGGTTCATTTTCGACAGAATGAGCGATGGATAAAATCCCGCCAGCACGGTAACACTCACCACTGCCAGCACCAGGAACGTCAACATCTGTGGATTCCCCAACAAATTGATAGACAGCCTGTAGCCCAAAATGTCCTCCAGCTGGATTAAAAATAGCTCTGCAATGGCCAGAGAAATGAGGGCGGCAATAGCAGTAATGATAAAGGTTTCGCTGTAGAACTGAAGCAAAAGCTGCCCACGGTGGCCACCCATTACCTTACGGATGCCGATCTCTTTAGACCTTTTTACTGCCTGAGCCGTCGCCAGGTTAGTGAAATTGATACAGGCAGTGATGATCAGAAACAGTCCTACCACTCCAAGTGCCATGATCAGTCGCATATCCATGGTGCGGTCGCCATAGTTTTCATATTCGCCATTGAAGTGCACGTCGGACAACGGCTGTAAACCAAACTCCAGCTCTTCCACAGCGTCTTCGTCGTAGTACTTTTTAACGAACTCAGGAAAAGACGCCAGCAGTTGCGCCTTATCGGTTTCGTTCTTAATCAGCACATAACAGTTGGTTGAGCTACTGGTGCTATTCCATCTCGTACCATCCTCATAATAAGGATTCATGTCCTTGAGGTTATGGTAGTGAATGATCAAATGGAAGGGGAAATCGCTGTTTTTAGGAGGCGCCTTGAAAATACCTTTGATCGTAATGGATAGCTTTGAATTAATCGTCAACCGCTTGCCTATGGCCTGCTCCAGCGTAGCGTCGGTCAGGTCGAAATATTTTTTTGCCCATTCGTCAGAAATCACAGCCGAGTTGAGCTCTTCCACGCCTTTGGCGAGGTCACCCGAAATAGATTCGAAAGTAAAAACCTTGAAAAATCCAGGAATAGCGTAGGCGATACCCACGTCCTCGTTGAGCCTGCGAAGCTGCACATCACCTTCCCACGAAGCTACAATCGCTCCATACTGGTAATCGACCTTTGCTACTTCGTCTATAAAAGAATAGTCTTCCCGCAGAGCACTACCCAGCGGGTGTGGGACGCCTGAACCGTATTCTATCTTGTCGGGTTGATGATCGGCCCTTGTTACCCTGTATATATGGTCAAAATTCTCATGGTGCCTGTCATAGCTGAGCTCATAGGTGATCACCCTGTAAATAACGAGGGAGCACCCGATGCCCAATGCCAGACCAAAAACATTGAGCAGCATATAGCTGATGTTCCTGCGGAAGCTTCTAATGGTTGTGATGAGATAGTTTCTGAACATGGTGCTAAAGTTAATAGTATGCCAGCCAGTTAAGAAAATGTTGTGCCATTAAGTTTAAACTACTCATTGTCAGTTTGTTACGAATATAGTATGAAAATATAGTTGGATTAGGTGTTTGGTTTTGCTACAAAAAAGTGTTTGTTTTTGATACAGTTTCTTTCGTGACGTCATAGCATACTGCTGATACCGTTAATTTCGAGTGAGCCAGATCCTGAAGATCAATGTGCCGGATCGGTGAGCGAATGTGGCAATCTATTGGAGGTGACGACAAAATTAATTATCTGTATTTAACAGAAAGATTGCCACGGCACGGGAGTAATTTCACACAATAAGTAATTTCACCTGTGCCTCGCAATAACCGTAAAAACGAACACCGTTGCCCAATAACTATTAACTAAAATCAAATAACTACTAGCCGCCAAATGCCCCTTCACCCATCCAAAATACTTATTGTAGACGACGACCGGGACGTACTTACCACAGCCCGGATGCTCCTCAAACATCACTATGAGGGTGTGAAAACGAGCGTGCATCCCAGCGAGGCACTTGCCCTGATGGAGCAGTTCCATCCGGATGTGGTATTGCTCGATATGAACTTCCAGCGGGGAGAAAACACCGGCGAGGAAGGGCTGCGGGCTTTGACCAATCTGCTGGCCAAAGACCCGTCTCTCAAGGTTATTCTGCTCACTGCCTACGGCGATATCAACCTGGCCGTGGAAGGCATGAAAGCAGGCGCCGCTGACTTTGTGGTGAAGCCCTGGTCGAACGAGAAACTACTGGCCACGATCCAGAATGCACTGAAGCTGAAAGCCGCCGAAAAAAATGCGGAGAAGTACAAAGCGATTAGCACCGACATCACCGAGAGTGGCAAGCTGCTGGAGGAAGAACTCATTGGTCACTCGCCTGCATTCAAGCAAGTGCTGGCGACCATCAAAAAGGTAGCGCCGACGGATGCCAACGTGCTGCTGCTGGGAGAGAACGGCACCGGCAAAGATGTGATGGCCCGCTACCTGCACAGCCTCTCCACCCGTAACAACCAGGTGTTTTTCAGGGTAGACACGGGTTCTTTGCACGAAAAGCTATTTGAGAGCGAATTGTTCGGCCACGTGAAAGGAGCCTTCACTGACGCCAGAGAAGACAAGCCAGGCAAGTTTGAACTGGCCGAAGGTGGCACCCTTTTTCTTGATGAAATAGGCAACCTCTCCCCTGCCTCTCAGGCCAAAATCCTGACTGCGCTGCAACAAAAAACCATCACCCGACTGGGCTCCAATAAACCCATCCCCATCGACTTCCGGCTGATCAGCGCCACCAACCAGCCGTTGGCACAAATGGTTGCCGACGGGGAGTTTCGGCAAGACCTGCTCTTTCGCATCAATACCATTGAAATTACCCTGCCCACGCTGAGAGAAAGGCGGGACGACGTCCTCTTACTGGCCAGTCATTTCATCAGCCATTTTGCCAAAAAATACAGGAAGGGAGCGCTACAGCTTTCTGATGTGGCAAACAAGCAGCTAACCGATCACCACTGGCCCGGCAATATCCGGGAGCTGATGCACACCATGGAGCGGGCGGTGATCATGGCCGAGGGTTCGACCATCAACTATTTTGACCTGAGCCCATCTAAAACGACTGCTGCTGACTCACCACCGGAAACGCTGAACTTACAAGAGAACGAGCTAAAGCTCATCAACGAAGCACTTAAAAAACACCAGGGCAATGTGACCCGGGCAGCCAGGGAGCTGGGCATCGACCGGCTGGCCCTTTACCGCAGAATGGAGAAGTATGGTATTAAATAGATTCCTTCTGTGGCTCACCATCCGCACTTGCCTGCTGCTGGCAACGCTGGTAGCAATTGCCTACTCATTCACGCAGTTTGAACTGATATATACCCCTTTGGTACTGGCGGTTGTGGCGATTTTCCAAATTAGCGATCTGTGGCGGTTTATCCGCCGCACGAACGACAACCTTACCCGCTTTCTGCAAGCCATAGAAACCAGGGACTTCACCGTCGGCTTTCGGCAGGACAAAATCGATCCTTCTGAAAAACGGCTTCACAAAGCCTTCGATCTCATTCTTAACACCATTCAGGCGTCGGAGCTCTCCCGACAGGCACAGTACCTGTATTTGCAGGGCATTGTGGAGCATATCCCCACGGGCATCATCGCCATCAACGAACGAGAGCACATCGACCTCATCAATCCCGAAGCCCAAACCCTGCTTGACATTCCGAATGTGGCCAACTGGAAAAACCTGAAGACTGAAAACTCAGAGGCCCTAACCAAGCTGCTGCAGCTCAGCCATGGGGAAAGCCGATTGTTGGAGATCACCATCAACGGCAACAAAAAATACCTCAGCGTGTCGCTCTATGCCTTCAAGCTGATCGACAAAAGCATCCGGCTGTTTACCATCAAGGACATTGCCAACGAGATTGACCAGAAAGAGCTGGAAGCCTGGATCAAGCTGACCAGGGTGCTCACCCACGAGATCATGAACTCGGTGACTCCCCTCCTGTCGCTGACGGAAACCATGATCATGGTGCTGAAGCAGCCCAATGGCAAAGCCAAAAAGGTGGCTGACCTGACGGACGAAACCATCAGGGACATGGTGGAGTCGCTCGAAACGATACAACTGCGCAGCAAGGGCCTGCTGCAATTTGTGGAAGACTACCGCAAGTTTACCCGGGTGCCGGAGCTGCAGCCGACGCCTATTGAGGTGAAAAGCATGATCAGCTCCATCAATCTGCTGATGGCTTCAGAACTACAAAAAGCCGGCATTCAGGTGCAAATGCCTGAGCAAAGTACCGACTTGACCATTCAAGGTGACCGCAAACTGCTGGAGCAGGTGTTCATCAACCTGCTGACAAACGCCATTCATGCCCTGGAAGGAAGCGATGACCCACTCATTACCTGGCGCTTTGAACCGGGAGACAGATGGATTGACATAGCGATCAAAGACAATGGCAGTGGCATCGACGCCAACAAGCTGGAGCAAATCTTCATTCCTTTCTTTTCTACCAAAAAGGACGGCTCGGGCATAGGCCTAAGCCTCAGTCGGCAGATCATTTACCGACACAAGGGCCGCATCCATGTGTATTCGGAAAAGGGGGTGTTTACGGAGATGGTGGTGAGATTGCCGGTGGGGTGACAACCAACAGGCTAAACGAAGTGGTAAAACCTTTTCTCGGATACAACGCACTTATCTTTTATGTCTAAGAGTTCGATCAGTTCATTTGGGCTGACGATCAGTTCAGAAATAACAATAGGCAATGCTTTTTTGGCGTTAAGCATAATTGCAACATACTCCAGATCAAACGCAGCGCCTCTTCTGCGGATAATGTGTTTAAAATGCATAATTGTTTTGATCTCTTTTCTCTCAATCAATTGGCCTCTAACCGTTAGCCCGTGGCCACGCTCTATCATAATGACCAAATTCTTTTCATTTCTAAAGAATTTGACGAAGTTGACCCAGCCTGGAATTTGAAAAGAAAGGATGACTAATGCGCCTAGTGTAAGGAGAACTGGCGTTAGATCGAACATAATATCCGATTGATACTCGAACGATACTTTCAAAAGATACAGGACAAAGAATAGGTAGAAAAAGGAGAGCAATATCGAAGGATAGTGTAGAAATAGATCAAGCTTTCGAACAATTTGTGTTTCAGAATTCATACTCGTTCAAAGATACTATGGTACGGACCCTCTTATATCGTCCTTTTATTCTCAACAGTTATTTCAGACCCTTCGGCGAGCATAACGGATGTAGGTTCGAAGTTGGAGAGCTCACCAAATTGAGTTCCATAAACCAATCCGAAGTTGACGTCTATCTTGTATTCAGAAACTTCATAACAATCCCACCTTGGGTGAGTTACTTCATACTCAAGAGATGAATTCTTCCCGGCCTTTGTATATCCCCAGTAATGCTCAGTGATAAATTCAGATTCTGAACCCCTTGCAATAACTGTTGGATCGAGAGCTGCTTTAACCCAAAACACATTCTCTTCACCCTTTAGAGACCAACAATATTTTACAGTTCTGCTATTTTCGTGCTCGACCCAATCATGAGACATTTTCATGGTCTGGTAATGCTCCTTGTAAACTGTATTCGCTACAAAAGTCAGCGCTGGCTTAGGAACAATTTCCTTTATAAAAACTACTCCCCTTTTCCACTCACCTTTGTCACTAAATCTGACATAGAATCTCAGATTTACCTCTTCGAAGTTGCGATGAAATGGAATGGGTATTCCAAGTAGCCTGGTGTTCAAAAACATGAAGCCGACAAGGCTGACATAACAGGTACCGTTCCACAAATCCAATTCAGTTTTGGGTGGAATATGTCTGGCCAATACTTTTGGATCGATTGCGTAATTCGCAATAGCCAGTTTTCTCCATTCTGCCTTGAGGAAGCTCATATGCGGTTGTGTAATGCCAGTGTTTTGTTGACAAGTAACTATTGGAAATCCCTAACCTTTTAGTTACGCTCGCCAGCCCTTTTTAGGTGTATCTGTTGTGGTATGCGTTCTAACTGAAATAACCCTAGAGCTTGATATTCAGCACTACAAGATAGTGCTGCGACTAAACTTCTGGCAAATGGGAAAATTCAATCGTTTAGGCTATTTAACGTCAAATTCAAAAGTGACCTTTTCCACAAAGGTATTATTCCCATCAAGGTCTTTTACCAACCGTTGCTCCAAGTGTGCTTCTGCTTCCTCCAGTGTCCTGAAGTGATTTAAATCGGACGTCCGGCGTCGGCCTTTTTCAAACTCGTTCTCTACAAAATCTGTCCATTCTGAAACCATTTCCCAAACTTGCTCGTCGCTAGCCGTTTTCGAATAGACACCCGTTACCACTACATGTTGTCGCTCTCCCGGCGAAACGTCAATCAATTTAGAATGGCAAAAAAAATAAACGGTTTGTTCTGATTTGCCTGAATCAAAAATTGGGTTTCCGATTGTCGTCCAAAGGAGTAAAAAGATTGACAAGATTGTATTCATGGAGATTTTCGTTGATTGCTTTAAATATATTTATTCAAGACTATAAATGAAAAAAAAATATCAACCAATCTATTTCCTATGTCCCCTATTTTTAGGCGGCACCAAACAGCCATTTCTATCTTTATCTATTGTAAAAACTGAAGGCTCTCACAAATTTCCCTCAATCACCTTGATGATCTCCTCCTTACCGAAGCCTTCCCTGATATAAACGAACCTGCCTTTTCTGTCTCGTAACATGAAGGCTGTCGGTGCAGAAGTTTCACCCCCCCCTTTAATGCCACCATCAGCGTCCCCACCTTCCTATTTCGACTCTGCAAGCGGATGTCGAAACAAAATAATACCAAAACATACCGCAAATGCTGCGTAAATGACCCCAGTTACCCAGATAAGGTGGGAAGCGTTTGGGTTTGACATCAGCACTTTCACCAGGGCCAGTCCGCCAATCAGAAAGTGAGTCATATTGGCTACGGCTACTGGCCGGTTGTATATCCCTCCTATCAGGCTGCCTTTGCTCATCCAGTTGAGCATGGCAAAAGCGAAGTACAAAGCCCCTAAAATTTGAATCAGCAATAGTGCGGTCTCGCTCTCCTCCATATTGGCATAATTCAATAAGGCGTCAGGCATAAAAGTCAGCGCAATACCGACAGTCCCCAATATGACTGCTGCCAGTGTCATGATAATTTTGGTGTTCATATTTTGTACCGGAATAAAAAGTGAAAGATACTGTACTTATGGGCGTTTCTTCAGTAAAATCCGGCCTACTGCACCTCAAACCGGGCACCATTCCAAACCACTTTAAAAACTGGCTCTTTCTTTGTATCCCATGCATCTACTACGTTGATCGTTGTCCCTAAGTCTGGCAAAACAATGTTAGGAATAAATGGCTCTATGCTTCCATTTAGCTTACTTCTATTTGCTTTGATCGCTTCACATTTCCTATTGAAATCTGTCCATGGAAACACGTCACTAAAAGTCCATTTTTTGGATTGAGGATCAAACTCAATAAACCCATAGTCACAAAACTGAACCGGTGGCACTCCACACCCTATGGCAACTGCGATGACATCTACTTTATCTACTCTATTCCGGAACAATGCCATCACCAGCTTAAATCCCGATGCCACTTCAACGTATCCAGCGGCCACATTTATTCTTCCCTTACCTTCATTGACTAGTGATAACCGAAATTCTTCTGTGTCATCTCCTACCCCCACCTCTCCTTCGAACAATTGTTTTGGTAGCAATAGAAAGTAGTCGGAAACATCTTTTGATTCCTTCAAAGCAATTTGTGTCTGCCATGGATCCAGTCTCTGCACCTTCAATGCAGTTTCAATGAACCGATCTCCATCGACTGATTGGGCAAGCAAAAATGATACTTTGCACATTAAACTTAAGAAGGCGGCGACAGTAAAATACTTCCTCATACTATACCTGCCTTATGTATATGTACCATCATGTGACGATTAGCACAATGATCAGGATCGGCACGATAATTATAACGGCTGGCAGAATCAAGTTCAAAATGGCTTTCCCAATGGATAGCTTCTGAACTTCTGATATCCCTATCACTGTAAGAATCAACGTCCAGATAGATAGGATAACTTTCGCTAGTGCAGACACATAAAAGACGATATTCCCTAGTAGCCCAGCGCTTGTCACATCTCCATCTGATTTAAAAATATCAACACCATAAACAGCAATTTGAGGCACTATAAACGCTACTGATATGACGATTGGAATCAAAGCATAAGACAACATTCTCAAAATGGATTTTGAACTGCCCTTACCATTCAACCACCCACCCGTCCAGCTAAGTAGTGAGGCATATATATAGTACGATATCCAACCAAAAAGTCCCCCTGCAACCACGCCAATTCCTATGATCACTTCAATTGACAGTGTGTCACCCATGTTTCTGCTTGAAGCCCTGTCGAAAGCTGAGGCTATCCCGCCGAGTACTAGCAGCAACGTCATATATTTTTCATAATGATTGTCATTGATGTATTTGAACACCTGCCGGGGCGATGTCCATATGGCGGTAAAAATTTCATTATCAGTTATTTCGCTTTCTTCCGTTTCTTCCATTGTCAGGTATCAGGTATGATTTGCTGTTTATATACATGATGTGCTCCAGAAATATACTGATAAATTCTTGGGGCTTGCCTTACTTCTGTTGCAAATATCAACCTGATCAAATTGTCTATGCCTACCTCTATATGTCGTACCTACGGCACTCCGCCTCGCTGCCACCATCCAAGCCACCATGATGCCGTCCCTACGGGACTTGTCAAGACGGCTATGGTGGCACTGAGGCAAACTTTATGGCTTAATGGGAATTGCAAAACCCCACAGGAGAGCTACCGCTGCTCAGTCCCGTAGGGACGACACACCGGTAAGCTCACCATGTAACGTCTTTTTTTCGCCAAGTGCCGTAGGTACGGCACATATGCTTGCCAGCAAGTCCACTACTTCGTCTGGAGTCTATGCTCCTTCATCAGCCTGTAAATCGAATAGATGCCCGGTATCATTGGCAGGAAGGCCGTCCACATACCTGAAAAGTAGTAGCTGCCAGTTGTCTTGTAATAGTAGTTGGGCATGTCTGCTACTTCCACTCCATGAATGGTTTGGGTAATGTCGCTCACATTGCCAGGCTCCAGGCTGGGCGTCAGCAACGGAAAGACATAGTGGGTAAATTCTGCCACACCTGGCCCGATGAAGATGAACCAGGCGATAAAGCCAGCCAGCGGCACCCGGTAATAAAGGCCCAGCGAAGTTAATGTGTAGATAGTCGGCCCTACAAGAGAGAAAACGATCAAAAAACTTCTCTCTGTCCAGGGAATATCGAAAAGCCGACTCATGGCTGGGGCAAAGCCCGTTTCATACTCTTCAATGATGTGGATTTGCAGGCCGGCCACGGTGAGCAAAAACAATGGCAAAATGATCTTAGGGTCAGTGGGATTCTTAAGGTAGGTGAAATACCAAAACAAGAAGCCCACGGTGGCAGAGCTACCAATAATAACGACAGGTGGAAGGCCTATTTTCAAATATCCTACCACTGGCATGATGATACAAAAGGCAAGGGCGATGATCAGGCTAAAAATTCTGGAAGTACTTGATGTTTGCATGGTTGTAAAAAGTTGGTTGATGCAAACTTTCGAAGAAAAGCTGAGCCGTCTTTTTACAAATGTTAAAAAATCACTTCTTGGCCCTGATACGGCTGAGGGTTACTTGTGTGACACCCAAATAGTTGGAAAGGTCACCCAGACTGATCCGTTGCAGGAGCTGCCCCTCATTCGCTACAAAGTGGTTGTAGCGGGCAGTAGCGTTATCTTCCAGCATTTCACTCACCCTTTTCATCATATTTGCCGCCGCCATCGACACCAGTCTCCTGAAAAAAGTCTCCACACAGTGGTGTTTGGCACAAAGCTGCTCCAGGTCAGGCTTGCTGATACAGGTAATCCTCGTTTTTTCCAATGCCAGCATTCCATAATTCGATGGCATTTCGGACACAAAGCTGTCGAGCACGGTAAGCATGGAATACTCGGCGAAGAAGCGCATGACGAATTCTTTGTCTTCGCTGGTGAAGAATGTTTTGGTTAGTCCTTCGTCGACAAAGCACAGGTGACGGCATACCTCTCCCCGTTTCAAAATGAAGTCATTTTTTTCAATTGTCCGGCTCTTTAGTTTCTCCAGCAAATCGTCGGACGCTTCTTTATCGAGTGGGGAAAGCCTGTTGCAAAAGCTCAAAAAATCGATCATAGCTGTTCCGATGTTTGTGCTGAGCGTCACCAGCTCAGGGTAGGGTATTCACTATCCGGCATACATCAGGAATATAGCTATAAATAGGGAGACTTCACATTGTTTTCACCAGCAACCCAATGCCCACGCATTATGGAAGTTAGCCGAACCCCATTCGAACCAGAACCTGATACCTAAGCAAGGGGAAATTTGTAAAAAATAATGGTCAAATGTGGATCTGTAGATTGCTGCTACCAGATGGATTGGTGTTGCCGGGCACAACAAACCCAATCCACAAATTTGGCCTTCTTCCCTCCCTCCTCTTTAGTTTTTTCAATCAACTAAAAGTGCTGAAAATCAGTTTAATACCTTCTAAATGTTTTTGACTATGACTGTTCATTTATGTTATTTTGCACCTACTATCTCCTAACCGTTGGCTCATTCAAGAACATTTTCGAAGCCGCCTGGTTTATGATATATCATTAAAAACTTGTATTATAAAGTGATCTTCTGACACGGGTAAGCTATGACTTTTGATCAGAAGAGACTTCGATCTATCCGACCTTAGTTCAATCAATGCCTCCTTTTAGATGTTTCATTTTGTTGTGTCTTTTCTTGTGCATCAGCAGCATGAGCCTAAGCCAGCTATCGACGACCGATAGCCTTGAGCAGGTATTGACGAGGTCAAAAAATGAAGCAAAAGTTGATGTTCTCAATCAGCTCACCTACGAGTTTATCACTGTCGATAATGAGAAAGTACAACTATATAATGGACAGGCGATTGAGTTAAGCAAGAAGATTGCCTATCGTAAGGGAGAAGCCGTAGCCTATACGTACAAAGGTGTTAATGAATACCTCTCCGGCTTTCTTGCTCCCGCCCATGTTCACTTACACAAGGGCCTTCGGCTGTCGGAGCAGATCGGAGACAGGAAAAATACAGGCTATTCGTTTCTCCAGCTTGGCAATCTGTCGCTGGAAGAAGTTGCCACTGATTCAGCTTTGTATTTCTTCAATAAAGCCCTTTTCTTTTTTAGCGATGAGTCAGATCCTGCCACCCTTTCGAAAATTTACCGTAATATGAGTGCTGCCTACGGGCAACAGCACAAAATTGACCAGCAGCAAACATACCTCGACAGCGCCATTGCCATACGCAGGAGACTGCCTAAAAAAGCATTGCTGATTGAAGCCCTTCTGCTAAAGGCGAATAACAACATCAGGAACAATAATGTAGGTGCCGCAGACAGCATTCTTTCAGATGCGGAAAAGATTGCAGCCAGTGCCAATGAGTATGAAGAAAGCCGTTACGACATCCTCCATATCAAAGGGTTGATCTTGTTTAAAAAGAGCAACGTGGACGACGCAATGGTACTCATGGATTCCGCTAGTAGCTATTTTTTGGAAAAGTCACTCATCCGCAAATATGTCACCCTGCAAATGGACGTCAGTCTTGAATTTGCCCATAGAGCTGAATACGAACTGGCCCTTGATCATTTGTATCCTGCCCTTGAACTCTGCAAGCTGCGTGGGTTCAATGCAGAAGTTCGCAGCATTATCACCACCATGGGATGGATTCACTATCGGTTGGGTGATTTCCCTCAAGCCGTGGTGCTGGCCGATGAAGTCATAGCTCTGCAAACTGACACCCAACTGAAAGCAGAAATCGGCACGGCTTTTCTACTTAAGGGCGCTACGCTAACAGAATTAGGCAGGTTTGACGAGGCACAAAACAATCTGGACTCAGCTTTCAATGTTTTTCAGGCAGTTGACGCCAAAAGGGGCAGCAGCGATGCCATGATGTATTTGGGCTATCTCAGGGTGAAGCAAAAGATGTATGAAGAAGCCCTTGTGTATTATGGCAGGAGTCTTGAGCTGGCGGATGAAGCCCAGTCAGACTACAGTCTCGCACAAGTTAATTGGGGCATGGCAGATGCTTATTTTAAGCTAAAAAAATTCAAAGAATCGGCTCACTTTCTCAACAAGGCCGAATACTATTGCGGTTTGACAGAAGCCAATGAGATATTGATTATGTGTTTCAACACCCGGCGGGATCTGCTGGCAGCTCAGGGGCAATTCGAAGCCTCTCTGGCCTACTCCATGAAAGCCAGTCAGTTAAAGGATTCGCTGCATAAATCTGATATAAGCAGGAAGTTCGCCAACCTTGAAAAAATGCATCAGATCGATCAGCGAGATAGGGATATCCAGGCATTGCAACAAGAAAAGCTGTTGGCTGACAATCAGATTGCCCTACAGAAATCGAAGCTGGATCAGCAGTTTCTGCTTCTGATCGTGGGACTCGCCGGCCTCGCATTGCTTAGCTTTGTGGCCGTTGCCTACTATCGTTTCTATAGAAGAATCAAGGCATTGCACTTCACTATTGTGGAAAAAAACCAGCGCATTCAGGTGCAGTCGGAAGAGCTGGCCGCTAACAACGAAAGGATCAGCGAGCTTAACCGGGGTCTCGAACAGCTAGTGGAAGAAAAAACAAACGAGCTTGTGAAAACGAACCAGGAGCTTGTTAAATATAACAATGAGCTGGTGCAGTTTTCGTATACCGTCTCTCACCATATTCGTGGGCCAGTGGCCCGGTTGCTCGGCTTGTCCGATTTAGCAAGCAGACAGCAGAATGACACAAGTTCAAAGGAGCTGATCGGCCTAATGGGCACCACGGCAGAAGACCTGGATCAAATCATTAAAGACTTAGGGCAGCTCCTGGACCTAAGAACGACACCCAGTCATTACCGTGAGCCTGTCGATCTGAAAAAGGAGTGGCAGGAGAGTGTTCGGTTGTTGAAAGAAAGCCTCACAGGGAATGAGACAATTGAAAGCGATTTTTCGACGCTGCCAGAGATATTCACTGTTCAGTCTATGATTCAAAGCATTTTTCATAATTTGCTTAGCAACGCTATCAAGTACCAGTCGTGGGACAGAAGCCTGGTGGTAAAAGCAAAAAGTTGGGAAGTAGACGCCAGTGCAGTCATACAAATCACCGACAATGGGCTGGGATTTGACGCTGAGCTTTACAAAAAACAGCTATTTAAGCTCTACAAGCGATTTCACACACACGTGGCGGGGCGTGGGATAGGCCTGTACCTCGTAAAAGCACAGCTTGATATATTACACGGTTCGATAGAAGTTGAGTCAGCGCCCAATGAAGGTACTTCTGTTACAATCACAATTCCGCTGGAAAGCAAGAAACAAGTGCTTGCCAATAAGCTATTTGACACCTCCGAAAACTGATCTAATGAGTAAGGGGATCAACAGTATTTTATTACCTGATTCATCAGTCTTTCCTAAGCAACAAGGCAGATGCGGGAGCAGCAAAGCAAACCTCAAAAAAATACCCGCTGGTGAAGATTCAAAATCCACAAGCCAGCGGGTATTCTGTATGAGTAGAAAACGCAGCCTATTTTAACGGTACTGACGCTTTCAGTTTCTCCCATGCGATGGTAAAGCTATCTCCGGCCACCGCATAAGAAAGCGACTCCTGCATGTCGGCTGCCGTCGGTGTAGTCTTTACTATAAAAACATCACTCTCTGGCTTTCTGGTACTGGTGCCGTCTCTGTTAATACCCCATTGCCCCACTTCTTTGTTGAATATCACTTGCCAATCTTTTTCGTTCGGAATGATGTAGATGCTGTACTTGCCTTTGGCAAGTTTGTTACCACCTACCATGATGTCTTTGTCGGTTTCAAAGGTGGTAGCATTATTGGCTCCTGCTCGCCAAACCTTGCCGTAGGGCACAAGTCCACCCCAAATCTCTCTGCCATTTGCAGAAGGGCTGCTGTACTCTATGGTAATGTTTGCATCGCCAACCTTTCCATTGGCGGTCATTTTGGGGCTTTTTGGCTGCGCCTGGGCATAAACAAGTGCAGCAAAAACAAAAAGGACTGAAAGTCCGAAAACTCTAATTGAAGTACTTTTCATGGTGGATAAGTTATGAGTAAACTGGAAATAATTGTAACCGGTTGGTTCCAAAGGGAAGATACGATAATTACGAGAAATATCTTAACCAAAACGCTACAACCTATGCTCCAATAAGCTCAGCCCGAGCTTCCGGTTATGGACAGGCAACTCCTCACTATCGGGCGTAATATAGTTCTCGACGAAGGTGAAGCCGAATCCCTGATAGTAGTTGACAATGGTAGGGTTGTTTGCCCAGGTGTCCATTCTTACAGCGCTAAGACCTTTGTGCCTGGCATGGCTCTTCGCCCAATCCACAATGTGGCCAAAGAGCCTTTGTCCTTTAAAAACTGGGTTCACCACAATACGGTGCAGATACACAGCATCACCCTGATCCATGGCTCTCCAAATGAGCTTGTCAGAATAGGCCACACTAAACACAATAAGTAGATCGGCTCCGGCAACCACCTTGTACTGATTGCCTTGCTCGATGTCTCTGATGATCGCTCCCTTGTCGTAGTTGCGCCAGACCGGATAGCCTTTTGCTTCCTGATACCTGATTGATTCGTCGAACAGGTGGTAAATCAGGTTCAGGTCGGACAGTTGTGTGTTAACTATTTTCATCTCTTACTAAAACGTAGGATAAGTTAAGCATTATCCGGCATTTCAACACCTACCTTCCATTCTGGGAAATTGCCATTTCAGTGACTTCAATGAATATTTTCCACCAGAATGGTATAAAACAAAAAAACCAACCAGCACTTGCCAGTTGGTTTTAACTTTCCCGTGTTAAACGCCAATTAGTCTAATACTTTCTCAAGCTTGGACACCCAACCATCTACCGGATCAAACAATAGCTTCTTGGTGCCTGTAGCTTCTTTGGTGTATTCAAGCTGAATAGTGCCTGACGCTACCGGGTCAATATTTGCTCCGTCTTTATACGCCCAAATAGTGACTTTGAGGTCGTAAACATCTCCCACTTTCAGCTTCTCCTGATTTTTTCTCAAAAGTTCGAGGAAGGCGTAGTCAGCAGAATTTGAAGAATTGTCGACGGTGACCCTTGGAAACAGGAAGTAAAAGATTCCCTTGTCTTTGTCTATCTGTGGAATGTTCTCAGAGAACACTGAACTGGTCTTTCTCAGCACTTCTCTATCGGTAGTTTCACCAAGCATTTCGTAAGTAATGTTGAACCAGGCACCTGGGTGCGACACTTCCAGTGGCATTTCAAAATAAGGCTTATAAGCCACCGTTGAACCAAGTTCCGCTTTGGTGATAAAGTTGGCGACCTTTTCTACCGGCTCATTTTCTCTCTGGTTGCGCAGGTAGTTGGTTCCTTTGGCGAACGCTATTTTGCCTACATAGCCACCATAAGATTCAAACTTCATCAGGTTCTTCTTGATTTTCTCGCTCTCTTCAGCCTTCAGGCTACCAATCAGCATGTCTACTTTGGCCTGGGCAGTTTCCACATCCCAGGTATCAAAACTGGCTTTGTCTTTGGCATAAACATCCACCACTGTGCGGGTGGCGTCGAGGCCAACAGGCCCGTCGTTATAGCTGCGGTCAGACTTGATCTGTGCTATCACGCCCGGGTCGACTTCCACCAGCTCAACATAACCGGAGGCACTTGCTGAGATCCAGAAGTAAAACAGCTTCACCTGGTGCTTGGTATAGTAGTTTTCTTTCAAATCGAGCTTCAACTGTGGTTCATCACCTTTCTTCTCGAAGTAGTGAATCTTATTCACCATTTTGCCGCCTTCTTCTTTCACAAACCGAAGGCCATAAGCCTTGCCATCACTCAAACCGAAGTACTCACCCGTGACGCCCATGGCATCGGTTTCATCGTTGAATGCCGTAAATGATCCACCTCCGCCGCCTTTGCCGCCCTTCCCTTTGCCCACTTTACCTGCCAGTGCACCAGCCAGTTGGGAGTGCGCTTCTTGTGCACTGAAAAGGACAAAGACGCCCAGCAGTGCCATTGATAGAATTAACTTTTTCATGTTGGTTCTTATTTATTGGTTATTAAAAATTCAGATTTACTGATGCGATTTTTGTGTCGGTGTAACCGTCTGCACCTGGGTTTCCATCGTTGCCTTTAATGCCGGTGTTGTAGTAAGGCGGGCCTCCATTGCCACCCTTCCCCCCCTGATTGTTGATAGTGATGTTAAATGATGCCACTGAGGGATCTTTGATGATGGTAACACTGCCTCCGCTGCCGCCATTGCCACCATTACCGCCAGCGGTTTCACTTTGGCGACCTTTGCTGCCGTTCATTCCCTGACCTCCTTTGGCGTTTACTATGAGCGGCGTATCAGGTGTTAGCTTATAGTGGGCGACGGTTTTGGCCTTGGTGGTATTGTAGATTTCGATCTTGTTGAGGCTGGCACCTGTTTTCTTGTGCCGTACTGCCTGCACTTTGATCACCAGGTCGTCGCCATTGCCGGCATGCTGCCCATCGACTCCCTGAAAAACGGTCATATGCTGATGACGTTCGTTGCCCCAGAAACCATTTTGGCTCACCTGAACGCTCACATCATTGGTCGTATTGATGGCCAGTGACGCTTTTAACGACGGATGGTAGACGGAAGTAATCTGGAGCAAAACAACATCGTCGGTTAGTGATGAAGCGTCCACATCCACCCGTACCTCGTCGATGGTATTACTGCAGCCTTTGTGCGCCAGCTCGAAGTCTTCCCAGGGTATTTTTCCTCCCAGGTTGGGTGTCTTGAGCGTTGAGCCATCCTTCAGCGTCGCAACGACACCGTATTTGATGGCTTCACTAAAGTGGGCCACTTTTGCAGGTTGCGATGTAAGTTGAATCTCAATTTTGGCGACAGCTTTTTCTTCCAGCGAATTTGCTTTGCGCTCTGCTTCCGCCAGCTCAGCTTTCTCGGCTTTCACATTGTCCCTGGCGCTGGTTTGGTTTTTAAAGGTGGCTGTGGCGTAGGCAGCTACCAGCTTGTTGATGGCTCCTGGATCCAGGTTAAAATTGCCCCCTTCTTTTACCAGCACATATTTGGTGGTAGCTTCCTGCTTGCCATTCCACTCGTAGTAAACGCCATAGTCATTGAGAAACGAAAGCCTGAGGTCTTTGAAGGCAAAGTAGGCAGGATAGCCAGGCACATCCGGAGTAAAGGGCTCATCGAGAATGCCCGACCGTTTTACCAGCACCTCACTTACGTTGCCGCCCTGTTTGGTGATAACTACCGGCCATGGCTTCCCAACTTTCTCAAACTTCCCTTTTTCACCCAGCTTATAAACCGTGTAGTTGCCGGATTCAAAACCATTCAAAATCGTGTTTTGACTTTCCTGTGCCCGGGCGGCAGAAAAGACCAGGAAGAAGAGCAGAATTACTGAGGCTTTTGCAATTGTTGTTTTCCGTTCCATATTCTTTGTTTAGATGGCGGTGACTAAACAAAGATGCTTTCGTTCCTGAGTGAATTTTCAAGCGAACTTCCAAAGGGCTGGTTTGAATTTCCGAAGCCGGAGAATGGAAAGATTAAGGAATGGCAGGCAGGAGAGGTAAGTACAAAAAGAGAGGCAATCAGCTTCCCTGTATTACCTCGAAAAACTCGTCTTTCTTGTCCTTGGAGATGCCGACGGTCTTTTGATTATCCATGATGATGTAGCCACCATCCTGATTCACGTATTGTTTGATATGCTTCAGATTAATGAGGTAAGAGCGGTGCGGTCGATAAAACTCTGCGGCTTCTTTTAACACGTCAATGAAAAACTTCATCGGCTTGCTAACCAGGATGTCTCCGCTACTTTGGGTAGAAACTTTGGTATACATTCTGTCTGCTTCCAGCATGACTATGTCGTCGAATTCAACAAAGATGACACCATTGGACACAGGAAGCCCCACTTTACGAACACTGGAAGCCTTGAAGGTATTTTTAAGCTCTTCCAGCCTCTCACTCACTCTCGATTTACCAATTTGGGTAATGGCTTTTTTTACCGCTCCTTCAACCTGCTCGTCCCGGAGCGGCTTCAGCAAGTAGCTGATGGCGTTAAGTTCAAAAGCTTTGATGGCATGCTCACTATAGGCTGTAGTGAAAATAATCTCAAAAGTGATTTGCTCCCGGGTGAAAAAATCCAGCAATTGAATACCTGAGTACCCTGGCATTTCTATGTCCAGAAAAACAATATCAGGCTTGAACTGATTGATGAGGCTTACTCCTTTTGGCAGACTGTCGGCGTCTTCTATTTCGTTGATCTGAGGGCAATTTTCTTCCAGCAAAATCCGCAAGAGATTTCTGGCTTTCTGCTCATCATCGATAATTACTGCCCGCATACACTTTTTTTTCTAAAACTATGGGGTATTTCAGTTTCACTCTGATCAAGTTTCCCAATGCCGATTTTCAACTTCCTAACTGGCGAATTCCAATATGGGAATACTTAGCACCACTTTTGTTCCGATTGCTTCGCCGTTCTTGTTATGAAGATCATGCACCGTCTCTCCTATCGGCCGATTTTTATTGTTGAAGTTCAGTAATTCCAGCCGGTTTTTGGTTGCACTCATACCAAACGATTGATGATCGGGATTCCTAAGAATATTAATCTCCCCCGATTTTTTCCTGCCAATTCCATTGTCCACAATTTCACATTCCAATAGCTGATGATCGGGATGGTAGTGAAAAGAGACAGACAACTCACGATCAGTGTTTTTGTGAAGCAAGCCATGCTTGATGGCGTTTTCCACGTAGGGCTGAATGAGAAAAGTGGGAATTGTAATAAGTCCCGGATCGAGATGCTCGTCAACTTGTATCCGGTAGGAAAGTGTATCCTCGAAACGCAGCTTTTCAAGCTCCAGATAGAGATTCAATGCCTCGATTTCCTCAGCAACAGTGATTTGCCTGATCTGGCTGTGATGAAGGTAAATGCGCATCAGGTCAGCAAATTTCCCGAGGAACTTTCCTGCAAGTTTTTTCTCATTCATCATGATATATTCCTGAATGGAATTGAGGGCATTGAATATGAAGTGGGGGTTCATTTGCGAACGCAGCGCTTTGAGCTCTGAGGCCCTGTATTGCTGCTCCAGGGTCAGTCGCTTTCTGGTTTCCTCCAGCTCCATATTAGTCAGCGCCTGCTGCTGCTTTATTTGGCGTTGCCTGTAAATCAACACAGCGCCTCCTGTCAACAGTATGATTAAAATAGCCAGCCCCCCCAAAAAATACCTTTGCTGAGATAGCTGGAGGGCTTGCACTTCAGCAGTTTGTGTCAGCCTCGCAACCTCCTGCTCTTTGATATTGGCTTCCAATCTCGCTTGTAAGGAGGACAGGCTCGCAGAGTTCCTTCCGCTGACTATAGAGTCATACTTGGTCTTGTACAGCTCATACGCCTGTAATGCCTGATTAAACTCTCCCTTCGATTTGTGAATCAGGTACTTAAGCCGGTGATGATCGATACCAGTTGGGCGAAGTGTTGCTCCCTCAGTCATGCGAAGCATAGCAGAGTCGTAAACACCTAGTTTTTCGTAGGCAAAGCCCTCGTTGAGTATTTGATAATAGAGAGAACGCTGCGGAAAGTTGTATTTCTCGATATACCTGCGAGCTTCTTTGGCCATTTGTATGCCTTTGCGGTATTGGCCCTGCCGGATGATGGGCGCAGTGACAATGTCCACCATGGTGGCATACCCGTAGTTGTAACCAGCTTTACGGGCTATTTCCATGCCCAACTCACCGTAGTATACTGACGAGTCGAGGTCGACAGAAATGCCCCCGTTATAAATCCTACAGAGGGCGTAGCAAACTCTTACCTGCAGCTCAGCATCATTAGCAGCTGTTGCTCCTGCTAAAGCAAGTGCATAATATCGGGCGCAGTTTTCAAGATCATTGTTCTGCCTTAATACAGACGCTATATCGGCGTATGCCTCGGGCAAAAGCTCGGTCAGGTCATTGTCTTTTATTTGCTGGCGGGCAATGTAGAAGTTCTCCAAAGCCTTGTCGTACTGCTGATTGAAGAATAACATGCGGCCCGTAGCCATAATGTATCCAACCCGCATCCGTGGAGAGGCACTTTCATCCAATTTAACCTGCTGAAGCAGGCTGTCAGCACTGTCGTAGCGGTTGAAAAGCATATAGGCGTTGACACGAGTCAGCAACACTTCGTTCACCAACTCTTTGTTCTCTCCGGCCAACGCCGTCAGCTGATGAGAATAGAACTGCAAAGAGTCGAGGTTCTCCGTCCGATAATAATTGACTATTTCCTCCAGGGCTTGCCCGTTGCCGGGGTTTTGCCTGTACGCCAAAAGCAGGCTGTCTATGGCGTCTGCGTTTTGAGCGTTTGCTCCGAAACAAACCAACAAGCAAATAGAAACTACCCAAGCTCTTTTCATTGCTGTAATATAGATGCTCTGGAGAAGCGGAACAACACTAAGGCTTCGAGGCGTGCGTCGGCAAAAGCAGGGCGTTATAACAAAAACTTTTTACTCCTCTCCCACATGCATCTTATAGAACTTCCAGGCCTCCCTCGCCACCTCACGACCCAGCTTTAACCCTTCAATATTGTCGGATTGGATATGATAGCCGCCGAGCACCCTTGAAATGCCAGCCATTTCAGCCGTTTGGGTGAATGTTGGGAATCGCAAAGTTACGGTATCACCCAGGTTGTCGGGTTCTGTCATGGCACCCGCCACCAAAACCGACTCGGAGCCAAATTCGTCGCTCCCTGTCCATAGCTTCAACGCTTCAGCACATCCCCCACTGATGGTGCTGTGGCCCGATACATAACTGGGAAACGGCGGACAAAGAAAGGTTTCAGGAGAATAAGGCCGCCATTGATTGCCTGTCATTTCAATCATCCCTTTTCCCTCACCGCCCCAGGCTTTGATCTTTTGGTCATCGTAGTACTGATGCACCAACGCATAGGGTCTTGCATAATCGTAGAACATCTTTGAATCCCATGAAGCAATAAAGGCGTCCATGGCTACAACCTGATTGTAGAAGTACATCTTCACATCCTGGTCAAGGGTGTGGTTGTCCCGCACAGAAACGTCCTGAGCAAACTTCAGCCAATGGCCTGCTTGTTGCACCGACTGCGGACCGTCCCGCATAAATTCCACAAGAGCCTTTTGCTCGTCGGTAAGGTTGGCCTGCATCTCAATCACCTCCCACACCTCTTTTTCCAGTTGTTCGGATCCTACCATAGGTGGTGGTCCCGGGCGAAACTGATCTCCTGACTTCAGCGCCACTGGCCTTACTTTGTCCCAAAAGGGTGTGAGGCAGCCAGGCGCATACTTCCCTCCTTTGCCGTCGGAAAAATATTTGGGTTGCCAGCGATTCGGATCCACATTCTTATCAACCGGGTTCACCGGCGCATAGCCTGTGTAGTCGAAATAGGGCTGCCCACCGGATCCCTCTTCCTCCGCATATTGGTTGGCACCGTCGCCTTTTCGTGCTTCGATCACTGCTTTGGCAGCCAGGTTACCTATTCCCTCTGGTGTGCTAGCGTCCAGCGACTCGTTATCTGGATCAAGCCCCAATTCCTCCATGAAATCCCGAAACATGGGCTGGTCAGAAAAATAGTACTCATTCATTGCCCGGAAAGCGGCGTAGCTGATAGCAATCTCTTTGTTTTTAAGGGTTTGTTCATCGGCGGGTCTTCGCTCAACGCCGGAAAGATAAACAGGCGTTGCTTTTTCATCGTACCTGGACCAAGCGTCAAAAACCGACACGAAGATCAATCCCAGGTAACGGGAGGTAATGGTAGGACGTGGCTTGAACTTCTCCGTGTCATTGGCGGTAGCTTTTAAGGCCATTTCGCCCCATTTGTAGGCAATATTGTCGGTGCCAATCGGCTCCGGGTGTTGGTTTGAGGATGTTTGATTGTTTTGTTGACAACCGAGTATAAGTGCTATGAACAGGAAGAGGGTAGGAAATCTTTTCATGACTGATGGTCAGCGCCTACCGGCCAATGGTGATAATGCTCAATTAGCCAGGCAGAAGCTTCAATACATTTTGAGTGGGTATAGACCGGCATTTTATCGAATTTAGATCGAAATGCAAAGAAATAATAGACCGGGACCGTTCTCGAAACTTTATTTTTATAAAATAACGCTGTCGACCAGCGCTTAAAGCTTTTTATTCGTCGGGCTCGATGTGTATCAGTACCTGGGCAATTTCTGGTATTTGCTTCTTGAGTGCTGATTTAAGTTTGTGCGATATGTCGTGACCCTCGGTAACAGTAATTTTACCATCTACAGCAGCGTGCAGATCCACATAATATTGCATACCGGCTTTTCTGACAAAACATTTTTCTGTATCAATAACTCCATCAACTGTTTTGGCCACTTCTCTTATCTCAGCGACGACGTCATCGTACATGTGTTCGTCCATGATTTCTCCTAATGCCGGTCGGAAAATGAGGTAACTGTTGTATAAAATAAAGCCAGAGGCCAGGAGTGCGGCCCAGTCGTCGGCCGTTTCATAACCCTCTCCAAAATAAATAGCAATGGAAATGCCAATGAACGCCATAATGGAGGTGATCGCATCACTGCGATGATGCCAGGCATCGGCTTTCAGCGACGAGCTGTTAGTTTCTCTTCCCCGCTTCATCACAATTTGGTAGGAGATCTCTTTCCAAAGGATAATGGCTCCCAATACAAAAAGCGTCCAAGTTTTTGGCGTTTTGTGAGGAGTGAAGATATGTTGGATACTCTCATAGGCAATCACCGTGGCGGAGGTGACCAAAAAAGCAACAACAATAAAAGTAATAAGGGGTTCTATCCTGCCATGGCCATAGGGGTGATTGTCATCGGCTGGCCGTTTGGCGTATTTAAGGCCAAGAAGCACGAGGAACGACGAAAAGATGTCCGTTGTCGACTCAATTGCATCGGCAATCAGCGCATAAGAATTGCCAAAAAAGCCTGCCAAACCCTTAAGCAGCGCCAGGCAGGTATTGCCCACAATGCTGAAATAGGTGGTTCGTATGGCCTTGTCGTCGTTTGTCATCAGATGGCTGGCTGGGGAATCATTTAAAAGAAGCAATCTAGCCGATTTTCAATACCCTGAAAAGGGTTTGTTCTACATTAGCCGTAACTTTATACCTATGCAACGTTCAGGCCACGCCGATCTCCCTCTTCACTATGGCACAGTTCCTCGCTGGCTGGCGGAGCGCATGTCTCTGTTAGGCGGTGCCATAGTAGAAGCCATTGTGCTGGAGTATGGTAAAGCAGAGGTGATCAAGCGGCTGAGCGATCCTGCCTGGTTTCAGTCGCTGGGCTGTGTGATGGGCATGGACTGGCATTCCTCAGGAATCACTACCTCTGTAATGGGCGCTTTGAAGTCGTCGATTAACCCGATTTCAAAAGAGCTTGGCATCTACATCTGCGGAGGGCGGGGTAAACACAGCCGCAATACACCCAACGAGCTCAGAGCCATTGCCGACAAAACAGGGCTCAATGGGGCTGAGCTGGTACGTAGCAGCCGACTTTCCGCCAAAGTGGACAACACAGCCATTCAGGATGGATTCCAGATTTATCTTCACTCTTTCGTGCTGACAGACACAGGAGAATGGTCTGTTATCCAGCAGGGAATGAATGATGCCACTGGCTATGCAAGAAGGTACCACTGGCATTCATCTGAATTGAAAAGCTTTACCGAGGAGCCACACACCTTCATTTACGGACGAAATCAAGGACAGATACTTAACCTCACACACAAAGAGGCTCATACTTCAAAGAACGGAATCATCGCTATTTCAAAGGAAGATCCTGATAAGATGCTTGCCGAGATCAAAAAGATCAGGCTTCCCTCCCATCATGATGTGCAAGCGAAGGATGTCGACCTCAAACGACTGGGTGCTGTGCTGGTGCTGGCGCAGGAGTTGCCCACACATGATTTTGAAAACCTGCTGCTTCTTGAGGGCCTCGGTCCACGTACGCTCCAATCGTTAACTCTGGTGAGCGAGGTAATCCATGGCACCCCTTCCCGCTTCAGCGACCCTGCCAGGTTTAGTTTCGCTCATGGTGGAAAAGACGGTCATCCTTTTCCCGTTCCCACCAAAGTCTACGACGAAAGTATTGATGTGCTGAGAACTTCAATTGAAAAAGCAAAGCTGGGGCACAGCGACAAGTTGAATGCGTTGAATTCGCTGACAAAAGCAACCCAGGCACTGGAGAAAGACTTTGAGCCAACAGGCAGTCTTGACGACGTGATTAAGCAGGAAAGAGAGAATAGCTGGCGCTACGGAGGCAGAACGGTAAAGGGAAAAGCAAAACCACCAAAAGGTTTACGGGGTGGCCAGCTGGGACTGTTTGAGTGAATGGCCTGGCGTTGTTGTTTTCAAACAGTTAACTCGAAGTCAAATACACCGTTTATTATGCTATCTTGCATATAAATTGATGTACTATGAGGACAACTCTGGATTTACCCAATGGACTAATCGATAAAGCCATGAAGATATCCGGCGCTAAAACCAAAAGTCAGCTAGTGACGGAAGCCCTGGAGGAGATGATTAATCGAAACCAAAGGTTAAAGCTCATATCATTTAAAGGGAAAATTGACCTTGACATTGACCTCGATCAGCTACGGGAACGAGAATGAGACAGAGTGCCAAAATATTAGTCGATAGCTCTATCTGGATTGACTTCTTCAGGCTGGGAAATTACGAAAGGCTGGAAACGTATATACGGGAAGACCTGGTATGCACAAATGAACTCATTTTAACAGAACTTCTTCCACCCCTGGAGAAATTAAAGCAAACGGACGTAATCAATAGTCTGCATGCTATCCCCTTAGTTGAGTTGGATATTGATTGGTCTCTGATAAGAAAATATCAGGCACTGAATATCAGCAACGGCGTAAACAAAGTGGGGATACCCGACCTGATCATTGTTCAGCAAGTTATTGAGAACAATTTGACGCTATTGAGCAAAGACAAACACTTCGGGCTTATGCAACATTACCTTTCGTTCGATCTGATTGGGTGACGGGCTTTGCCGAAAAATTAATTTTTTCGCCACGAGGTAGACGAAGTTTTAAAGTTGAAGGCAGCACTCAACTCTTGCCCTTATCTTTTTACCCAAAAACTGCAACCCAATTCTTATTTAACCGTCTAACAATCTATTAAATAAACATTTAGGGTTTTTATGTCTTTCTATTTTATATACATTTAGGACATTAAAGGCAAATGTTATGAATAATTATCAATTGGGCGAGTTTGAGGAAGTTGTATTGTTGACTGTGGCCATCCTGAATGATGACGCCTATGGTGTCAACATCAAGCAGGAAATTGAAATGCGAATGAAACGCAAAGTTAGCACGGGTGCTATGCAAACGGCCCTTCGCAGAATGGAAGCCAAGGGCTACCTGGCCTCCGAGTTTGGCGAAGCGACCGCAGTAAGAGGCGGCAAGAGAAAGCGCTACTTTAAGATTACCCCTTTTGGTGTAAAAGCCCTGGAGCATTATAGAGAAACAAGAATGAGCCTCTGGGATGCGATACCCGGCGCTGTACTTGATTTGAAGATCAGTGGAAGATAGGAAAACAAAATACTACCCACCCAGCTGGGCTACCAAATGGTTTCTTTGGTTCTGTCATGCCGACTTTGCCGAGGATATACTTGGTGACCTGGAAGAGGAGTATCAATTCCATGAACCGGCAGTGAGTAAGCTAATGGCCGACTTTTGGTTTGTGAGGCAGGTGGCTGGTATGATGCGGCCCTCATTGATCAAGCCGTTTCTCCCCCTTTTGAAACTCAACAATAAATTGGATATGATTAAGAATTACATCAAAATCGGACTGCGCAACCTCACCAAATACAAGGTGAGTACCGCTATCAACCTGCTTGGGCTTTCCACCGGCATGGCTGCTTTTATCCTCATCGCCTTGTTTGTAAAAGACGAGCTCAGCTACGACCGCAACCATGAACATGCGGACGAGATTTTCAGAATAACGATTAAGAACTTCTCTGGCGACGGTGAGACACTGTCCCGTCATTGGGCATTTGCTTCGGCTGGTCATGGCCCTCGCATTAAGGAGGACTTCCCACAGGTGACTCATGCGACACGTTTCTTTCCCTGGGCTTTCCCGGACGTTATTTATGAAGATAAAAGGCTGCCAGGCGAGCAGGTTGTGTTTGCCGATCCCGACGTTTTTGATATTTTCACCTTCCCTTTTTTGCAGGGAAACAAGGAGTCAGCCTTCACCAACGAGACTTCTATGGTTATCTCCGAAGATGCTGCCATCAGAATCTTTGGCAATGACTGGAGAGAGCAGGACATTGTTGGCAAGAGCGTGAAAATTGAAGCAAGAGGTGCGGGATTGTCACTCCAAATCACGGGTGTGATGGAGAATATGCCCCGTCAGCAGCACTTTCATTTCGACTACCTGGCTCCATTCGCCATTTATGAAAACGTCGTCAACAACCCTGACGTGACGAACAATGTAACAGGTAACTACAACTACCTGACCTACGTGCGGCTCAGCGATGCCGCGGGTGCTCCAGCCGTGGAAGCAGGTGGGTCTGCTTTTTTTGACAAGCACATTGCCGATATCCGAGGGGTAAAAGCCCATAACTACTATGGACTGGTGCTGCAACCCCTCACCGACATACACCTCACCTCTAATATTTCGGGTGAAATAGAAAACAATGGCAGCATGTCGCAGGTGGTGATATTCTCTGTGATCGGTATGCTGCTCATCGTGGTGGCTTGCATCAACTATATGAACCTGGCTACTTCACGGTATACCCGAAGGATGAAGGAAATCGGCGTTCGTAAATCAATTGGCGCTTCAAGAGGCTCACTGATCAGCCAGTTTCTTACTGAGTCGGTCATACTCACATTGATTTCGTTTCCTCTTGCAGTTGGCCTGGCCACCATCGCCTTGCCGTCGGTGAATGACTTTATGGACAAGCAGCTCACCATCAATTTTCTTCAGGACTTTCAGCTGTTTTTGACTGTGTTCGGTTTGTTGGCTCTGGTTGCCATGCTGGCCGGCATTTATCCTGCCATTTACCTTTCGGGGCTGGATACTATCCGGTCGCTCAAGGGGGAATCAACCTTCAAAACTGGAAAGATAAACTTTCGGACAGTGCTGGTTACATTTCAGTATGTGGTTACGATCGCTATTATCTTCTCGCTGGCGGTTCTCAATGCGCAAATGGGATTTATATTCAACTCTGATCCTGGTTTCGACAAAGAAAGTGTGCTGGATGTTTCGCTATCGAACGATATATATCCCAAAAAGGAGGCTTTCCGAAATGAGCTGCTTGCCAATCAGAACATCACCCACGCCACCTTTGTGTCCCGGATTCCGACAGGTAACCTGCTCGACTCTCAGGGAGCCAGCATCTTTCTCGGTGATTCGCTTACACCGGTGAATTTCAGACTTCCTTACATCGTTGCCGATGAAAATTTCATCACCACTTACGGAATAGAAATGGCCGCCGGCAATGACTTTGAAAGGTATATGGACTCCGATTCCATTGGTTATTTTATCGTCAATGAGGCAGCAGTAAAGGCAATGAGTCTTGCCAGTGCAGAAGAAGCCATCAACCGTTCGATGAACTACGGTGGCACTGACGGGAAAATCATCGGCGTCATGAAGGACTTCCATTTTGAATCGCTTCACAGCGAAATAGGCCCCATGATCATGGTGAAGAATGATAATTACCGCAGGATTTCTCTCAAAATAAACCCGGTAAACCTTTCAGAAACAATAGCCTTTGTGGAGCAGACCTGGGCCAAATTTGACCAGAAGAACACCATCAACTACAATTTTGTAGACGAGTCGTTCGAAAACCAGTATCAGGGAGAGGAAAGGCTGAGCACTATGTTCAAAGCATTTGCTGTGCTGGCTGTGTTGATTAGCTGCCTGGGAATGCTGGGAATGGTCACATTCATCGTCGAGCGCAAAACGAAAGAGATTGGTATCAGAAAGGTGTTGGGAGCAAAATCGCCACATATCGTTTGGCTAGTGAGCCGAAATTTCATCTGGCTTATCAGCGTAGCAGCACTGGTGGCATTGCCCATTGGCTACTACTTCATGAGCGACTGGCTTGACACGTTCGCCTATCAGGTAACTATTTCTCCCGTCCTTTTTGTGGTTCCTATTGTAGCGGTAATAATGATCACCTTTCTCACCATACTCTACAGAACCATCAAAGCGGTGTATATCAACCCGGTAAAATATTTAAGGAGTGAATAAAGAGGCTTTCTAAGTCAATAAAAAAGAGGCTGCCATCTCCAGCCTCTTTTTTATTGTCACGACAAGTTATTCATCAAATAAGGCTGTTCGCTTACTCCCCTATCAAATTAACCCCTCTCAAATCTGCTCTTCCGCTCTTCAAAAAAGCATAGGTCAACTTGTCCACCTGGCAGTCAATAAACTGGATCTGCTTCAATTTCTTGTTATTCTTAAAAAAAGTGTTCACCAGGGTTGCACGCTGAAATGTCACTTTTGTAAATGTGCAGCTTTCAAAAAAACAACCGTCTATTTTGCCTTCAAAAACCAAGTCAGCAAGCTGACTGCCAATAAATGAGGTGCGGTTCCACACAACATTGGCAATTTTATTGTTCCCGAAACCACCCGATTTAAACTCCACACCAGTAAAATCGGCACCAGTAAAGTCGCCGCTTTCGATATAACTTTTTAAAAATTCAACTTCATTTAGCGAGCAGTCTCTGAATATATTGTTGGTCAAGTGAGAACGTTGAATGTGGCTGTTAGTAATGTCAGAATTTGAAAAGTCACAGTCACTCACATTGTTGCTATTGAGAAGAAGTCCTGACAAATTTGAACCGACAAACAGACAGCGTTGTATGTTGGATGCGCTGAATTTCTCTTGCAGATTTTTGAGACCGGAAAAGTCAACATCCAGCCAGTTCCCATGCGACATATCCCAATTAAGACTTTTTCTTGCGCTGGTGCCTGATTCTCCAGCCAGTACGTTCTGTTTTTCTGATGCAGATTTGTCTCCATTTGTGCCGCTAGTAGAGAAGCTTTCTGAAAAATAATTGAGGTCAACTCCTACTATTTTGGCAAGCTTGTCAAGAGTAATAATATCCGGGATAGATTCTCCCCGTTCCCATTTGCCAACTGCCTGCGGGCTAATAAAGAGCTGCTGCGCCAGCTGCGCCTGAGAGACATTGAGTTTCTTCCTTGCATCGGCAATTTTGCTACCTATCATCTTTGTTTCCATATGTGTCATCTTTATTGTTTTCGACACGACAAAGGTATTTCAACTCATTTCCTGGATCATCAATAAACTCGATCCTTATAGTTGTAATTACGCTAATTTTGGTTGCATTTTGACAACTGCTGGTTGTATTTGCAGCAATATATGTAATCAGACGCTGCAAACGTATTGACGTATAGTAGTCCCCTAGGGACGATATGCCGGTAACACCAGCCACCTAAAACAGACTTACTGCGAGTACCGTAGGTACGGCATATCTAAAACCTTTGCGGTTTGCTTCAGCCAACCTGTGCCTTTGCCTGAGTACCCGAGAGTTACAAATACTTCACAAACGCTACTCCAACTCCCCAGGCTTCATACGATGGATTATGGGCTCCCAAACCTTGTCCGTTTGATACGTGCAACCATTTTGAAGTCAAATTGACACCGTATGTACTATTGACACGGTAATGAATCGCTCCTCCCATTCTCCACATGAAATTATAGATGTCGCCCCCGTGAGGAAATTTACTTGAGTAAAAAATCAACCCACCCCCAAAATCAGGAGAAAATGAAAATCTATTATAAACGAAAGGCTCAAAACGTACCTGGAAAGCCGGACCGATCCCTGCAGCATTGTTATGATAGGTAATATTGTTAAAGTTGTCGTCCCATTGAACGATGGTTCCCCAAGCATAAGTAGTCGTGACACCTCCATATACTGAAAACCGGATTTTTTCGAAGAACTCTCTTCCAACAAATAGATTAGCTGTCACTGTTTGAATACTCCGGTTGTTATGAGTAGGCGTTAAATATTCTATGCCTGATTCAAATTTTACTCCTGCTTTTTTATTCCCTGGGCCACTATCAGTAGCATCTAAACTATCGAGGCTTTTGATTTGCCCATTGCAGTCAATAGACATGAAAAGTGGGAAAAGAAAAACGGTCAACCATTTCGTCACGGAAAATACTGCTTTCAAATGAATAGGTTTGCTTAGAGGGACGCTATGAGGTATTCCTGTCTTTATTTTATTGGCGCTTGTCACAGCCTTGTTTTGTGCTCCTGCTCAGTACTTTCTGCTATTGGTTGGATTAACTACTCTGGGCTAACGGTAGCCGGATTCAAATCGCTCCGCTACTTTGCGCAATATCGATGGCGTCCATTCGTGAAATTCCCCGTATCGACGCATCCGGCGCAATGGGTTTTGTCATTTACTGATAGTCCTTGATCATCTGCTCGGTCTTCGCTATTTCTTCGGATATTCTATTGAGTAACTCTTCACTTGTCATTTGTACTGGTCTTTTTTCACAGCTCGGTTAGTTGCTTCATGCTGACAATATTTGAATTGATAATTCCCATAGCTCTATTGTACCATATTCTACCTTAAAAAAAGAAAGTATTTCAACAAATAGCTACTTATTCGGGGTGTTACTCAGCAGGCTACTACTGTACTAAGCAGTCTTACAGAGGACTTTTGTGGGGCGATCAAGCATTTTCAATCAATGCACTATACGCCGACTTCGGTTGAGCGTTGGTTGCATTTATTGATCAGCTGCACTTTCCATTGGTAACCCGGATAGATAGCGTCAAGAGACTGTCTGGCCGACTTTCCTTCCTGACAGGTTTTGATGGTAATGGCAACCACTCCTGCATTGATGGTTCCAGAAACCAGTTCGGCATCGTAACCATTGGCCGCAATTTGCCAGGCGGATGCGGGAGAGTCCAGAAAATACAACCGGGTTGGATAACAGGCATCTGCTAGCTCGCAATAACCAAAACCATCATAGGCAATGATGCCGGGCCCATCGGCGGTAAAAGAAATCAGAATAGCAATTTTATCACTATTGCTGCCGTCTGGGTATCCACAACTGAAGGACACGCCGGTAATAACAGGTGCCGTGGAAATACCTTCGCCACAATCGATTACCTTCAGATGACTGGCTACGTCCCACTCAATGGGGTCAATGTAATCTTCGGTATAAGTAAAACGGGCAGTAAAATCCTGGTCAGCGTCGACATTACTCGTAAACACTGCCATATACTGTCCATCTATCCATTGCAAAGATCCAGTCACATCAGCATTGTCGACTACGTGAAGGCTCATGTTCTGAAAAGCTGGCGTAAGCGTGCTCTCCTTTAGAGGCAGCATAGCTGGGAAGTTCCCGAATTCGGTCATATAGCTATTCCAAACCTCGGTAAGTATGTTGTAGGCCAGTACAAAATTTCGATACAGGCTCACCTCCGAATTGAGGTCGGAAGGCTGCAAATTGCGCATGCGCAGGTTCACATTTACCTTGCGTAGCTGGCCATTTTCAAAAGTCTCCTGCGCTGTCCGCTGAAATTCAGCAGTTAAGCTTTTCTGAACAGCCACCATGCTGTCGTCAAAAAGGTCGAGCACCGCCTGTACGGCAATTTCTTTCTGTTTAATAATCTGGTTACGAAAAATAGCGATGCCTAATGTAGCTCCGGCAGTGGCCCACAGTTTGGTACCCACCACACCGCCTGGAATGAGAGCCCCCAATTCTACAAGCACAAGGGCCGGGCCGCCCACCATAGCACCAATCTTGGCCAGCGCAAAAGTTAAAGTGAGGAGTTTCTGCCTGGTTGCGGCATCTACCATCGCCCGTCCTCCGCTTGAACCTTCGGCCAACTGAAGTTCAGCCAGAGACGCCTCAATTTCATCAAAAAGGTGGCGGTTGACAGCAATAAAGCTGGCTGCTTCTTTTATTTCCCCAGCAGTAGCCTGATGCAACATTTGTAGTGTTTCGGCCTGTGCCTGCCGCACGGCCTTTAAAGTGACGTCAGCGGCTTCTCTGCTTTTGGTGCCTGCCTTTACCTGGGCATCAAGGGAAGCCTCGAGTTGGCTAAAATTGGCCTGCTTCACAAATTCATCAAGGTATACGGCCGGTTCAGCTACTTCCGTCGCAGCAATTACGTTTAGCTGCAGGTCAAGCAATTTACCTTCGATGGTAGCTTGCAGGCTAAATGTTCCAGCCGTATTCGGCACCATGGCAACAAGCAGAGTGTCATTAGCCCTCCCAACTGTTATGTCTTCCCGGCCAAATTGACCATTGTAATGAGCTTGTGAGAGCTTTGTATCTTTGACAAAGATCGAAATTAATTCAAATGCCTGCACATCTGTTTTTAGTGTATATGCTTCTAGTCCGGGTAAGACCTCATCCGGTGTTAAAAGGTGGCAGGAGGATAACCCAAGTAGAAAATAACTTGTCAGTACTGTCGAGGTAAGGAACCTGGTTTTCATAGAGGAAAGCAAAACGAATGGGTAGTCCTGATTCGGCATTCGCTGGATCGAATATGATCATTAATTCCCGAGAGCAAAGTGTTACGAATCAATTATTTTTGAAGTGATCACTGAGGCCCTTCCAACCGAGGTTGGTATAGTATCAATACGAAGTTATCAATATTCCCTTCCGGTTATTACTTCTGCCGCTACACCAATTAAGAGGAGCGTTTCTTGCTACTGTCCAAAGCAACCAATTTTGATCAGCAATTTCTACCGCCGACTTATTTCATTTGTTTCACTATCCAATCGGATACCACCGCCAGGGCCGTGGGAGAAAAGGTTTGCTCTATGACGGCGTATTCGGCTAGCGAACCGGTTTTGCTTTCCTGAAACAGATGATTCAAGCCAGGCAGCTCCTTGATGGTTGCTTTCTTATTTCCCCCTTTGTTTAATGCTTTTTTAATGGCCTCCAGGTTCTCATTCGGTGGCACCTGCAAGTCGTTTTCTCCATTGATAGCCAAAACAGGGCATTTTACCTTTTCCAAAGCCGGTGCGGGATCATACTTGATAAAATACTGCATCCAGGGACTTACCAGCTGACTCACCTGCAAGCTCACAAAGTCATTCACATTCATGCCCTGTGGCAATGCGCCGCTTCCGCTTTCTTTCAGGGCGCTGCTGAGATAGTTCGTCAGGTTTGTTTTTAGCTGTTCGAAGTTAGTATCGCTGGCCACCATCTCAAATGCCTTTTTGCTGATTGACTGGTTCTTCTGCAAAACGTCGTCGCTAAGCCCCGATGCTTTTCCAATCAGTTGCTGTTGCGCCAAAAGCAGCTGGTCGCCGGGAATGCCAGTTCCAGCCAATAGTACGATGAAAGCGACGTCTTTGGAGCGAGCAGCCACCATTGGTGCTATGAGCCCTCCCTCGCTATGACCAATAAGCCCTATTTTACGGTTGTCTATTTCCTTTCGTGCTTGCAGATAGTCGATAGCTGCTTCCACATCCGTGGCGAAGTCCGCACTGGTAGCGGTCTTGAAATCCCCTTCGGATGAAGAAGTTCCTCTGTCGTCAAACCGCAACACGGCAATACCGTTTCTTGTTAAGTAATCGGATAAGACTAGAAACGGTTTATGTCCTGCCAGCTCCTCATCCCTATTTTGCGGACCACTGCCGCTTATTAAAATAGCCACAGGGAACAGGCCAGTCTCTTTAGGTAGGGTCAATGTTCCTGCCAGTAAAATGCCTGCTTTCTTGTTCTCAAACGTGATGTCCTCGGAGTGGTAAGGATAGGGCTTTGCTGGCTCCTGCGGCCTTGCTATTTTTTCTTTTTCAACTGCTTCCCTCGACAAGTTCATGGGGAAAGATTGCCCGGCTTGCTTGAAGTTGCCAACCACAACGCCGTCGCTGCCTAACACGCCTTCATACACAATTCCAGCATTTGCGACGGTAAGTTTCAAAGCGGTATTCTCAAAGCTGGTGGCGGTAACGGGTATCCCCCTGGCCCCCTGGTCGGGGCTGTCCATAGTTGACTGAAAGCCGTCATCAACTTTATTGATATTGAAAACAACTCTCAATTGTATTCCCTGCACTTTCAGAATACCGTTCCATTGCCCTGTTATGTCCTGTCCATGCGTTGATACAGCTGCCAGGACAATCAGCAGCAATGTGATTAGGCTTTTCATCTTCCGGTTTTTAAGGTACTGGCTGAATGTAGCGATATGAAAGGAATTCTTTCTTCGTAGTGATTTTGGTAGGTAATAATAATGAAATATTTAGAGAGCATGATTGTTTCCCTTTGAGAAAAAGAGGTTACTCTTGTGGTGCTGGCTAGCGTACCCCCTTAGTCGCCAAGTTTGGCTGATCAGACTGCATCTACATCCTCGGCACCCACAACCCCATGGTAGCTGCGACGATGCCCTGGGCAGTGCCCATAGTGATCAAAAAAATCAGGCCGGAAAACGCCCATTTCGTCGATGCTACCTCTGACTTTTTAGCCAAAAAATAGAAAGCAACAATGGCTTGCGGAAAGACGTAGACCATAAAGCCAAGGAAATTTAAAAAAGGCCCTGTGAAAGTTTCGGGGTCAAAACCTACAGGTGCTTGCCATGCCATGATCCACAGCATTAAGAATACCCGGAACAGCCAAACGCCACTCATGGCCAGGAATAAATGCACTGCCCATTGATTGTGTGAAGCGATGTTCCGGCGAATAGCATTCTTAACTGCGAAGAAGGCACAAATCATAATAATCACTGCATTCATGGTGATAACCACCGAACCTTCCAGCCCTCCAACGGATCCTTTTATCCAGCTGAGGTAAAGGCCTGCCAGGCTGATGAGGAAGGCCGAAAAGATGTAGATACGTCCACTGATCCTGTGAAACCCGGGCGCATAGCTGCGAACCTGCGGAATGAGCTGCATAGGAGCCAAAATGGTGATGATGGCTGCCAGGGCTACATGCAAGCCAAAGATGGTATTACCAAGCAGGTCGCCCTTGACATAGAAGTGTGAAGAGGCCGCATTCCACTTTTCAAAGTCACCGAGTGCTGCCGACTTCCAATAGAGCATGAGCACGTAACAGGCAAAGATCATTTGCCCTATTACCGCCACTATAAACCACGACCTTGCGGCAAGATCCACAGCCTTCGTTGCTGCGGGATGATTCTGTACTTTCATATTGAATTTTTTTGACCAGGCAATAATAGCTGACCAAAAAGCAAGCACACTTAACAATTGTTAGGAAAGCAACTCCCGCCTGATGCGGCTCAGACTCTCGGGCTTTATGCCGAGGTAAGAGGAGATGTATTTGAGCGGGACGTTTTTTGGAATGTTTGGTTTTTCGGCTACCAGCTTGAGGTAGCGCTGCTCGGCTGTGCGGGTAGCAAGATCAGTCGTTCTTTGCTTATCCTCTTCCATGAGCTTCTGAAAAAGCAATAAAGCGTAGTCTTTTGCGGTCAAACCAGTGGCCACCGTGATGTCAAAACCTTCTTTGGTGATTCTGAGCAGCTCGCAGTCGGTGATACAGTGGAGGCTTTCGTTCGAAACTGTCTGGTTAGCAAAATGGAAATAAGAAGTGAAGAATCTCGGACCGTGGTTTAAGTCAACTGTTACTTCTTCCCCTTTTTCATCAAGCCGGAAATTTCTCATATAGCCCGACACGATGAAATTGTGGTATTTGGGCACTTTTCCCGCTTCTTCAAGTATGGTATCTTTTGGCACCCAAAGCGGGGTAAAATACTGCCTGCATTGCTCCTTGTCACTTTCCGGCATGGTAAGGATTTGTTCCACGTAACTAAAAAATGTTTCGAAGTAGTGGTTCATTGTGCGTCGGTGTCAACCGGAGGTACAATATAAGAGATATGTCTCTGTTTCAAAAAATAGGAGCCGCTGAGCTGAAGTGCAAAGTTATAACTTGTGGTTAGCATGGCACCAATAAGAACAGCCGGTCTCGCAATGCAGACCGGCCATCCTCTCTGCGAGCTATTATAATTTATAGAACACGCCAAATCCCAACATGCCCTGGTCTGCGTTGCCAAGGATATACTTTATCTCAAAGAAGCCGTCAATCTTGCTTGTGAAAGAATAGGCCAGGCCTCCCCCCATGTTGAGACCAACTTCTGTGTTAGTTGTCTTGGTGTCATTGATTTTAACTTTTCCGGTGGTGAAATTAATACCCACTAAAGGATACAATTTGACCGCTCCACCCGGAGTGAAATTGTAGTGACCGTCCACGTCAAACATCCATATGTTGGACTTCACCTTCGTACCGTTACCATTATTGTAGGTATCAGGAAAGAATAAGCCAAAACCTCCTGCGAGATCGATTTTCGGAGTGATGCCCACCCTGGCCCCCAGTAGCACTCCCATTTTTTCACTTTGCATAGCATATCCAAGGCCGCCTTTCAGACTGACGTCCTGGGCTTTTGCTTGTAGAAAACAGAGAGCGACAAAAAACGATAAAACGATAAATTTTCTCATAACGCTGGTTAGTTAAAATGAACTGATTGATTCAAAGCCCGAAGAAAAACAAAAAAAATCAGTTTTTCACACTCGACAATTCGATTGTTTGAAGGGTAATAATCAAGTGCTATCCCCTTCTCTAGAAAACTAGCTTTAATGGCAAATACCGAAATAGTAAACCACAAATAGCTTCCAGTGTTGTGATGCTAAAAATGCCTGTGCAACCAGCTCCTCTAAGAATAAAGGGGCTTTTCCTTTAAGCTGGCAACCGGGGCGTTGTGGGGCTGGCTTAGTCAGCGGAACAAGAAAGCGTAAAAGAAGGATAGAGACGTTTCTGGGCGAAATCACCCAAAAACATCTCTGGCGCTCATATTACTCATCTTTCAGCACGTCCACCGGGTTTCTTCTCGTGACAGAAAGAGACTGGTAGGTAATGGTGCCAAGGGCGATTGCCAGCGCACTGCCAGCAGCCACCACAAACACCCAAACATCGATCGTTGTCCGATAGGCAAAGTCGTTGAGCCAGGCGTCTACCAGGTACCAGGCAACGGGAGAAGCAAGTACGATTGAAATGAAAATCAGTCTTGTAAACTCGGAGGAAAACAACAAAGCCAGTTCTGCCGCTTTGGCTCCCAGCACCTTACGGATGCCGAGCTCCTTGGTGCGCTGTTCGGCACTAAAAGCCGCCAGTCCAAACAAGCCCAGGCAGGCGATGGCGAGTGCCATAGCAGTAAACAGATTCAAAATGGCACCTACCCGCTGTTCGGACTTAAAGGTGTTCTCAAACTCCTGATCCATAAAGCTGTACTCAAATGGCACGGAGGCATCCACAGCAGCTAGCTCTCCTTCCACTTCTTCGATCAGCTTTTGCAGGGTTCCCGACGTATTCACCACCTCCGGGTTAATCCGCATCGACACATATAAACGACCCATCTGGTAATCCCATATTTTGTCGTTGTCCTTGTGCAGAATGATCAGAGGGTCTATCTTTTGCTTTACGCTGTTGATATTAAAATCCTTGAGCACGCCCAGCACTTCAAATTCGGGCTCGTTGTCGGACGCCACTATCACGTATTTACCCACTGCGGATTCATTTGTCCAGCCTAGCGTTTTGGCAGCTTTTTCGTTGAGAATAACCCCGTATTTGTCATTCACTCTGTCAGGCTCAAAGTTCCGTCCTTCCACAAACTGCACGCCCAGCAGATCGAGGTAGCTGCCTTCCGTGCGCAGGTTGCTGAGCTCCACCACGGGATTGTCGGTGCCCTGCGCCGTTTCCCTGGCCTTGTACCTGTCGCCCGACCGTATATAAGGAGGCACCCCATACGACTCGCCAAGGTGTGTGAAGGCAGGATTGGCCTGAAGCCTGGTTATGAGAATTTCTTCCTTCTTGCCAAGCTGCGCCAGGTTATGAAGTTGCAGTATGTTGTTGCTGGAATAGCCCAGGTCTACCTGCGAGGTGTAAGCTAGTTGCTTTTGTACAAAAAAGGTACAGATGATTAGCGCAATAGAAATGGTAAACTGAAAGACAACCAGGCCATTCCTGATCCCCTTGCCCCTGAAGCCGGCTCTCACCCTACCCTTGAGTACTTCTACCGGCTTGAAAGACGATAGATAAAAGGCTGGATAGCTTCCCGCCAGCAAACCCAGCAACAAGACAAAAGACAGCAGTGTGCCAATAAAGATCGGGTTGCCCAGCTCTGACACCAGGTCGAGCTTCTTGTCGGCCAGGCTATTGAAACCATCCAGAGACAAGCCTACCAAAAGAAGTGCTAGCAAAGTGCTTGCCGCAACAAACAGCAACGATTCAAATACAAACTGAGCCATGAGTGCCCTTCTACCGGAACCCAGCACTTTTCTGATGCCGACCTCTTTTGCTCTGCCGGCAGATCTGGCCGTGGCAAGGTTCATAAAGTTGATACTGGAAAGCAAAAGCACCAACATGCCTATAGCGGCAAAAAGCTGAACAAATTGTGGAATACCGGTGGGGCCAAAACGGTGGGCTTCCGGGTCGCCGGAGGCATAGATTTCTCTTAAAGGCTGAAGATAGAGTGTCCACGGATTACCTCGTGTGAATTCTTCATAGGTTTGGTTGAAGATGCGCTCAGCGGTTGCAGCAGCCCATTTTGGCGGTATGGCCTGTAGCTTGTCGGTAAGAGCTGCGATGTCGGTGCCTTCGGTCACAAGGCCATAGGTAGAAAAACCTGTCCAGATCCACTTCCAATCCAGGTCCTTCAAGGGCTCACGCATGCTATTGAGTGAAATGAGCACATTGAACTGCAAGTGGCTGCGTTCCGGAATATCGGCCAGCACGCCCCTTACGATAAACGTACTCCACTCGCCGTTCCATTCTTTTACCTGGATTAACTTGCCCATGGGATCAGCGTGACCGAAATAGCGCCGGGCCGTTTCCAGGGTGATGACTGCCGCATCGGTATCGAGCAATGCGGTGGCAGGGTCGCCTTCTACAAATTCGAAAGAAAAGACTTTGAAGAAATTCTCCTCTGCAATATAGTATTCCGTTTCGTTGAAGGGTTCAGCAATTTTTCCATCCTGCGGAATGCGAACAGTTTGTGCTCCCCGATCCAAAATCCTTGTCACCTCTTCAAATTCCGGTGCATCTTCTCTCAGCGCTATCGCCACATTTGGTCCTGTGGCGGAAGACTTCTGCTTCCAGTCGCCCCAAATATCTGGCTGGTTGATGCGATAAATTCGATCTCCATTGGCAAAGAAGGTGTCATATGAGTTTTCATTGTAGACATAGAGACCAATCAGCAAGCAGGCAGCCACACCAATTGTAAGCCCCAGCATATTGAGTATGGTGAACTGCTTTTGCCGGACAGCATTCCGCCAGGCGATCTTGAACATGTTTCTGATCATCATTGTGTTGCTATTTTGAGTTTTGAAAAGACCTGTTGAAGCGAATCCGAAAAGAAGGTGAAAGACGTCTACCCAGTGCATAAAACCGGCGTACAGTTTTCCTTTGGTTTTCAGACGTTCTTCATACATTTCCTGGAGATCGCCAAAGAACTCCTCCAGATAGGACTCGTCGATAAATTTGGAGGCCAGCCAATTGGCCAGGCCAGGCGGCAGAGAAGGTTTGTGGTTGCTTTTCATTAAACGCCAGTGTTAAGCTGAGGAATTAGTTTCCACATTTTCTGGCGTACATCCTGGGCAGCCTCCAACTGCTTCATGCCAGCCTGAGTTACTCTGAAAAGGCGTTTCCTGCGGTCTCCCCTCTTTTCGCTGTTACCTCCCAACTCAGATTCGAGCAAACCTTTGTCTTGTAAGCGATAGAGGGTTATGTGAACGGCTCCCAGCAAAATCGATCTGCCAGAATGCTTTTCAACCTCTTGTTTTACCGATACGCCATAGGCGCCTTGGGCCAGGATGCAGACGGCAAGTAGTATCAGCTCTTCAAATTCACCAATTCCTTTGTTCTTCATATCGTGATATACAATGTATAATATACAAAGTTATAAGTAATATATTACAATACAATAGAAGCAGTTATTTGTGCGTCTGTGGTGGTTGACTGAAGCGCTTATTAGTTTTTATATGGCATGGCGGAAACAAAAAAAGTTATTGGATTGTCCAATTCAACCCGCTTCATTTTACATAAGAGAAAAAATGGTAATCTTATGAGAAAAAGAATCCTTGTTATAGTTTCAGCCATAATTGCAGGAGGGCTAATTATTTATCTTTCAGGCCCCAAGCCAGCCCGCCCTAAACTACAGCACATGGTAGTTGACCTACCTTCCGGCTTGACGAGTCTGGAACAGCAGATCAAACTATCAGAGTCAGCTGTCGTCGGCATCAAGCCTGGCTGCGAAGCAACGATAGTATGGGCCGACAGTCTTTCGAAGTCGCCCACCGAATATGCATTCCTGTATCTTCATGGTGGCACGTCGAGCCACGAGGAAGCCGACCCTATTCACAAAGAAATAGCTGCACGTTACGATGCTAATCTATACCTGGCCCGACTGGCTGGTCATGGTGTTGATCTTGGCCCAGCCACACTCGCCAGCGAAACTGCCGACGATTTCGTCTATTCTGCGGAATATGCACTGACCGTTGCTAAGCAGCTTGGCAAAAAGGTAATTGTCATGGGCACATCATTTGGAGGTGCTTTGAGCATCTGGCTCGCTTCACAGCATCCGGAGTTGAAGGCCGTAGTACTCTTTAGCCCCTGTGTCAAAACAGTAGATGAACGAATGGAGATGTTTACAAAGCCTTGGGGGCTGGAATTGATAAAGAAAGTTTCCGGCGCTGATTCTTTCGAAGTACCACAGCCCTATGAGGGCTACGGGCTGTATAATTCCACCAAATGCAATTTGGCCTTCCTTGCCCAGTTTCAGAATTTCATGACTTATGCGATGACTCCGGAAACATTCGATAGGGTGAAAAGCCCGGTATGGATGGGGTATTGGTACAAAAATGACACGATACAAGATGACGTTGCCTCTGTGACTGCTATGCTACAGATGTTTCAGCAACTACCATCAGAGACAAAGCAGAAAGTCCCATTTCCTGACGCAGGCAACCACGGGATTGTTGCGCCCCGATTGGCAAAAGATGTAGCATCAGTTAAGAGGGAGGCAATACGCTTTCTCGATAAGGTGCTACACGATGAGTTATAAGTGAATTTGGTTTCTCAGAATGGCTGATACGTCAACAGGTAAGTATCAGCCACTTCTTCTTTGGTTCGGTGCAGTTGGAGGATCAATGAATTCTCCTCCAATCGAATGATGTCGTACACAGTGATAGCCGGGCCATTGGTTAGAATGAGTTGGTTCCCTCCTTTGCAAATGCACCAGGTTCCTTTCTCATATACTTGTGGGCTTTCGGGCCTGGCTTTTACTGCCCCCTCGTCGAAGACATAGGCGCCCTTCTCGTCAAAGATGGCCACGTCGTCAAGATCAGAAGGACTGAACTGGCCGGTAACATCTTTGAAATCTTTTGTGGTTGGCATTGCACCGGCGGATAATCTCCTCGCCTCTATGCTTACCTCCTGCCACCGTTTGCCGGTGAGCAATAGTGCTTGTTGCGTAAGCCGAAACTTGCATCGAGGTGTATTGTTTGTCAGCAGCGTTCGATTGCATGAACTAAGGGCAAATAGCAGAAAAAGCAGAGCCGGGAATCTATTCATATATGACGAGGCACGGTGGCAGCGCTTCAAAACTAAAAATATAGTTGATTACAAACTAATTTTTTAGTTAAAAATTATTTACTGTCAAAGCTGTCTCGTTTCAGCATCTTTGGGAAAGTGGCTTTTGAACCTCCTGTAAAACCAAAACATAAGGGCTGCGCCTATACCAGCCCAAATAAAGAAACCTATCCAATTATTGGGGTCTGCCTCCCCTTCTACAATATACGCCTTTGGTTCATATGGGCTAACAAGCAGATTAACCGTGTCTCCGGTTTGGACTTCCTCCGGGTCGTCAATTGCTCCTTTAAGAATGATGCGGGTAAATTGTCGGGCAGTGTCAACAAAGATGCCCTGTGGGTGTTCAAATGCAATGATGGGTGTGATTTCCACAAAGTCCTGCATCCTGTCGGACGCACCTCTTCGCCGAACATCTATATGAGATTCTCCGATAACATTGGCTTTTATAAATAAGCCATAGTCATATAGGGTCTCCCCTTCCAACAAGTACTGAGTTGTAGCCATGTACAGGATAGCCACACTCAAAAGACCAATTCCAATGGTGAGTATAAATCCGAAGACTTTTTTCATGGTTTCAAAATAGCCTATTTGGGATCAGTTTTAAAATTTTGATCTTATAAAGCGGCAAAAGTGATTTTCAATTGTAAAATTCTGTCATGTCTTCATTTAAGAAACAAATAAATTTTATATTAGGTCTTCAATTACGACACTAATACGATGAAAGGAGCTCAACTAGGTGAATTGCAAGAAGTTATTCTGCTTTCGATACTGATACTAGATGAAGATGCCTACGGGCTAAAAATCCAGCAGGACATCAGTGAAAGACTCAACAGGCGTTTAAGCCGGGGGGCTCTCCACACCGCCCTAACAAGGTTGAGCGAAAAGGGTTTTGTCACCTCGCACTACGGTGGTGCTACACAAGAACGTGGCGGTCGGCGCAAGCGCTACTATGCACTCACCGTGAGTGGCAAAGCCAGCCTCAGAGAAATGAAAACCCTCAGAGACGAAATGTGGAGCCTTGTCCCTTCAACACAACTGCTATGAGCCATCCGCATTTACCTAAATTTTGGTTCCGGCTGCTGCAATGGTTTTGTCGGGAAGAGCTATTTGAAGAGCTCCAGGGAGACCTGGAAGAGGCTTTTGAGGAGAACATCGAAAGCGTTGGTTTACAGCGAGCCCGAAGAATTTACCGGCTGGAGGTGCTGAAGCTTTTCCGCCTCTCGGTGATAAAAAAGCCTGCTGGCGTTCGGGTGAGTCAGCTGCCAGGGAACTACATCACCACCTCTGTACGGGCCATGAAACACAACCCGTTTTACATCGCAGCCAACATTCTCGGCATGGCACTTGCGCTTTCTATAGGCACAATTGGCTACTTTAACTATCGTTTCAACGATACGTTCAATGAATACTTCCCTCAAGCGGCTTCAATTTATAAAGTAAACGGACTGCGTACCGCAGAATCAACTGTTGGCACCAGCCCCGGAGCCCTTGCCCCTGCCCTGCACCTCGCAGGCATAGCTGCCTTTCGCTACCATAATGAGTCCATTGCAGTCAAGCTGGCCAATCAATCAAGCGAGGGAGGTGGACACAAGCTGTTCATGGAAGGCTTGTCCTTTACCGACCCGGGCTTCATTCGCCACTTTGATTTGGCAAATCTCAACAAAGAACCACTGCCAGCTCTGAGCCATGGTGAAGTGTATGTGTCGGATGAAACTGCGATGAAATTCTTTGGCGACCCCTACCCTGTCGGCAAACTTTTGACGGTCATATTGCCTAATCATCAGGAGCAGCTATTGACGGTGAAAGACGTTTTCAGAAAGCTTCCCAACAATACAAGCTTTCGGCTGTCTATCATTGCCGACTTTGAACACTTGTCCGACTTTTATGGAATAGATGAAAATAGCTGGTCCAATTGGGTAGATGGTACGTTTGTCTACGCACCTGAAGGCGATATGACCAGGTTGGTGTCACAAATGAATACTTACCTGGATGTTCAAAATCAAGCGAACAAGGACTTACAAATCAGTGAGTACAGACTCGACAATATACTGGAGTGGCCAGCCCTAGAGGCATCGTTGCACAATTCTGCCTTTGTGCCGCAAATGCATCCGGCAGCAGTAGCTGGCACGCTGGGTTCTGCCATTGGCATTTTACTGCTGGCCTGCTTCAACTTTATCAACACAAGCATTGCGCTGTCTGGCAACCGACTGAAGGAAATCGCCGTGCGGAAAGTGCTTGGCGGCAACCGAACCAGTACAATCACCCAATTCATTCTGGAAAACTTCCTGATGATAGGTGTGGCTGTGGTGATAGCGCTGGGACTTACCTATTATATGATTCCAGGCTACAATGCTATGATGAGCTATGAGATCATTCAACCTGACCAGATTCCATGGACCACTTTTGTTTATTTTGGTTTGGTGCTGGTATTGTGCGTTGGGCTGATGGCAAGTGCCTATCCTGCTTTATACATTTCAAAGTTTCCCTCGCTCGCCATCTTCAGAAACAAAGTGGTCCTTTCTGGCAAGAACAGGCTGATGACAGTGCTGCTTACTTTTCAGTTTGCCCTCTGCTTCTACAATATATTTGGCCTGCTGGTGACCACCGACAACGCATGGTATCAGGAGCGGCTCGGCCGGGGCTATGACCTGGGCGGGGTTATCAATATACCTTTGAGCGACCCTCAACAATACACGTTACTGGAAGATCGACTGAAACAGCAAACTGATGTCAGGCAAATAGCAGGCACAAGCTCGTTGGTTGGGTTTAGCTTTAACAACAGTTCGATTGATTTCAACGGCCAGGAATACGAAGTCGCTGAATTGGGTGTCGGCGCCGGGTACCTTGAAACACTTGAAATAAGACTCATTAACGGGTCTCTGTTCTCTGGCAACGGAACACATACAGGAGAGCCCAGAAAGGAAGCAGTTATCAACAGCATGCTGGAAGACCAGCTGGGAGGAGATGCGCTCAACAAACCAATTGTAGTAGACGGTGACCGATACACGATAATTGGTGTTGTTGAGGATTTCAACTTGCGGCAAATCATGTTTAACAACAAAATAAAACCGTGCGTAATGCGCCTGATGAGACCTCAAAGTTATGGCTATGCGACCTTAAAGACCGATGGATTGGCCACCGGCAAAAACAGAGAGTTGGAAGCACTGTGGTATGAGCTTTTTCCGCAGGAGCTCTACGGAGGTTTTCTTCAGGAAGATGTGATGCAGCAAGTGCGACAAACCAACTTCATCATGATCAATATCAGCATGATTGTGGCCACTATTTCGATCCTCATTTCTATTGTAGGCCTCTACACACTCATTTCTTTGATTGCCCAAAAGAGAAAGAAGGAATTTGGCATTCGAAAAGTGATGGGAGCTTCGTGGCAGCAAATTACGCAGTTGTTGGGAAGAGACATCTATTGGATCCTTGGCATTGCCGCCATCATTGGCCTGGCCGGTGGGTCAGCAGTGATGCATTCTGTGCTTGATGGCATCTACGCCTACCATATCGACATCAGCATTATCCACTATGTTTGGCCAGTCATGATTATTCTTGGGATTGTTGTAGGCGCTGTGGGCTACAAAATGATGCAAACCAGCAAGCTAAATCCCGTGGAACAGTTGCGGGTGGAGTAGAATAGTATTCACCATCTGAAATAACGACAAAGCGCCTGAAAACTACTTCCCAGGCGCTTTGGTAACTCATAAAATCAAATGACAACTACAATGCTGCCTTCTTCATTTTCCTTCGGTAGGCAATTTTTGAAATAGCCACATACAGCACCGGCACCACAAAGATGGCCAGGGAGCTGGCTGCTACCATCCCTCCGGCCACCGTCCAGCCAATGGTTTTTCTGGCTTCAGCACCAGCACCTGTGGAGATCGCAAGAGGCAGCACACCCAAAATGAATGCCAGCGACGTCATGATAATGGGCCGCAGACGCAGCCTTACAGCTTCCAGCGTTGATTCTATAATGTCCCCCCCTGCGTCAACTCGCTCTTTTGCAAATTCCACAATTAGAATGGCGTTCTTGGCTGCCAGCCCTATCAGCGTAATCAAGCCAATCTGTGCATAGATATTGTTCGTAAGTCCTGGTAGAAGTGTCAGCGTCAGGATAGAGCCAAACGCCCCAATGGGCACTGCAAACAGTACCGAAAATGGAATCGACCAGCTTTCGTAGAGTGCTGCCAGAAACAGGAAGACAAAGACAATGGACACAAGAAATATGATGCTCTGGGTGTTTCCAGCCTTTACTTCCTCGTAGCTCATGCCACCAAACTCATAGCTATAGCCAGTCGGCAGCACTTCTGCCGCCACTTCCTGCAACGCCTTGATGGCATCGCCGCTGCTATAGCCGGGAGCGTAAGTGCCGAGGATCTCCGCCGACCGGTAGATATTATAATGTGAGATGAGCGCCGGTGTTTCAATCACCTTCGTGGTGATGAGTGCACTCAATGGCACCATCTCACCCATGCTGTTTTTCACAAAGTATTTCCCGATGTCGTCGATGTCTTTTCTATAGACAGTATCGGCCTGGGTTACCACCCTAAAGTTTCTTCCATAAATATTAAAATCGTTCACGTAGCTGCTTGCCAACAAAGTCGACAATGTACCATAAGCCTGGGCCACGTTGACGCCCATCTTTTTTGCCTTTTCCTTGTCAAGGTCGACCTGGTAAGCCGGTGTTCGGGCCGAAAAGAACGAGTAGGCGGCGGCTATCTCAGGTCGCTGATTGGCTGCCGCAATAAACTTTTGCATGGTCGCCTCAAAACCGAAGATATCATCGGGGCTACTGGTCTGCAAAAGCTCAAAAGTGAATCCGGACGACCTTCCAAGACCCGGAATAGGCGGAGGTGCAATCGCCAGCACTCTTGCTTCCTTGATATCAGAAGTCATGGCCATAACCTGCCCAATAATTTTTTCCACACTCTCCGTTTCCGGATCACGTTCGTCCCAATGTTTTAGGTTCACAAACAGTGTTCCTACGTTCGATTTATTAGAAAAAGTTAGTATGTTCAGTCCAGCCAGCCCCCCTACTACCTCCAGCGATGGCAGGGTCATGATGCGCTTTTGAAGCTCCAGCTGCATTTCAATACTGCGGTTCGTGGAGGTGCCTTCTGCCATTTCATAGGTCACATAAAAGCGTTTTTCGTCCTCCGTGGGAATAAACCCAGTCGATTTGTTTTGGAACAGAAAGAATAGGCCAACGAAAAGGCAAATCATCATCACCAGCACATACGGAGTTCCCTTGATCCACCTTCTCACCCCGTTTGTATACGAACCCGATATTTTGTCGAACCAGCGGTTGAAGCGACTGAAGAACCACTCCAGTCCTTTCTTGCTTTTGGATTGATCAGACGGCCTCAGCAGCAACATACACAGCGCCGGCGTCAACGAAAGGGCAACGAAAGCAGAAATCAATACCGAAATAGCAATTGTAATGGCGAATTGCTGGTAAAGTTTTCCAATTATTCCCGGAACAAAGCCAACCGGAACAAACACCGCTGCCAGAATCAATGCAATGGCTATTACAGGTGCAGAGATTTCCTTCATCGATTTAATGGTAGCATCTTTGGCTGAAAGCTTGTGAGTATCCATGTTGTGCTGAATCGATTCCACCACCACAATAGCATCGTCCACCACAATACCAATGGCCAGCACGAACGCAAACAGGGTAAGCGTATTAATCGTAAAGCCAAATGGAATAAAGAAGATAAAGGTGCCTATCAGCGACACTGGGATCGCCAGGATGGGGATCAAAGTGGCCCTGAAGGTCTGAAGAAAGAGGAATACTACCAGAATCACCAAAATCATGGCTTCCATCAGTGTGAATGCCACTTCTTTAAGTGATACTTCCACAACAGAGGTTGTTTCCAAAGGAATAAGGTAATCCACGTCTTTGGGAAAATTGGCTTTAAGCTGCGCAAGCGTTTCCCGCACGCCCTTGTTTGCTTCTAGCGCATTGGCACCCGGCTCCAGGTAGAGCAGCACAAAAGAAGCGGGCCTACCCATCACAAACGGGTGGTTACCATAACTAGCCTTGGCCAACTCTACCCTGGCAATGTCTTTCAGGTACACCATATTTCCCGTGACCGGATTGGTTTTTACCACAATATCCTCAAAGTCTTCAACTGTGCTTATCCTGCTGTTTGTCAGTATATTAAACTCAAATGTTTGCGTTGAAGCCTGAGGTGTGCTGCCAATTGTTCCCGCCGAAATCTGAAGATTTTGTTCCTGTAGGGCTGCGTTCACTTCAGCTGGTGTAATCTTGAGGTTAGCCAGTTTTTGAGGATCTAACCAAATACGCATACCAAAATCGTCCCCCACTGAAAAGATGTCCCCTACTCCCTTTACCCGAAGGAGGGCATCTTTCATGTAAATATTGGCAAAGTTGCCAAGGAAGGTGGCGTCATGCGTGCCTTCAGGAGAGTATAGCGCCAGGGCCATAAAAATACTCGGGTTCCTTTTGCGCACGGTAAGTCCCAACCTTCTTACAATCTCAGGAAGGGTAGGCTCAGCCACGCTTACCCGGTTTTGGACGTCGAGCGTAGCAATATCAATATTAGTACCTATGTCGAATGTGACGGTGACGCCACTCACTCCGCTGCTGGTGCTGTTGCTTGACATGTAAGTCATGCCAGGTGTGCCGTTGATTTGCGTTTCAATGGCGGTGGTGGTGGTTTGCTCCACCGTTTCAGCGTCAGCTCCTATATAAACGCCATTTACAGCTACAGTTGGAGGTGTGATATCTGGATATTGGGAGATGGGCAATGTGCTCATCGCAATCAGACCAACCAGCACAATCACAATAGATATGACGATGGCGGTTACGGGTCTTTTTATAAAAACATCTGCGACCATTTTTTCTTAATTGAATAGATTCTGGTTGAATTATTTACTTCGCTGTGGCAACTGTGATGGCGGCTCCCTCTCTAAGATTCTGCACACCCTCTACCGCAATTACCTCACCTTGCTTCAAACCATCGGCAACGATAACGTTGCTGCCAATTTGTTTCCCCAGTTTCACCCGCCTTTGCGACACCTTGCTACCGTCGGACACATAGACAAAGAATTCGCCCAGCTGCTCTGTAACGGCTTTGAAAGGTATGGTGATGGATTTGCCGGACACGTTCGACAACACTTGCAGGCTGCCACTCATGCCCGGGCGCAACATGTGCTCAGGATTTGGCAGTTCCACCCGAATTTTGATGGTGCCCGTTTGCGGATCTACCGCCCTGTCGATAAAGCTTAGCTTTCCAAAATGCGGGTACAAAGACTTGTCAAGCACCAGTCTGAAAGCGGAATCGGCTGCGTTATCACTGCCTTTCGCCAATATCTGGCTAAAGCCACTGATTTTGCTTTGATCTATAACTACATCCACTGCCATGGGATCATCGGAAGAAATAGTGTTAAGCAGCGTTTGGCCAGGCGTTACCGACGCACCAAGCTTCACTGCTGAAATGCCAATGGTTCCGTCAAATGGCGCCACAATCGTTGAGTAGCGCACATTGGTTTGCACGCTGTTTACAGTGGCTTTCGCTGCTTCTACAAGTTGCTTGGCTGAAGTGTAGGCCGATTCAGCATAATCTACCTGCTGCTTGGCAATCGCATCGTCTTTTTCAAGCTCTTTGTATCTTTCAAAATCCTTTTTTGCTTTGTCGAGATTGGCCTCCTGCACAGCCAGGTTCGCCAGCGCCTGGCTATACGCCGCCTGCGACTGCTGCTGATCGATGGTGTAGAGCTTCTGCCCTTTTTTTACTTTGTCACCTTCTTTAAAGAAGATTCCTGTGATATAACCACTCACCTGTGGACGAAGCTCAACTTCCTGCAAAGCCTTCACAGTAGCCGGGTATTCTTCATAAAAAGGTGCGATTGTGTAGTTGACCTCTTCCACGGTGACTGCTACCGGGCCCCGTGCTGGCCCTCCCTGTTGATTGTTACTTCCGCATCCTGCGGCGATTAGCAGTAAGCCAAAGACAAAAAAGATGTAAATTTTATTCACTGACATGTATGGTTGAGTAATTAAAGAATTAATAATTGATTTGGCCCAGGGCTTTCAGCACATCCATTTTGCTGGCAAGCACCATGTACAGGGCATTGTAATAATTGATACGGGTTGTTCTCAGGTCACTCTCTGCGATCGTGACTTCAAGGTAGGTTTTTACACCACTTTGATATTGAAGCTGAATGATGTCATAGACTTCCTCAGCAAGTTCAACATTGTCCTTTTGTGCCTGATAGAGTGCCAGATTGCTTTTGTAGGACGCCAGTGCCCTGGTGTACTCAGTATTGATATTACTCTTCAGGTTTTTCAGTCCAAGGTCTAATCGACTGTTCGACAAATTAGCCTCCTGAATTTTCACTAACCTCTTACCTCCTTGTAAGATTGGCAGCGCCAGCGAAGCCCCAACAAAAGAAAATGGATACTTTGTGTTGTACAAATCGCTGAAGTTATTGTTTTGATAGTTAAGATTATAGTTACCAAACAGGCTAACAGAAGGCAAAAAAGCCCATTTGCTGTACTTCACGTTGGCGTCCTGAAGGTTTTTCTGTGACTGCATAATCTTAAAATCGATATGATCAGCGTAGTTCACCTCCTGGGTTGTATCGAGAGCTATTTCCTGTTCCATCAAAAGCGGATCATATTGCACCGGAAGGTTCTGATCAAGCGGATAGCCCATCAGCGTTTTCAGGTACTCTTGCTTGTACTTAAGCAGCTCCTGATTCGTCTTCAAAGAAGCTTTGGCGTTGGTCAGCAAAATAGTGGCTCTTTTATAATCCGTTTTATCCGACACACCCGAATTATACCGGCTTTGGGCATCCTTCAGGCTGCGCTCCAGTCTAACGATCGATTCCTCGTTTACCTCAATCTGCTGCATCATGGCCAATGCGTCATAAAAAGCTTTGGTTACATTCACCACCACATCAATCTTACTGCGGCTGGTATTGAGGCCGGCCTGACTTCGCACCTGAGAAGCAGTGCTGCTAGCCAGAAGCACATCTCTGTTGAACACAGCCTGGGTAGCACTGAACTGCGCTGATGAGGTATTGTTAACCCCAAACCGAATCACGTTCCCTCCAATTACACTTGCTTGCAAGTCAATAAAACGTTGATAGTTATAGGTGAAATTGACTTGAGGATACCAGTCGGCCAGCTTCCCTTTGATGGCCTTGTCCGTAATTTCCTCGTCAATCTGGGCCTGCTGCACATTGGGCTGATGAGCCAGGGCATATTCCACCACCTTGTCAAGCGTGGCAACCTCCAGCGGGTCGCCACTCTGGCCCAGCGATAAAGTGGTATTCAATAAAACTAACACAAGTGTCAGCATCGACATCCTGATGGATGTTTTTTGAAACAAATGTGCTTTCCGTAGAAAAAGCTGCATACTCAAATTTGTTCTTAAAAGTTTATTAATAAGTTACTGGTTGAAGAAGAAGTCATTAGCTAACTGATGGCATTTCTTCGTTAAAAATTGTCATGTAGATGACCTGTTTTCGTTCAAGCAAAAATTCGTGGTAAGCCTCTTCCGTCATGCCGTGAATCGTTCTCAAAATAGGCTTAGCCAGCATTGGGTAGTTGCATAACGCAATAAGGTTAACCAAAAAATGTTCGGGTGTAACGGGTGCCAGCCTGCCTTGCTGGATTTCCTCGGCCAACTGATCACGAATCAAGTCACTTGATCGGGATTGGTTCCTGGCGCAGTAGGCTTCGGTTCTATCCTTGTTTCTCACCGTTTCGCTGATGATGAAGTTTTCAAGATATGGATACGTCATGTTGTAAGTAATGATCGCATCGATGTACCTGGCTATCTTTTCCCTAAATGGCAGGTCGAATGAAAGAATGCTTTTTACCCGTTCCCGCTTTTCTTCCATCGCTTCGTCCAGCAGAATACTCAGCATATGCTCCCTCGACCTGAAGTAGTAATGAATCAAAGCCCTGTTCACCCCAGCAGCGTCAGCAATTTCCTGGGTAGTCGTTTTGATCAGCCCTTTCTTAAAAAAAAGCTCTTTGGCCTTCTCTTTGATCACATGCTCAGTCTGTGCTTCTTCGATTTTCATGAACGAAAGCTCTTTACTTTTTTGTTTAACATTTTTGTTAACGCAAGCTTTAGCTTTTAGTTCAGAAAGCGCAAAAGAAAAATTCAAGAGGTTGCTAACAGTGATTCACGGCAGTAGAGTATAACAGGGCAGCGCCTTTACCGCCCACCTTCAGTATTACCTGACAAGGTGAAGGTAGCCCTTCATCTTTTTTTCAGGCCGCAGCTCGTTGGCAAGTTGATAGAAGTAAACACCGGCAGCCAGTTCTCCTCCCTCCCAGTCATTTGCGTATCTTTCCATGCGAAAGACCTGGGTGCCCGACCGGGAGTATATTTCAAGTGTCCATAAGCCGTTTTCCACGCCAGGCAGGTAAAGAGAATTATTGAAACTGTCGTTGTTTGGAGAAAATGCATTGGGGAGATCGGTGACTTCCTCTTGCACAAAAAACGAATGGACAACAGCAGAGCCGCATCCCACGGTGTCTTTTGTAAAAAGCGTCACATCGTTGTCTCCATAGTTTTCGAAGGAAACGGCCACTTCATTCCCCTCCCACTCTATGCCGTCTACTAGCCAGAAGTACGCCAGACTATCTGAATCCTCCGTTACAGAGACGACCACTTCCTCATGGGTAAAAGGGTACATTTCACTGATTGTAAAGTCAGACTCGGGCCCGGGTGCCACGGCGATGGCAGGTGACACCTGATAGGGCACAGTGCAGCCTTGTGAATTGATGAAGACCAGGTTTAAAAAATAGTTCCCAGCTTCATCGTATGCTCTGTTTATAGAGTTACTTTGTGTATCCACCACGTCACCATCACCAAAATCCCATCTATAAGTCGATGTGTTGGTGCCATGCGCTTCAAACAGTATATCAAAACCTTCGCAAGTGCTCAAACTATCAAAGTCAAGTGAACCATAGGGGCCGCCTACACTGACGATGGTGTCTTTTGTAACGGTGCTCATGCAGCCATACTCATCAACTACAGAAAGTGACACTGAGTAGTCGCCCGGAATGAGATAAGTCACCACCGGCTGGGCCAGTGCCGATGTTTGCCCATCGCCGAAATCCCACTGGTAAGAGGCAATGCCCTCGCCCGACTTATCCTGAAAGGTAGTGATCAGCGGTGGGCATTCGGTAAAAGTATTGACAGCCTCGAACTTAGCCTGCGGCTGCGCAACAATGACTTCTTTGATCGCTGGTTCTTTGCTCAGGCATCCATCAACGTCCTGCGCAAGAAGCTTGATGGTGTAACTGCCCGGCGTGTTGTAAGAAACAACCGGCCCCAGCTCAGTGGATGTGCTGCCATCTCCGAGTTCCCAGCTATAGCTGACGGCGTTCATCGATATGTTTTCTAACGTCAACGTATCATTCACGCAATACGCATCGGCTTCCGTCATGAACCTGGGAACAGGCTTAACAAACGAAATAACGTTTTCTCTGAATATTGAGCACGTGCCTTCAGTATTTGTCAGTGTCAGCCCGATATTGTAGTTCATCTCGCCGTAATAGGCATGTACGGGGTTTTGCGATGTGGACGAGCCGCCATCCCCAAAATCCCATTCCCAGGCGACTATGCCGGGGGATCCTCTGGAGAAGTCTTTGAAGTTAACTACGAGAGAGTCACATTTATTATTTGTAATAAAACTAAATGCGCCATCGATGTCCAATACCCTGATGACATCCTCTTTTTTTATGGTCGATGTACACTCGTCGGGATCAGTAACAGTCAACTCTGCTCCAAAATACCCGGCATCATAATAGGTTTGCATCGGGTTGGTGACATCCGACCTGGTGCCATCAGGAAACGTCCAGACCCAATGCTCGGCATCGATTGATGCATCATTAAATTGAACAGGAATACCTTTGCAAATCGTGGTGTCGGTGGTGGAAAAGTCGGCCCGAACGTTGTAAATGCTTACTCCCTGCTCGACCGATACCACGCAGGACGTTTCATTGTTGAATGCGGTAGCTTTCAATGTATAAGTGCCCCGGCCTGGATAGGTGTGCGATGGAGCTATTTCGTTGCTCTTAGTGCCGTCACCAAATTCCCATGTGATGCCATCGTAGTCACTTGAAAAGTTGCTGATACTGATCATGTTAGGATCGTTGCAGCTTTTCGAAAAGTCAAAATCAACAAAAGGGTTCAATACCTCTATTAGCTCTGTTTTAACAATCTCGTCTTCACAACCGGCATTTTTTGCTTTTAGCTTCACCGTGTACAACCCCGGTCGTTCATAACTATGTATCGGGTTCTCTTCAATAGTCCCTGTACTATCACCAAAGTCCCAGCAATAAAAAGTAGCATTCAGGGACTCGCTTGTGAAGTTGATCGGTTCCCAGGCGCAAACAACTTGCTTGCTGACAGTGAAGGCCGCTGTAGGCACTGTGGATGACACCACCACGGCCACTTCTTTCCGGCTCGTGCAACCAGATGCGCTTGTCGCCAGTAACACAACCTCGTAGTTTCCGGGCTGATCGAAAACATGTGTAGGGTTGGCTTCGGTGGTCGACGTATTGTCGCCAAAAGTCCAGAGTAGGGAGTAGCTTTCACTTGCCTCTGTTGCAGAAGTAAACGGAAGCGTGAACGGTGCGCAGCCCGACAGCGAAATTTCGCTACAGCTTTGCTGGTCTTCGGGAAGAATCTTTGTATTGACGATATGAACCACCTCAACTTCCTGACTTAGCAATGCTTCACAGCCCGCACTGCTATAGCTGGTCAAAGTTACCTGGTACAACCCCGGAGCGGCGTAAGCATGAATGGGCGACTCATCTTCCGATGTCATTCCATCACCAAAGTTCCAACTCCATCGGGTGCTGTTGGTCGAGCTATTCGAAAACTGAATTTGAAGTGAGCACTTTTGCTGGGCGGTAAACGACGGTGCTGCGTCTGCCCCCACGATGATCTCTTTCACTGTTTTTGCTTCACAAGCCTGCCCTTGTAGCTGGGCCGTGAGCACTACCTGATATTTGCCCGGCTCGCTGAAGGTGGTGACCGGAGAAGCCGCATCGGACGTCTTCCCGTTTCCAAAATCCCAGTGCCGGGAAAGTATCGTCTTGTCAGATGTTTCTATGAAGTAAACCTGGTTGCCAACACAAGTCTGAGAAGCAGACGCTGTGAAAGAGATCCCAGTACCGCTGCCGATTACAACTGAAAGCTCCTGACTATCCTGGCAGCCTTTTTCGTCAGTTGCTGTCATTGTCACCTTATAATCGCCTGCGGTTGAGTAGGTATGGGGCGGGTTTTGGGCTGTGCTGGTGCTGCCATCGCCAAAGTCCCATTTGTAACCGATGTTCTGACCTGTGCCGGCCGCACCTGTGCCGGTCACACCTGAGCCGGTCACAGCCGCACTAAAGCTCACTTGTGCTGGCGTTTCACACAAAACGGTCTTATCAGCTCCGATGGTTGCCTTAATCCCGAATGCTTTGATGATAGCACTTTTTGAAACAGTGCTTTCGCAGCCAAACTGGTCTTTTGCCACAAGTGTAACAGAGTAGTCGCCCTGGCTTTGGTAAGTGTTCGTAGGTGCTTCCTCGTTGCTGGAGCTCCCATCTCCAAAAACCCACTCGAAAGACTGCAGGGTGTTCCCTGCTGTGAGGCTCTCAGCAACGAAAGACACTGGCAACGGGCTGCACCCTTCCACAGGGGAAAACGAAAAATCAATGGAAGGCTTGTCATGTACCACAATGTCCATCGTTTTAGTCCCCAACGTAGCGGCGCCGGATTTGGCCACCAATGTCACCTGAAATGTGCCAGCGCCGGTATATACTGCGCTGGGATTTTGAAGCACAGAGCTGTTACCATTGCCAAAAGTCCACTGATAGTCTGTGATGGGGCTTGCAGTGGATATGTCAGTAAAATTGACTGTCAGCGGAACACAACCTTCCGAAAAATCGATTGAAAAATCGACGCTTTGCGCAAGGCAGGACAAAGGGGCCAAACAAAGGGAAAACAGCAGATACTTCATGAATGAACGCCTCATTCAAATATATAGGAAAAATACACAACTGATTGAAGCCAAAAAAATAACCTTACTTGCAAAGACTGGTAGTCAAAAGTATGGCAGATGGCACGTTTTAGCAAACAAGAATGTACTAAATGATCTCAGTGTATAGCTTTAGATGAAAGAGAGACCTCATTTTCTTTAGACCAAAAGTGTTATTTATGCTTGAATTAACCCATTCTTAACCAAAGAAGTGTTTCACACCTAGTGCTTGATAAATGAGGTTCTCAGTGAACTATCGCTGCTGTTGTATTTCTTGAATATAAGGTGGTATACACCTTTTGGTAAGCCCATAACAGACAGTTTGACCTCATCTTCGCCTGCCCTGACTGTTTGTTTAACGACAGGCATGCCGGTAAGGTCATACACGTACACCTCGCCATTATCAAAGCCACTGCCATTCGCAGACCTTAACATTATAAAATCTGTAGCCGGATTTGGATAAACGATAACGTCTGCTGCCAACGCATCCTTAGCTCCCAGCAATTCGTTGCAGGCGCCTTCTACGGTTAGTTCTACAGTTTGCGACGATGTGTTCCCATAAGCATCCATACCTGTGAATTCTATTGTCGTCGTCCCAAGGTCTTCACAGGTAAAAACTGTCCTGCTCAGCGTGTATTCGGCCGTTGAGCAGTTGTCATAACTCCCGTCATTTATTTCATCAACGGTAATTTCGGCTTGCCCAACCTCATCCAGTGTAACAGTAAGTGACTTGGTAAAAAGGTTTGGAGGTTGGTTGTCCGCTATAGTCATGGTTATCTCTTTCACGGTGGTGTTGCCACTTTTGTCAACGCCAACTAAATCTACCAAATGGTCGCCTAATTGTCCGCAGTCAATGAAATCAGAAGGCCAGTCCAGGTAGAGAGCGTCAAGCCCGCAGTTGTCGGTCGTCCCAAAGTCGATAGCTATATCAGCCACTGCTGATACCCCATCTCCATCGAGGTATACTGTTATGTCGTGTCCAGCGACCACTGGTGCGATGGTGTCCAACACCTGAACCTTCACCACAGCGGTAACTGTGTTGCCAGCGGGGTCTTTCCCCGTCACTGTCACTTCCTTTTCTCCAAGGTCCTCACATGCAAAATTTGTCCGGCTCAAACTAAGTGCAATGCCACAATTGTCGGTGCTCCCATTGTCAATATCAACAACAGACAGGGTGGCAGCGCCCTCATTCCCAAGGTATATGACAGCTTCCCGTACCTTCAAAACGGGAGGTGAGTCATCCACAATGGTGACAGTAAAGTCTATCGAGGAACTGTTGCCAGCCCCATCTGTTGTTGTAAAGGATATTACGTTTTGTCCAATGTTGTCACAGGAAAAGGCCGTTTGGCTTAGTGAAAAACTAACCTCCCCTCCTGCCGGGTCAATGCTTCCATTGTCAACCATGGAAGGGTCTATTGTTGTGGTGCCGCCTTCCGCCAGGGCTACCTCGATGTCTTTGGCCACAGCAACAGGTGCGATATCATCCTCCACGGTTATTTCAAATGCCTTTTTAATTTGTCCTCCGTGCCCATCGTCGGCCATTATCCTTACGGTATAGGTATCCGCTGGTAATGCCCTGGCATCCAGTGCCTGCAAGTTATTGTCAGCCACAGCAAATAGGTCGTTGTGTTCATCGCCCTCACCAGTGGCTAGCGAATAGGTATGCGCATTTGCTTCGTCGGGATCAACCACCGAAAAACTACCCACCAGGGCCTGTAAACCTGCAGATTGTATGAGATGAGCATTGTCAAGCAGTAAGTCGGCAGGCGCCTGATTGGAGAGGAGCTGGTTGAGATATAATTCAGAAATGACATTGCTGCCATTGAACCCTGTTATCAGATAGTCCAGGTCGAGGTCGCTATCAATATTGATCCATTGCACCTGGCCAAGGATTGCCCCCGGCAAATCCATCAGCAAATCGGAGAAAGCCTTGTCATTGTTTTCAAAAACACGGGTAGTAATGTTTTCCGACTCCACCAATGAGCCTGTGGCAATGATGTCGAAATCACCATCATGATCGTAGTCTGCCCAGTCTACGTAACTGGTTCCGAAGCCGAGAAAGAGCTCAGTTTCTACAAAGCTGTTGCCGTCATATTCGTAGATGTAGGTATGAGTGACCCAATCAGTATCAATGCCGTGAAGCAATAAGTCTAAGTCACCATCATTGTCATAATCACCCCACCGCAGGGAGCTAACACCTACGGGTGTGATGTCAGCCCCAATGTCGACGAATTGTCCACCATCATTTCTGTAAACCTTGCCGACAAATTCAAACCAGCCATCACCAGCCAAAGCCAGGTCCAGATCACCATCACCGTCATAGTCGCCCCACTCTACAATTCCATCCGACACCACGGCCAGAGTAGCCTCAATGTCGATATAGGTTCCCTCATCGTTTCGATAGATTTTTGAGTACTTTATACTGCTGGCGGTAGACCCTGTCAACACCACATCCAGGTCACCATCCTGGTCATAATCCGCCCAATCGACATAACTTGATCCGAGATCGCCTACGCTTACAAAGTCGCTGGCAGTCTTATTCCACCCTCCATTCTCGTAATGATAAACCTCTGTTTGGGGAACTCCGTCGACTGAGCCTGTCAGCAGGACGTCAGCATATCCATCAGCTGTTCTTTTGCCCCACCTCGCAGCACCGGCCAACAATATTGGCAAGCTGGCTTCGGTATCAACAAAAGTGCCCAGATCGTTTTGGTATATTCTTACCACCGGCTGACTTGATTCATCTGTTCCAACGATGAGCAAGTCCTGATCGCCATCGCCATCATAGTCCGCCCAATCAGCGTCGGTGAAAGTCATCGCTTCGAGAACTTCGGAGGCAAGGTCATTGCGCACGAATGTCCAGGGAATGTCATCAATCACGTCAATGACCAAGCCTTGCTCAACGGCGGCCTCATCCTGGTCTACTGCCTTTATGCGAATGCTGTAGGCTCCCGCTGAAAGGCTTCCGGGACTGTCGACAATCAGCATATTGCCTGCAATGCTGAACTGGCTATTGAAATCGTCACCTTCGCCGCTTGTAAGTGCGAATTCGTGCTCATTATCTGCATCAGGGTCATTGGCGGATAACGTCGCTACAAGCCCTCCATTTCCCACCGATCTGTTGACCGCAAGATTATCCAGTTGAATGAACGATGGCGCTTCGTTCAGGTCGTTTATTTCTATCGCCAGCAATTGGCTGTGCGTGATTTCACCATCAATAGAGGCCTCAACCGTTATTAAGTAGCTACTTTGTGACTCATAGTCAAAAATCAGTTTAGACAGAAGTTGGCTTCCCTCCACAACGAAAGATGTGTTGTCCGCCACATCGGCTGCCAAGCTATAGGAATAGTCTCCTGCCGGAACGGTAGTCAATTCACCAATGACAGTGCCTACCGGCATGTTTTCATTGATTGTGACCAGGTCGATTGACGTTTCTGGCAATAGCATGTTGGTATAAACCTTTCTGACCGGCAGGTCGTCATAAATGTATTGTTGCCCAATGAGAACAAAATCAAGATCGGTATCGCCGTCATAGTCGCCCCATTGCGCATTTCCAAAAATGGTTGACGGAAGTAGCGCTTCCACGTCAGCAAAAGTCCCGTCACCATTGCTTTGGTATATTTTGCTGATGGCTTCCCCTTCCAGGTAGTTTGTCAGTCCTGTCACAATAAGGTCGTCATCACCATCATCGTCGTAATCACCCCAATCAGAGGATCCATACATCACGTCGCTAATCCCGGCGCTTAGGGCCGTGAAGGCTCCATCATCATTCCGATAGATGAAAGATTTGGGCACCCCTGTCGGGTGGGTGGCGAGGCTATTGGCAGAACCTGTCAGAATAATATCCAGGTCGCTGTCTCCATCAAAATCGCCTGCACTGGCTGAGCTGTACATAACACCGGAGAGCCCGGCGCCGGAGTCTTCAAACGCACCATCCACTCTTTTGAAAATGCTACTTTGCGTTTTGAATGCCGTTCGATTGAAACCTGTAACCAACAGTTCCAGGTCTCCTGATTCATCAAAATTCGCCCAGGTTACTGTGCCTTCTTCCGCTTCAGGCAGTGCAGCATTAATGTCCGTAAAAACACCACTATTGTTCTCATAAATAATGGCTTTGATTTTGCCGTCTTTTGTGGCGATCACCGCCAGGTCGAGGTCATCATCGCCGTCAAAATCGCCCCAACTTCCAAAATGGGAAAGCGAGGTCGGTAAGCCCGCCTCGTTGGTTACATCTGTAAAAATACCCTCCTCATTTTCATACAGCTTCAGTAAATAATCGTCGGAAAATGACCTGGAACGAGTAACCAGTAAGTCGAGGTCATCATCTCCATCGTAATCCCCCCATTTAATATTGCCACCGTTGGTGCTAAAGATACCAGGGTTTGAGAGTGTAAAAGTGCCGCCCTCATTGATATATAACTCCACGAAAAGAAAACCAAAGGAGCCAATGACCAAATCCAGATCGCCATCATTGTCGTAGTCGCCCCAGTCACTCACTCCACCGGCTGAGGTCTCGTTGATGACGATGCTATTGACTGCGTCTTCATTAAACTGAGCCCAGGTTGGCCTTACAACAGCGAGTACCAAAAGGGCGAAGATCATTCTGACTTTCATAGAGCTGAATTTGGATGCGTTTTAATTCAGTCTCAAAGCTCAGTATTAGCATTTTCTTCAGCTTAAGGTTTTGATGCAAATGCTTAAGGTTTTGAAGCGAAGAAGGATATTTCCAGAATAAGCAGGGTTTTTTCGAAACAAAAATTGCCTTACTGACAGGAATGAAGAAAGGAGTACGAATTGATTCTCTAATCAGCTTTATTGCGTTGGACCTGTCCCGGCACTATGCCAAATTCATCTTTGAACACGGCATTGAAGTAGTTGGGGCTGGAAAAGCCGGTCATATAGGCAATTTCAGCTATTGAGCCAGCGTTCTTCTCCAATAGCTCATAGGCTTGTTGCAGCCTGAAACTTCTTATTAACTTATTGGGTGTTTGGCCAATCAAGGCCTGTAGTTTGCGGTTGAGCTGGCTTTTGCTCATGCCCACCTCCCTGCTGAGTTCTTCTACTGAAAAGCCTTCATCAGCCAGGTGGGTGTTAACCGCTGCAATCACCTTTTCCAGGAAAACCTTGTCGATGGATGAGACCGCAATCTCCTGGGGCTTCAGCATCGTTTGCTGACTGTATTTATGCATGAGCTGCCGCCTGCTCTCCAGCAGGTTCCTAAGCCTCACAATGAGCTCCTTCTGATCAAACGGCTTGGTCAGGTAGTCGTCGGCCGCCGTCTCCAGCCCCTTTATTTTACTTTCCTTGTCGGCTTTGGCGGTCAGCATCACAATGGGAATGTGACTGGTTTTCTCGTTTTGTTTCAATTGCGCACACACCTCAAACCCGTCAACACCAGGCATCATCAAATCGCAGATGATTCCATCAGGCGTTTGCTCAATGGCTGTTGCGATGCCTGAGGTTCCATTGGAGGCAGATAACACTTCAAAATCGTGGCTTAAGACATCTGCAATAAGCTGGCGCACCTCATCATTGTCTTCAATCACCAGTATTCTGGGAGTTTCCCCATTTTCGGTTACGCCTGCCATCTCTTCGGAAGCAGTGGTAGCACCGCCAATTGTGGAGCTGCCCTCGGTTTCGTCTTTCTCCAGGGGCAAGAGAAGCCTAAAGCAGGTTCGAACCCCCGGCTCACTCTCTACAGTAATCTCACCATTCAGCTGATCTACCAGCGCCTTTACCAAACTAAGCCCAATACCTGAGCTTGCCTGCTTGTCACTCTCTGTATGATAGAACCTGTCGAAAATGAAAGACAATTGATCTTGTGGTATGCCAATACCAGTATCTTCAACATCGATCCTTGCTTTTGTGCCTTCCAAAGAAAGCGTCAGGGCAATAGTTCCTCCGCCCGGCGTAAACTTGAATGCGTTGGACAACAGGTTCAATACGATCTTTTCAAGCGCATCAGGATCAATCCAGCCTGAAATCTGATCGCTGGCCCTTAGCAAGAGCTTGATACTGTTTGACTTCGCTTCCAGTTGAAAGCTCTCAGCCGTTTCGATAATGAATTTGCTGACGTCGACATACTCTTTCACCAGCATTTGGTGCCCGGCATCAAGCTTTGCCAACTCCAGAATCTGGTTGACCAGCTTTAACAAACGGCTGGCGTTGTTTTGGATAGTTTGCAAATACTTTCTGGGGCGGCTATCGTGAACAGCTAGTAAGAGCTCCCGCACGGGCCCAAAAATCATGGTAAGCGGGGTGCGGAACTCATGAGAGATATTGGCGAAAAACCTTGATTTGGCTTCATCCAGTTGCTTCAGTTCTCTGGCCTGTATTTCGATCTCCCGTTTTTGTGAAGCAGTTTCAAGCTGTAGCGCCCTTGCGGAACTAAAGGCTTTACCAATCTTCTCAGCAAAGGCAAAGGACATGACAAAAAAAGTGGCCGTAAACAGCACGCTGATGGCGTTAGGCCTGGTAAGAATCAGGTTATAATGATAAGCCGACAGAATCACGATCGCCAACGTGCAGAGAGCCAAGCCTAAAAAAATAGACAAGGAGCCTCCCCTTTTCCGTACTCGTGCCACCAAAGTGATGTAAAATCCATAAATGATATACACCAGAGCAACAACACTGAACGGAACCAGGGTTAGCGTATAAATGCTCATGGGCAATACCAATGCTGAAAGGCACAGAGGAACAGCAATAATGAGAGCAATCCTTGAAACAATTTTATGAAAATCCTCCTTGAACAGTTCGCACAGAAAAAGTGTGTAAAACAGCCACGCCAGATACATGGTCAGGTAGGTGATTTTCAGCTTGAATCTGGATGGAACCCCAGGAAAGACTGTACCGAACACATACTGGCCATAGTTGCTGATATACAAGGCGTACATAATAACAAACAGACCGTAGAACAGGAATGATTTGTCTTCACCCAAATAGAAAAACAGGCCAACGAAGAAACATCCGACAAGAAACACCCCCCCAATATTGAACGTTTCGATGATGAGGTTGAGGTCTCTTTCGTGTGGAAGCACATCGGGGTCGCCGATAATGATCGGTTTAAAAAAGCCACCATTGGAGTGATCAAAATTGGCCACCTGAACCACTATTTCATTTTCGCCCTCATGCAGCATCACGGTTTTCATGCTGACCGTCCAGTCGGGAACATAGGTGTCTTTGGAATCGGACACCACGCCATCGCTGCTGATCAGTTCCCCGTTGAGAAAAAGTGCATACGACAAATTGAAGCCGGGTATTTCCACGGCGACCCTGTAGTCCTGCGTCGACTCAACAACCAGCCGGTAGGTAGCATAGCCAAACGCTGGTAGCTGCTCCTTTAGCTCTGGGTGGGTATTCCAATAGGATACTTGTTTAACGTAGCGAGCTTCCGTGGCGACAAATGCCTCGTCTCCTGGCGGCAGAAGTTGCTTCCAATAGAAAGCCCATTCACCGTCCAAAGCCAACCTTTCCTCTCCGGCATATGTTAGGACGCCCTTCACTGCCTGCCCATAGCTACCGAGTGGAATGTGCAGCGTCAAAAAGATAAAAAAACCGAAAAGTCCTCTTTTCATGAAAAAAAATAGCGAGCTGATTGATTGGTCAATATAGGGCGTTCAAATTGTTTGGCATAGTATTAAACCAAATACAAATATGATAGCCTCTCACCCTTGACCAATTCCGGAGAAACCAAACGGCTACTCTCGTTCACGAAAACGCCAGTTTTTTCTCCTCAGGAAATGCCTTTCAATCTTCCTGTACACATCTCTACTCGAGAGAGAGGAGGCGAGGCGATAAAAATCCGCTGTTTCTCTGGTAAAGGTATCGAAGTTGTACTCATAGTACAGCGCCATAGCAACCGCCTCTACCGCATTGGACACGATACAGGGGTTTACCCGGCTCATGAAAACTGTTGGGTAGTTCTGAACAACGTGAAAAGTCAAACCTGATTCAAAACTCGTACCACCCTGGTTTAGTGCGCTAACTTTGAATGCAAATGCGCCGCCAGTCGACATTGCCTCAAAAAGGTTGGGCAGGGTATCGAGCGAAAGCTGAAGCATGGTGCTGGTAACGGTGTCTACAGGAACCGTCATTTCATCAAAAATATCACTAACAGACAGGGCATAACTCTCACCATCACCCTGATCGTAACCAACCAGCCGCCAGTTGAAGCATGGTTTTTCTCCTGGCATATGCCGCCACTTGTCGGGCCATAGAAATTCCAGGTATTGCATATCGTGCTCTACTGCCCCACCCCGGGCTAATCGATCCTCAAGATGCAGCTTTCTCAGTGGCGGCCTCTCCAACGACTCATCCAGCCATATCCCTTGAAATGAAGGAATAATAAAGGTTGTGTCTCCGTGCAACTCAATACCATGATAGTAATTGCTGATTAGGGCCAGGTAACCATCCTTTGCAACAAACACGGTGTCTCCCTGCTGCAATTCATCAAATGGTTCAAGATTCCGTCCATTGAAAACGGCACCATCTGAATCGAGCACATTAAATACTACCGGATGCTGACCAATCGCATCTGAACGGCTTCCAATCATCAATACGGCAGTCATTATAATACAATATAACTTGCTCATTCTGAATTCATTGCTGATCTTTAAACTTAGTGAATATTTTAATGTATGTGCCTAGTTTCTGACGAAATGAAAAAGCCCTGGCTGTTTTTAGCGCTCTTTGCTGGTTATTCTAATCACTCGATGAAAGCACAGACTTCAACACTCCTTCTCGACTACAACGGAAAAAACTACACCCTCGCCAAAGCAAACGGAAAATACGAGTTGACTGGCGACGATGGAAGGATTGCCGGTGGCTATAACCTGGTGCTGCCAGCGCTACAGCCTGAGTTCTCATTTATCGTGAAGAATGGCCTGATTGGGCTTTTCGACAATGTGGCCCAAAAAGAAGTCATCTTCGCAAGAGATTATCCTGCGCTGGAACTCTATCCACTGAACGAATCGGAATACTGCCTGTATTTTTTAACGAATACCGGCTACGGCCTTCAAATGAAGGAGTCCTTCGTATTGACTAGAAATGCAGATAACACAATTACCATTAACTCACCGGCCACAGAAGACCCCTCCGTTCCTGAAATCGGGTTTTACCGAAATGGAATTGAAAAAATAGACGATACCCATTACACTCACCACTTTAGTCACGTTTCATGGGGAAAAGACTACGGGCCACAATGGGGAGAACACGAGGTCAAGTTTAAGCTGGAACATGGCATCCAAAAGTCCGGCGTATTTTCAACCACAGAGAACAAATTTGTAGTACCCAATTCTTTCGCAGAAATTGAGGTTCCCAGGTTTGATATTGAAAATCCTTTGTCGGCGCAATATATTCGGGTGGCCCAGGTCACAGGAACAGATGACCTCGAAGGAGACTGGTCGTTAAGTGGTGATGAATTAAAAGATCCTGTTGAAAGGTTCCGATACGGCTTCTACAGCCCATCCTACAATTTAGTTATTTATCCCCAGCCCGCTCAGCTATATCCAATCATTAATGGTGGTTTTTACAAAACCAGAGGCAGCGACAATGAGCCATTGGAATTATATCAAGCGGATGGACAAGAGCTTTTAACAGTTGAAAATTTTACTTATAACGTCACTACCATTATTCAGGCATCAGAAAAGGTATATGTCGGTACAATGGGAGATCAGATGAACATGGAAGAGATGCAGGTGTATCACTACTTTGTGTACAACAAGGACGGCAAGCTGGAAAAGGAAGTTGACTTCAGGTTTCACGACCGATTACGGAATAGTCTTGTTCTGGCTGCTGTGTGCAAAAGTCCTGAGAGCTACGATCTGTCGTACGGTGTTTTTGATTTGGAAAATGCCGTCTTTGCGGTGCCACCAAAATACGAACAGATAACAATCTGGTATTTCGAAGACGGTATTATGGACTGCCCTACCGGGGGTTGTCATTTTTATTTCACCTGTTCAACTGAAAGTGGCACAGTGTTTCTCGACCAGGCATTCAATGAGTTTGAGCCGACATTTCCGGTAAAGGCGAACTTCTATTCCCTGGCAGAAGAAAACAACGATGAGCCATGGGGCGAATTTGCCCCCTATGAATTGACCCTTGCAGATAAAGAAGATTCGCAAGTAGCTACATTTGCCAATTCAAAGCTCTCAGTTAAATGGAAGGTGACCGGCCCGCTCCCAGCATCAGAAAAGAACTATTTCGGTATTGTTGCTGACAAGCATAAGCAACTGAATATTATTGCGGTATATGCAGATCCCTCCGATAGCCCCTTGTTCGGGTTGGCTTATGACAACGAGAGTTCATTCATCTTGCCTCCAGTGTTTAGTCGACTGTCGTTCGATGAGAAAAAACTCAAATTGGAGCTAGAGTTGAAGGGAGAAAAAGGGTCTATTTTACTGGAGCGATACTTTTATGATGAATAGATGGTTTATTATCTGCTGGTGGCTAGCTTCATTGATTTCCACGGAAAGTAATGCCCAGATGGTGCAGCTTGTTAAAAGCCTGGAAACACAAGCAGGATTGAGACAGCAGCTTGCTTCAGCGTTGAGTGACGATCAGAAAATGGCAGTGTTAGCCAAATTGCTGCCGGACGACTCGGTACAATTTCAGCGACCAGACTACAATCCGGATTTTCCCGAGCCACCAAGGTATTATCCATTGGATACTGCTAGCCTTTTCTTTTTTGACTTCGACGCCGATAATGACCTCGACCTGATTTATACCGGCGAATCTGGCCTGATGGGCAGAATGCGCACCAAATTCTTTGAGAATAAAGGCGGCCGCATCAATTTGATGATGCAAGTCGACGGAGCTCTGCTTGACATAGCAAAAGAAAAAGACAGTTACACCGTTTATACAGTTGAATACCCCTGCTGCGATTCATACACCACCCGTTTTTCAGTGTTTAAACAAGCCCGGCCGCCCGGGCTGAAAGAGCCTATTTCATCGATAGACCTCATAGGCAGTGGTTTTTACTTTAAGGCTATGCCAAACTTTGAACAGGGCACCACAGAAACGCTTGAAAGCGCCGTGCTGTATGCTTCACCTGACGATCTCAGGAACACTTCTGCCTACTTCGGGCAGCGGAGCAAAACTATCAGGGATTCTCTCAGAGCAGGTCATTTTCTTCCCTTCATTCATTTTGACGACCCGGTAAAAGTCAAAAAACTCGGGGAGCAAAAGTTAAATGAAGCGACTTGGATCCTCGTGATAACAGAAGCCCGGGCTGATTTACCCAGATCGTTATACGAAAGGTCTGCCAGTAAAAGTAGGCGGGTCATTGGTTGGATTCCTGCAATGAAGTTCAAAGAATGAAATACCCCGAACTTGAAAAGCTGGTCGAACTGAACAGGGAACATCAAATGAATGTAAAGCGTCTGTCGAATGGCGCTGAAGGCCTTCTTGAGGTGGAGTTTTTGGTTGACGCACATTCGTGGAGGCTCTATGTGGACGATGAGTACAGAGATTTCGATGAACAAAAGCCGCTAGTGTGCCTATTCCTGGTTCTTCGGTCACTGGAAGACTTTGCTGAGTCTACCGACTATCTTAACTGGTGCAATGTCTATCACCTGAATGCATCGGACATGAAATGGCTTACTTACTATCGGGATTTACCTGCCTCATACGCAGGGATAGAAAAGCAAATCGGCCCTATCAACTCCTTCATCTCAGATTTAGATTATCAGCTAAGATCAGGTGTGTTTTACGCACTTCTTCATCACTAAACCATCAGTTCATTTTCATAGTACCCTCGCTCATCAGCCAATGATCCCATTGCTCCATTCGTGGGATATATGAATAGTCCATACTCCAGTATCCATCCCTGTAGCCCAGTTCTAGCCCACTTTTTCCCAATTGTATATAAAGCCAGTCCTCGTCAACAGGGTGGTACTCGAAATTAAACGCATTGGGGCCTTCGTTGAGTGCGTCAGCAATGAATTGATATTCCTTATTCAACCTGTCCCGTTCCTCTTTAAACATTGGGTTGTGTAAGTGGTCGACATCCAGTTCAGTTCGATTCGTTCGCTGGAACAACTGCCACTGTCCCACATCACCGGAATGCTCCAAATTGCGGTAGTCGGCTGTGGGGCAAAGATGCTTCGGTAGTGCCTTCCTGCCGAACGTGTAGTAGAGCCACTGAACTACCGATGACGGTCGTTTGGGAAGATGGCCTGAGAACGAAACTTCAGGTTTGGTCATGCAAGCTTTGCTATATTTGCCAGTGAATATAAAAATTACTCAAAGAATTGACCAACCCTGCTTTTGCACCAAAACAACCCCTGTTACAACAAATACCGTTATTTAACCAAATAGCGCCCCTCCCACAGCCCCTGAAAGAACCTTCTGGCATTCACACCAAGCACCTTGTTCTTGTAGCCACCCTCCTGAATAACTAAAGTGGGCAGCTTGAGTGCGGCAATCATTTTGCCGTTTATCGCAAAGTCGTCTGGTGACAGCAACCAGGTGCCAGATGGATCGCCCTTGGCGATATCAAGGCCCAAAGCAATGACGAGATAATCTGGCTTGTACTTTTTTATGGCCTCAAGTGCTTTCTTCAACGCCTTATGATAAGCCAGTCCTTCTACACCCTTGGGCAAAGCGATATTGAGGTTAAACCCTTCTCCCTCTCCTTCACCAATTTCGTCAGTGAACCCGGTGAAGTTGGGATAGGCGTATTCCGGATCGCCATGAATTGAGACTGTAAAAACATCAGATCTATGATAGAATATGTCCTGCTGGCCATTACCATGGTGATAGTCAATATCGAGGATCACCACTTTTTTACCGTTTTTGCTCAGGTAATGCGCCGCCACTGCGTTGGAGTTCAGGTAGCAAAAGCCACCGAAATATTTCCGCTCGGCATGATGCCCGGGGGGCCTTACGAGGGCATAGGCCATAGGTTGGCCTCCCAAAACAACATCAGCTGCAGTGAGTGCACAGTTCACGGCACCTCTGGCAGCCTTGTAGGCATTGGCATTAAGTGGTGTAGAGGTGTCGATACAGTAGTAGCCTATTTGAAGCTCAATGTCCTTCGGAAGCCTGGCTGCGTTTCTGATAGGAAACACGTCACCATACATGGTGGTGGTTTCGCCGATCCACTCACAAATCTTCTTCAAAAACTTGAGGTACTGTTTTTCGTGTACTGCTTCAATATGGCTATCGGGGTACACTTTGGCGGGTGTATCCTTAAAAATTGAAGTCTTTTTCAATTCCTTCAGGATGGAAGTAACCCGCACAGGCGATTCCAGATAGCCTCGCTCCCGCACATGGTGAATCAAGTGCCCCTCATTTACCACCAGCGCTATTTGCTTATCGGCAGGGACAGACACCTTTGTAGACTCTACCGGTTCAGATTTAACATACCTGAAAGGTCGCAGCGCAATCGATCCTTTTATCGAGCGAAGCACCTGGCCAATATATCCATCAGAAACTTTCCCTTTTGCCTTACTTTCCAGGATACTTGAGACAACGCTCTTACAAAGCTGAGCTGACAAGTGATCCTTCTTGCCCAGCCCGTCGAAAATGAGATAAAAGTACGATTCGTCGTCACGGCGCAGGTCATAGCTAAACCCCTCAAGAGGGCGTGCTCCATATTTTTCATAAAATTTCAGTCTGGCCAGGTTTTGCCTGTACTCTGCTGCGTCAACAGCCCACTCCCGCTTGTCTGTCAGGCAATCGAAGAAAACCCCAATGGCCGAGATACTGTGTGCTTCGTCTCTCAGGCGCTCATAAAGGGCTCCGCCAATTCCCCCACTTATGCGGTGCTTATTGGTGGCGATAAAGTCGAGAAATATGAAGTTATCCTTCAGGAAATGAGAAGCGATGGCAACTCCCATAACCTGCTTGTCTCTGCCTTCAGCTATGATCACGATTGATCGGTAGGGTTTTACAGCGTGTTCTCCTGCATCTTGCAGCAACTCATCAGCTTCCTTTTCGCTCATGTAGGGAAACTGGGAGAGCAAAATGGCCCGGCACTCCTCAAGCGCAACGATGTTGTATTCTGTGGTGTGATCGTAAATTCGGCGAATGGAGTTAAGGCCCATACTTAAAAGCAGTTAGTTAGCCATTTTGTGGCGCAAAGCTACTTTAAGTATAGGTCAATTGTAGCTATGAATCGGTATTATCTTTAGCTGTCAATCCTCTTCACGCTGTTCGGAAATATAGCTCCAAAGTCTGGGGTCAAGCTGTAATGACGTTCGTGAGTTCCATCCTTTTATTTCGCAAGTCCAGCCCTCCTTCCAGCACCGACTTTAAATTCGCCAGGTAAAAAATCCAACCCCTTGAGTCACCCACAAAATGTTTCATCGCTGTGTCGTCGTCCAGAGGCAGCCCGCTTTCGACCAGTTGAACAATCAACTCGCCAGCTTCTTCGTACATATTGATAGTAACCGGGCATTTCATAGAAAAAGTAAAGCTAAAAAGGTCTTTACCATTGGCTTTCAGTACTGTCCCTTTCTCTACCACACTGTCGGGATAGCCGTGCCAATACCACTCATACGTGTCGCCTTGTTCAATAGGTGTGTCCTCTGACTTTGCCTTTCCAGCCTTGTCCCTGAACAAGGCTTTTCTCAAAAACCACTTCTCCAAACCGCCGGGTGTTGCCCAGGAGTTATAAACTTTATCTGCCGGGGCGTTGATGTTTACCCTCAGCTTGAACTGACTCCATTGATCTCTTTCCATCTTATTGCGTTTTTTTCTTCAAAACTAGTTTCACCAACTCCCTCCGGCTTATCGAAAATGGAGAATTTTAGTGCAGCCTCATTTGTCGCCGGTAACGCCCGGGTGCTTCGCCATATGTTCTTTTGAACAGACTAGTAAACGAAGGAATGCTGTCGAAGCCTACAGCCCGGCAAATCTCAGAAACGGCCAAATCCGTCTCTATCAATAGTTTTTCTGCCATATCTAACCTCGTTTTGGTCAAAAAGTGATGAGGTGTAATTTGATAGGCCCGCTTGAAAAGCCTGAGGAAATGCTGTTTGCCCAGCATAGCTACATCAGCTGCTTGTTGTAAGTCAACTCCCTGCTGATGGTTACTCTCCATCCACTCCCTGGCTATCGCCAATCGCTTGTATAGTGCTATTTTTGTGACTGTTTTCACAACTTTGAGCTTCTCCGAGATTTGAAGGGCGTTCTGATTTTCGCTTATCAAGCTATCCAGTATAGATCGCACAACCATATCAGCTTTTAATGAGTGAAAAGAGGCACAACTGTTTCCAAGCTTCATCAGAAGTTGAAACTGTTCTCTGAGCGAAGCATTCATGAAATGCACGTGCTCCACGAGCGAAAAGTCCTCTTTACCGACTGCCGACGAACCGGCGGTTTCATTGCTGCTTATCAGCAGCCCGTTGTATAACAGCTTCGAAAGCGCTGCGTCAAAGTACAGCAAGGCGACCAGGGTATCGTCCCGTTCCAGCTCAAAAGACAGCTCGCTTCCTTTGTTAACCACCAGAAAGCTATCCTCGTTTATTGCTATCAACTCCCTATTAATCCGAAACGTTGCCTTGCCGCTCATTACCACCGCTACTCCCAATCCTGTGATGTGTGCGGGAACCACCGCCCCTTTGCTTCCCATATATTGGCAAAGCGTGTGATCTGAGAATTCGGGTGGCCTGTTGCTAAACAGCAGGGCGTTTGCTACCGGCGACCGACTCATTATCATAGGTTTTCAATTTGACTCCATACCACATTGAATTACGCTCACCAAAGTAACAAAATGCCGTCAATACACATTCGAAAGCCTGGTGCCGACTGGTAAAAACCTCTTAATATGTAAGATGCCGCTTAAGCAGGGAATCGGTGAATCTTGGCAAATCGGTACTTGAATAAGTAAAATAGGAGTGTCTTTCCTATATTTAACTCCCATCCCCCTCAATAGTCAGTGTATTACCGAAATATTCTTCTGTCCTACACTTCTGGTTAGGTTCCTATTGAGGCTTTCAATATTTTAAGATACTGGTTTTCGCACAGAAACTGGGTGAATAAAAAGCATTCATGTTAAATAAGTCATCAAATCATGATGCACAGCGGGGCATCGATTTTGGAGTACAGTTTGCCGACCATATCGGGGCAATGCTCGCTTATTGGGACAAAAATGAAGTCTGCCGATTTGCCAATAAAGCGTATCGGGAATGGTTTGGTAAAAGCCGTGAGCAAATGGTTGACAAAATCACAATGCAGGAGCTCCTCGGCCCTCTTTATGGGAAAAACCAGCCCTTTATTGCCGAGGTACTGAAAGGGAACCCGCAGCATTTTGAACGAGAGATAACCAAGCCGTCCGGGGAGACACGCAATGTCCAGGCCAACTACTATCCCGACATTCAAAACGGTGAAGTAATGGGCTTTTTCGTACATGTCGCAGATATATCATCTACTAAAAAGCTTGAAAAGGAAATAAAGGCTTCAGAAATGAAATTCAGAGGCCTGCTCGAAAGTGCTCCGGACGCCATCGTGTTGGTGGACAAAACTGGCGCTATCAACATGATCAATTCCATGAGTGAAAAGCTCTTTGGCTACACCAGGGATGAATTGGTTGGCAAACCAATAGAAATACTGATCCCGGAACGCTTCAGAAAAGCGCACCCCGGTCAGCGCTCTGGGTTCTTTGCCAATCCTCACGCCAGACCCATGGGCGAAGGACTTGAACTTTTTGGGTTGAAAAAAAACGGAACTGAATTTCCGGTTGAGATTAGCATCAGCCCTATAGAGCTGCCGGAGGGCATGTTCGTGTCGGCAGCCATCAGGGACATTTCCTGGCGAAAGAGAGTTGAAGGGGAGGTAAATGCCAGCAACGAGCGAAACAAAATTTTTGTTGATCAATCTCCCAATGCCATAGCGATGTTCGACACTGAACTTCGTTATATGGCTGCGTCCAGGAAATGGATAGACGACTACGGCCTGTCGGGTCGGGACATTCTTGGACACTCACACTACGAAATTTTTCCGGAAATCGGGGATGATTGGAAGAAGATACATCAGGAATGCCTGGCAGGAGCGATTAACACTTGTGAGGAGGCATATTTTAAAAGAGCTGACGGCACTGAGCAATGGATTACCTGGGATGTTCGTCCCTGGTATATTTCCGAAGGAAAAATTGGTGGCTTGCTGATGTACACGGCCGACATAACACAGTCAAAGCTCAGAGATGTTGAAAAAAAGAGAATTGAATACATTCTGGAAAAAACGAATCAAATAGCAAAAGTGTCAACCTGGGAGTTTGATATTGACCGGGGGATCACCATCTGGGACGACATTGCCAATGATATTTTTGACCTCCCCCGGGGCACCCGGCCCGACAAAGACGCTATCATCAACTACTATGGGCAGGAAAGCAGAAACAAGCTGCTGGCGGCCACTGAAGAACTTGCAACAACAGGCAAACCCTATGACCTCGACCTAGAGGTAATTTCCGCCAAGGGGAACCAAAAGTGGCTAAGAATTATCGGAGAGGCTGAGTTTGCTGACGGGCGTTGTGTGAAGCGATATGGAATGATAGAAGACATTACCGACAGAAAACTGGCTGAGGAAGCACTTCATATAGCCAACGAAGAGCTAAATGCCATCTTTAATACCGGCCCCATCGCCATCATTGGCACAGACAAGAATGGAACAATTACCCACTTCAACCGTGGCGCAGAGCTAATGCTACAATATTCAGCCGAAGAAATGGTAGGGCTACAGACACCCCAACTAATTCATGTTGAAGCAGAAGTACTGAAACGGAGCACCGAGTTGACCGAACTGTTTGGCCGGGAAATCAGTGGGTTTGATACATTAGTGGAACTTGCCAAACAGGGTAACCACGAGTCCAGGGAGTGGACCTACGTAAGAAAGGACGGATCCAAATTCCCCGTTCAACTTATTGTAACGGCACTTAGAAACCAGGCGGAGGAAGTTTCTGGTTTTATCGGCATTGCCACTGACATTACTGAAAGGTTTGAGGATCAGAAAAAGCTGCTAGAGGCAAAAAACAACCTGGAAATATTGGCAGAGCGCCTAACAAAACAGAATTCCCAACTCACTAATTTCACCCACATTATATCGCACAACCTGCGATCTCCCGTTGGCAACCTCACGTCCTTACTTCATCTGTATGAGATTTCAGAGGAAAAGGAAGAAAAAGAGCTGATATTCAGCAAATTTGAAATCGTTATCAACCACCTTTCCTCTACTCTAAACACATTAATTAACACGTTAAAAATAAAAACGGAGGATGCTAATATACTGGAGCCTGTCAGGTTCGACGAAGTACTTAGAAAGACAATGGAAATCATTACGGTTCAAATAGAAGAGTCGGAAATAGCCATTAAAAGTGATTTTTCCGCTGTGGCCGAAATACAATACAACCGCAGCTACATGGAGAGCATTTTCCTCAACTTGCTTACCAATGCCATTAAGTACCGGTCAAACCAAAGAAGCCCGGAGGTAACTATTTCAACTTCAAAAGTAAAAGGCAATATTGTTCTGAAGTTTTCCGACAATGGTTTGGGAATAGATATGGCTAAGTTTCGTGATAAGCTATTCGGTTTGAATAAGACTTTCCACGGCAATGACGAGGCCAAAGGCGTAGGATTGTTCCTAACAAAAACCCAGGTCGAGGCCATGGGTGGATCAATATCGGCGGAAAGCGAGGCCGGAAAAGGGACAACTTTTACTGTCAACTTCTGAAACATTAGTGAAAGCATTTCAAGCACCCTGGCATATTTCACCTGACTGAACAGCCAAACCATGCGCTCTTGCTAACTCTACGTCACCAATTGGTAAGCCATCCCACACGATTTTTGTGCGCCAGTACCTCGCTTGACCAAAAGGGATTCTCTATATAGTTTCTCAAACCATTAACCTCCTGATGAAAATCAGCGAATGCGCTGACCATTGACAGCTATAAGCACTGCTATTGGGGCTAAGTTTGGTATGATAACGTTCAGGTCTTTTGAATGGAGTTGATACCTAAATCCTAAGTAGATGCAATCATCAAAATATATCAATATCGATGGTAATACGGCAGTGGCCAACGTGGCTTACGCTTTTTCCGAAGTAGCTGCCATTTACCCAATTACACCCTCTTCTGATATGGGTGAAAGAGCCGATAGCTGGAGCGCCGAGGGAAGAAAAAACCTTTTCGGCCAGAAGGTTGACGTTACGCAGATGCAGTCGGAAGGTGGAGCTGCGGGTGCCATTCATGGTGCGCTTTCAGCTGGAGCCATGGCAACTACTTTTACCGCTTCGCAAGGGCTTATGCTTATGTTGCCCAACATGTTCAAAATGGCTGGCGAAATGCTGCCGGTAGTTTTTCATGTATCTGCCCGTTCTTTGGCCTATCAGGCGTTGTCCATTTTTGGTGACCATTCCGATGTTATGGCCGTGCGGGGAACAGGGTTTGCCATGCTTGCTTCATCAAACGTGCAGGAGGCCCAGGATTTGGCAGCGATTGCCCACCTTTCTACACTGGAGTCCAAGATACCCTTCCTTCACTTCTTTGACGGCTTCCGCACCTCGCATTCCATCCAGAAAATTATTCCCATCGACTATGATGACTTGTTGAGCATGGTAGACATGAAGTACGTGGAAGAGTTTCGTGCACTGGCGCTGAGGCCGGAATCACCCGTTTGTAAGGTGGGGGCTCAGAACCCGGATGTTTACTTCCAGGGAAGAGAAACAGTCAACAAATACTACGATGCTTGTCCGGGCATTGTGCAGAAGTACATGGACATGTTTGCGAAGAAGACCGGACGGCAATACAAGCTTTATGAGTATATAGGTGCTCCTGATGCTGAGAATATACTAATTTCTATAGGCTCCTCTAGTGAAACGATTGAAGAAACTATCAACTACCTCACTAAAAAAGGTGAAAAAGTAGGGCTGCTGAAACTGCGGTTATTCAGGCCATTCTCAGTAGCCGACTTCGTTAAAGAAATACCCAAAACTGTTAAGAGAATAGCCGTACTGGATCGCACCAAAGAGGCCGGATCAGTCGGTGAACCACTTTACCTCGATGTGGTGGCAGCCATGTCTAATGAAAGGCCGGGCGTTCGCATTATTGGTGGCCGCTATGGCCTTTCATCAAAGGAATTCACTCCTTCCATGGTCAAAGCGGTATATGACCACCTCAAAAATGACGGCTGGCACAATTTCACGATCGGCATCAACGATGATGTAACTAATAAATCCATCACGGTAAAAGAGGAGATCGATGCTGAGTTGCCTGGGGTGGTTCGTTGCAAGTTCTGGGGTTATGGCTCCGACGGCACTGTGAGCGCCAATAAAAATGCCATCAAGATCATAGGCGATAGCACCGACATGTTCGTTCAGGGCTACTTCCAATACGACTCCAATAAGTCGGGCGGCTGGACAATCTCTCACTTGCGTTTTGGTAAGGAAAAGATCCAGTCTGAGTACCTGCTCAACAAGGTCGACTTTGTGGCGCTTCACAGGTCGCAGTACATTGGGAAATATGACATTCTGGAAGGCATCGCCAAAGGCGGCACTTTCCTTATCAACTCCAGCCAGAAGCCAGAAAATATTTTTAGGCTTTTCACCAAAGAAATGCAGGATACCATCAGGGAGAAAAAGATAAAAGTTTATGCCATTGATGCCTCAAAGATTGCCAAAAGTGTCGGGCTAGGAGGGAAAATAAGCGCTGTCATGCAAACGGCCTTCTTCAAGGTGTCGGGTGTGATGCCTGAAAAAGAAGCCATTGACCTAATCAAAAAGTTCGTAGAAAAGCAATTTGCCCGCAAGGGACCCGAAATAATTGAAATGAACTGGAGAGCCATCGACGAATCCGCTGCGGCTGTTGTGCCAGTTCCGATACCTGCTGAAGAAGAGAAACATGCCGAAATCAGCACAGTAGTGCCTGAAGGCTCCGGTTGGTTTGCCGATCACATTATCGACCCCATCCTCCGGCTCAAGGGAGATAGCATTCCCGTGTCAGCCATGCCTTTGAATGGAGTGATGCCCACAGGCACCAAGAAACTTGAGTTCAAGGGTGTTCCGGGCAACCCCGCCATTTGGATTGATAAACTACCCTTTGTTGCCGAGCCAAATATTGCGGCGCCCTATATGGAATACCCACCAAGCTGCTCCGGCTGTGGTGAGGTGCCTTACATCCACCTCGTTACCCAGTTGTATGGCGACCGAATGATCATTGCTAACGCCACAGGGTGCACGTCCATTTACGGAGGCACCTTCCCCACCACTCCGTACACCAAAGATAAGAATGGTAAAGGACCAGCCTGGGCTAACTCCCTCTTTGAAGACAATGCTGAGTTTGGCCTGGGCATGAGGCTTGCCGTGGACGCCAACCGCCGGCAGCTAAAAGCAAATGCCGAAGAGCTGTTGGCCTCTCAAATAAGCCCTGGGCTGAAAGCAGCATTGCAAAAAGCACTCACCCTCTTCAATGAGGTGACCAATGAAGCCAAGGACCATGCTGATGAGGTGAAGAAGCTGCTGTCCGTTGAAAAGGAAACCTCGGAGAGAAGCACCATACTTAACAAGACCATCGAGCTGCAGGACTACTTTGTTGACAAAAGTGTCTGGATTTTTGGAGGCGATGGTTGGGCCTACGACATCGGTTTTGGTGGGCTCGACCATGTAATGGCTTCCAACAGAAACGTAAACATACTGGTGCTCGACACCGAAGTATACTCAAACACTGGTGGCCAGGCATCCAAGTCAACGCCGAGAGGTGCGGTAGCCAAATTTGCCTCGGACGGCAAAAAGCTGAGCAAGAAAAACCTCGGACTGATGATGGCTACCTACGGCAATGCCTATGTGGCCTCCATTAACATGGGGGTTGATCGTGAGAAGGCAGCGCTGGCCATGGTGGAGGCAGAAAAACACAACGGACCCTCTATAGTCATCGCCTACTCTCCCTGCATCGCCCATGGGTACGACATGAGGCTGACTAAAAAGCAATCAGAGAAAGCTTCAAAATGCGGCTACTGGCCCATGTACAGGTTCAATCCCGATCCACGAAAAGAAGGAGAGTCTCCTTTCACCTGGGACGGCGTTGAGATAGACACCAAATTTTCGGACTACGTTGCCGAAGAGATGCGCTACAAAACGCTGAACCTCACCAATCCGGAAGAATCGGTCCGGCTTGAGGAACTGGCAGTGAAAGACAACGTGCGGCGGTTCAGGGACATCCAGCAATTATCAGAATTTTAAACCGACAATCATGAGTATTAATCTTTCAACATTTTACGAGGGACTCACGCTGAAGAACCCGATAGTAGTTGGAGCCAGCAACCTGGTGACAGACGTTGACAACCTGGTTAAACTCGAAGAAGCAGGTGCAGGGGCCATTGTATATAAGTCGTTGTTTGAGGAACAAATCCAATTGGAAGCCTTCCAACTGGAACAAATGCAGGAGTCGTACAGCTACTGGGACCAGGAGCACAATACAATTTTTCCAACGGCCAATCACGCTGGACCCGCTGAGCACCTCAGGCAGTTGAAGGAGGCCAGAAAGCACCTTACTATTCCTCTCATTGGAAGCCTTAACTGTATCAACAACGACTCATGGTTAAAGTTTGCCCTGAAAATGGAGGATACGGGTATCGATGCACTGGAACTTAACTTCTATAACAGCCACCTTGACTTCAACTCCACCTCCGAAATGATTGAAGCCAGGCAAATCAAAACCCTGGAACTGGTGAAGGCCGGTGTGCGGCTCCCGGTATTCGTCAAGCTGAGCCCCTTCTATTCCAACACTTTGAAACTGATAGCCAGCATGGATGCCCTTGATGTGGCCGGCTTCGTGCTTTTCAACAGGCTATTTCAACCTGATATCGATATCGAAAAAGAAGAGCACCATTTTCCTTACAACTTCAGTAGCGAAAGTGATAACAGGCTGGCCCTGCGTTATGCCGGGCTATTGCACAAAAAGATAAAGGGAAGCATCGTTTGTAATACGGGCATTCTTAGCGGACATGATATCATCAAAATGTTGCTCGCAGGGGCAGATGCCGTGCAGGTAGTCAGTGCTATCTACAAAAAGGGCATCCACACCGTGACACAGATGCTGACCGAAATCGAAACCTGGATGAAAAAACACAAGTACCAATCTCTCGATGACTTTCAGGGTAAACTAGCAAAGGAAAACCTGGATGATCCTTTTGCTTATAAGAGAGCTCAGTACGTGGATATTCTCATGAAATCGGAAGTTTTTATGAAGTATCACCCCAAAGAAACCGACGATGAAGCAAAAGATGACTAGCATTTCAAAAAAGTAAAACGAATACAACCATTAAATTTAAAAGACATGGCTAAGATTGGAATTTTCTTTGGATCTACAGAAGGACACACCGAAGGTGTGGTGAATAAGATTCAGGAGTTATTTGGAGACGACGCTGAGTTGGTGAATGTAAATTCAGCCTCAGCCGACGATATGGAGCCCTTCCCCTACCTGATACTGGCTTGCCCTACGTGGGAAATTGGCCGACTACAGGAAGACTGGGATGGGTTTATCGACGAAATTGAAGAGGTGAACTATGAGGGCAAAAAAGTAGCTTACCTGGGCCTTGGCGATTCCGACGGATACCCCGACACGTTCCTTGATGCTCTAGGCATTATTCATGACAGGATCAAAGACAAAGGCGCCAAATTCGTTGGGGCCTGGCCTACCGATGGTTACAATTTCGAAGCATCTAAAGGCGTAGTCGATGGAAAATTTCTAGGGCTAGCCATCGATGAAGACAATCAGAGTGACCTCACTGACGCAAGAGTAAGGCAATGGGTAGCTGATTTAAAGAAGGAATTCACCTGAAAAGATGCCAAGAATCCGGTTCAAGAAACCTTCTTATCCGGTAAGCGATTCGCTGCGAAAGTACCTCCTTGAAACCGGTCGTGAAAGGGAGGTTCCCATTTCCTACAACGAATTGCTTCGCTACAGTAGCTCGGTTCCCTTGTTTGACAATAAGGGGACCGACACTTACTGGGAAACCGTGCTGTATAACCAGTCGGATCGGGCCTTCATTCATGACAGTCTGATAATGATATATGCCCAGCTGAAAGTTGCCGGGGATGTTAAAAGTTTTGAACATCTGTTTATTGACAGAATTGACTATTGCCTTTACGCCAACACACACCCTTTCAGGGTTCGGGTGGTCAACCGGCTCAACGACCTCTTCGATTATTTTTATGTGAAGCAGGCCGACATGTCACGCATATATGGGATGGAGCTGGAGCACCTGTTGTCGCCCAACAAGATCAACTACATAGTGAAAGGTACAACGGTAATTGAGGAGCACATTCAGGGGATTCCCGGCGGGGCATTTATCAAACACTTTTTACCTTCGCAGGAGTACAACCCACTTCGTGTGGCCAAGGAGTTTGTCAAGTTCAACGAGCGCAGCCTGGTGCAGCTGCAGGGCGATATGCGTAACGATAACTTTGTTGTGGAGGTGATCCCTGACTTCGATGACCTTTATTTCAGGTTGCGGGCCACCGACTTTGATCAGCACTGCTACGAAGGTGACCTCAAGATTTACATGCCTCAGTACTTTATCGAAAACAACCCGATTATCAACCTGGGCTTCAAATCAATGTCTCCGATACTGGAGCTTCAGTATCAGAAAGAAGAAAGAACCCGGCTGCAGATCAGGGTGCAGGCGGCAGGCCGACAGCTCGACAACCTGATAGAGGCTATGCGGAAGGAGGAATTGTCAAAGGAAGAAAATATTCTCTCCCTTCGCTCAGGACTGGCCAGTCTTTATCAGGACGATAAGTTTTTAGAAGCCCAAACTATGGGTGAACTGGTTGCCACAAGCTTGCAGATGCTTGAGAAATACCCGGTTCGAAAAAGAAACGGGCTGGCAACAAAAGAGGTGTGCTGACAGTCAAGCCATCAGAATTGTTTCAACCCCCTGGGTATGTTTACCGCAACAATAAGATACCAGTAAAGGGAGTTGAGTATTCTTTCATCCAAATAGCCAACTCCCGTACCTGTGTTACACCAGCCAGCTGGATTCTCCGGTAAGGAGGCTTTGCAGGTCACCCTCTCCCTTTGTAACGATCTCGTGTTCAATCTGATTTACTACCCGCTCTTCATAAGACGCCCGCTGCACAGCCTGAATAACTCCCATGGGCCTGGGCAGCTCTTCGCTGTAGGTCATATTGGCTAAAATAAAGGCCAGGGTGCTGTCCTTTTCATTGTGAATCAACAGGTCGTTAATACTGTATTCGCCCTGGTCCAGGTTCACAACTTTCGGCGTATAACCATCAAGGATAATCCCCTTGTTCCTGGTCTTGCCAAAAACCAGTGGTTTTCCATGCTCCAGTTCAATGGTGTAATTATCTCTGGTTTCAACACTTGTATACAGGTCAAAGGCACCATCGTTGAAAATCCGGCAGTTAGTGTAGATCTCAACAAAGGAGACGCCTTTGTGCTCATAAGCCCGCTTGAGCAAATCATGAAGTTTAGTGCGGTCTTTGTCGTGGCCCCTTGCTACAAAGGTGGCTCCTGCTCCGAGGGCCAGGGCCGCCGGATTAAATGGATCGTCCAAAGCGCCTAGGGGCGAGGACTTGGTGATTTGCCCCCGATGAGAAGTAGGTGAATATTGACCTTTCGTGAGGCTATACACCTCGTTATTGAACATCATGACGTTCAGGTCCACATTTCTCCTGCAGGTATGTATGAAGTGATTGCCTCCAATACTCATGTTGTCTCCATCGCCCATAACTACCCACACGCTCAGGTCCGGGCGGGCAATTTTTAGCCCTGAGGCAATCGGAAGTGCCCGCCCATGAATAGAATGGAAACCGTAGGTGTCCATGTAGTAAGGAAACCTGCCGGAACAGCCAATCCCGGAGATATAAGCTATCTTCTCCTTAGGAATGCCCAGCTCGGGCATCAGTCTTTGTGATGGAGAAAGGACGGAAATTGCCCCGCACCCCGCACACCACCGAACGTCTACATTTGGTTTAAAATCTTTGGCTGTGTAGTCTGTTTGGCCCTGATGTGGCTTTTCGAGCAGATCATTTAATTGCGTTTTCATACAAGAATTTCTTTTTCGGTGAGCAAATTGACTAGCTTCTCTTCAAGCTCTCTTGACTTGAAAGGTTTCCCCTGCACTTTATGAATACCGATAATTCGCTTCAGGTATTTGGCCTGAAGAAGAAACTGAAGTTGTCCGCTGTTTAATTCCGGCAGGGCAATCCGCTCAAATCGGTTTAGAATATCGTCAAGGTTGCGTGGAAATGGGTTCATATACCTTAAATGAACAAACGAAAGGATGTGCCCGCTGGCCCTCATGCGCTCATAAGCCGTTTTGGCTGCACCATAGGTACTTCCCCAGCTAAGCATGAGCAAATCTCCTTCCTGCTCCCCTTCCACTACTGCTTCAGGTATATCCTGGGCCACCCTGTCAACTTTTTCCTGACGGAGGTGCACCATCTTCTCGTGGTTAGCCGGGTCCTGACTTACATTGCCTGAAATGTCTTCTTTTTCCAGCCCGCCAATCCTGTGCTCCATTCCCTCAAAACCGGGAATCGCCCACTGTCGACGCAAAGTTTTTTCATCACGCTTATAAGGCGAGAAGTCAGTTGGATCAGTAGCAAAGTAGGCCTTTATTTCAGGTAGGCTTTCAACGGTTGGCGCTTTCCAGGGTTCCGAAGACTGCCCGATATACCCATCACTTAAAATAAGCACCGGGGTCATGTATTTCAGCGCAATCCTTGCCGCCTCCAGCGTGATATCGAAGCAGTCGGCGGGGCTGGCGGCAGCTAATATGGGCATGGGGGCCTCACCATGACGGCCAAACATGGCCATCAGCAGATCGCCCTGCTCCGGTTTTGTGGGCATACCCGTCGACGGACCTGCCCGCTGCACATCAACAATGATGAGTGGCAGTTCTGTCATTACCGCCAAACCCATTGCTTCGGTTTTCAACGACAACCCGGGACCACTTGTGGTGGTAACAGCCAGACTGCCCCCATAGGCGGCACCAATGGCACTACATATCCCGGCAATTTCATCCTCGGCCTGCAAATGCTTCACCCCATACTTTTTGTAGCCGGAAATGGCGTGAAGAATATCGGTGGCAGGTGTGATTGGGTAGGAGCCCAGAAACAAGGGCATACTAGCCTTTTTTGCCGCTACCACTAAGCCCAGGGCAATGGCCTCATTCCCTGTTATGTTCCGGTACCTCCCCGGCGACAAAGCCGACCGGTCGATCACATATTGCGTCTTAAAATCAGGATTCTTTTGTGCATAATTCCATCCGGCCCTCAACGCATGCACATTGGCCAGAATGATGTCATCTTTTCCCTTGAATTTCTTATTGATCCAGGCGATTGTGGCGTCAAGCGGGCGCTGGAAAAGCCAGTAGGTTAATCCCAGTGCAAAGATGTTCTTCGTCTTGCCGATGAGTTTGGAAGATATGTCAAGCTCACCCAGGGCTGCTTTTATTTCTTTATGGAAATCTATCGCATGCACTTCATACCCACTCAGGCTTCCGTCGTCCAGGGGGTTGGTTGTGTACTTAGCCAGTTTGAGGTTTCTTTCATCAAACCCTTCAATGTTGGCAATGATCATCCCTCCTGCTTTGAGAGTAGGCAAATTTACTTTTACTGAAGCAGCATTCATCGCCACCAGCACATCTATGGTATCGCCGGGCGTGTAGATGTGGTGTGTTCCAAAATGCACCTGAAAAGCGCTAACACCATAAAGCGTTCCTTCGGGAGCCCGAATCTCCGACGGGTAGTCGGGAAAAGTATTGACCTCATTGCCAGCAACTCCTGACGTTTCTGAGAATTGAGTGCCTATTAACTGCATGCCATCACCGGAGTCTCCTGCGAAACGAATGGTGGCCTCTTCTAGGTGTTCGGATGTTTTAGCCATGGACTTTTGTTTAATTGTGATACAATAAGTTACCTCTCTCCCTTCAGGATAAATATGACATTTGTTAACTCTGACACTGATTTAGATGCTTAAAAACCAGCACATTAAGATGGGAAAGGGGTCAGTCTGATTAGAGCCTGCGCCGCCCGGTGCGTTCAACACCAGCCATGAGGGAAATGGGCTCCGGCCCGGAGGTAGAAGGCCTCCCAGCCTACATCACAGACCGGATATACTCAAACACCGGGCTGGCAAAGCCTATCACCAGCACGCCAACCAGACAAAGCGTCAAAGCCAGTTTTTCATAAAAGGTTGAGGTAAGCCGTGCAATAGGCGTTTCGTTTTTATTAATGAACATGGCCTTCACGACTAGCAAGTAGTAGTAAAGTGAAATGGTGGCATTGATGACAGCAAAAAACACAAGCCAATACATGCCTGCCGAGGCGGCAGCGGTGAAAAGAAAGAACTTACCAAAGAAGCCTGCTACGGGCGGTATCCCAGCGAGCGAAAACAAGGAGACCAGCATGATCAGGCTTAAGCCAGGATTGGTAGCATACAAGCCATTCAGGTCATCCATCCCCTCTTTGTCGGTTCCGTTCATAATAATAGAAAGCACGCCAAACACGGCCAGGTTTGAAAGCCCATAAATCAGCATAAAATACACAATGGTAGTCATTCCTATGGTGCCGGCATTTAAAAAGCCAAGCATCATAAATCCAGCCTGCGTAATGGAAGAAAAGGCAAGAAAACGCTTCATATTCTTCTGGCGCAAGGCAAAAAGGTTACCCACCAGCATGGTAGCTATGGCCAGAAAATAGAGAACGGATGACCATATTTCAGGCTGGCTTCTAAACACCTGATAAAGCACCAGCATCAAGGTAAACACTGCCGCTCCCTTGGAAACAACTGAAAAATAAGTGGTAACGGCCAGTGGAGCACCTTCATACACGTCGGCAGTCCAGAGGTGGAAGGGCACCAGAGATATTTTAAATGCCAGACCAGACAAGAAGAAAACAAGCCCCAGTATCATGAGCGGACTTTCATTGTAAGCTCCTGCTATTTCGGAAAAATGCAAGGTGCCGTACACACCGTATATCATGGAAATACCAAACAGCAGCACCGCAGATGAAACGGCAGAGGACATCAAAAGCTTCACCCCAGCCTCGGCCGACTTCCTGAAGTCTTTATCGAAGGCCGCCAGTAAAGTAAGTGGAATGGTTGCCAGCTCCAGTCCAAGATAGAGCATAAGGAAATCTCCGGCGGAAATCATAAAGAACATGCCCATCAGTGTGGAAAAGATGAGCAGGTAGAAGGCCCCGGCCTTTTTCTGGTGCAAGGGGTTATTCAACCACGTAGTTGACTGAAGTAAAATGATCAAGGCAGACACACTCAATATGTTTTTCAGCAACGATCTCAGGTCATCGCTGATATACATGCTCCCGAACAATAGAGAAGGCCTGGAAGGCAGCCAACCCACCACTGTGAATGCAGCGAATAGCAGAACAGTGATGAACACATGCCTTCTTCTGTCAACCGTTTCAGCGAGGTCTCCTATCAGCTGGTGGAGGATAAGAAGTGTCAGTAGCACTTCATGCCGCATGATGTATATGGTGTCCCAGTTCATGGCTTAGTAGCTAAAGGTTAGAAATAGAGAGGAGAGCGTCTCCTTCAGAAGGTTGGAGAGCCAAAGTGGCGCAACTCCTATGACAACAATTGACACCAGCAAGGTGACCCCACCTACTTTCTCAAACCACTTGGCGTCCTTCAGTTCCAGAAAGTGATCGTTTTTCACAGGCCCCAACAGTAGCGTGCCTATTACCCGAAGGATATAAACGGCTGTGATTACGATGGAGGAAGTCACCAAAAATGTGGCTACCCTGTGAAAAACGTCGGCGTGCTGGAAGGCACCAACGAAGACGGTCATTTCAGCAACGAACCCACTGAGGCCAGGCAAGCCCAAAGACGCCAGACCGGCCATTACGTACATAACTGACAGGAATGGCATGACCTTCATCAGTCCGCCCATTTCATTGATCATTCTGGTGTGCGTACGTCCATAAATCATCCCTATCAGGGCAAAGAAGAGCGCCGTCATCAGGCCGTGTGAGATCATCTGCAAAAAGGCTCCAGTGGTGGCTGTTTCGTTCATCATGAGCAAAGCAAAGAGCACAAGGCCACAGTGACTTACGGAGGAATAGGCGTTGATATACTTCAAATCCTTTTGTAGAATGGCTCCAAAAGCGCCGTACACCACACTGACGGATGTGAGGATGATAAAAACCCAGGCCCAGGCATGCGACCCATCAGGCATCAGGTACATGGCCACTCTAAAACAACCATAGCCGCCAAGCTTCATGAGTACACCGGCGTGCAGCATCGAAACCGCTGTAGGCGCCGAGGCGTGGCCATCAGGCGACCAGGTATGGAAGGGGAAAAGAGCTCCCAATACGCCAAAGCCAATAAACACAAATGGAAAGAAAAAGAGTTGTGCTGAAACAGGGATGCCATTTTTCGCAATTTCCATCAGGTCAAAAGTAAGCTTCCCTCCTTCTGGTGCCGAGTTGAAATAGATGCCCAGCAGCCCTACCATCAACACGGCCGATCCACCCATCAGCATCAGGGTAAGTTTCATAGCAGAATATTCCTTTGGGCCAGTACCCCAAATACCAATCAGCAGGTACATAGGAATAACTGCCAATTCATAGAAAAGGAACATCGTGAAGAGATCCAGGGAGATAAAGAACCCAAATACTCCGGAAGCGAGCAGTATCAACGAAATAAAGAACTCCTTTCTGAGATACTCTACCTGCCACGAGACAAACACACCTGCAAAAGTGATGATGGAGGTCAGCAATATCATCGCTACCGATATACCATCCACTCCAAACTTCAGTTGGATGTTGAATGCCTCGTACCAAACGGTAGTTGACATAAAAAGCATCTGATCAGCATTCCCTGCGCTTCGCTGCTGATAAAACAAATAGAGCAGCACAAAGGAAAAGACCAGTTGTGCGCTCATCCCAATGGCCGAAATCAGGCGTACGTGCTTCAATTCCTTCACCAGCACAATACCCGCCATGGTGACAAAAGGAATGATGATCAAAAATAACAGTAGGTTCATGATCGGTTGTTATTTTAAGTAGAGCATAATGAAAGTCAGAACTAAGGCGCCGGTGGCGAAAAACCAGATATACAGCTGCATTTGCCCCGATTGCAATTTCTTAATGGCCACCGAAAGCGACACGGTAGTATTCCCAATGAGGTTCATGCCAGCGTCTATCACATGCCGGTCGAACCAGGCTACCGGAGCCGAAATAAGGGCGAAAATCACTTTGTGCGTGATGAACTGATATGCTTCGTCTACATAGAATTTGTGATAGGCTGCCCTGTAAATCCCCTTCAGCCTAACTGCCATATTCTCTGGCCTTGCGTTCTTTTTATGGTACAAAAAGGCTGCTGCCCCAATGCCCAATAGCGCAATGACGATCGAAGGCATGGCCACCAACAAATGAAATTCAGTATGAAATGGAAGGCCATCACTGGTCACCAGGGCATGAAACGGCACATATCCGGCAAAAACGGAAGCAGTGGCCAGAAACATCAAAGGTACGGTCATCGTCCAGGGTGACTCATGCGGAGCGTGGTGATAATCAGGCTGGCTGTTCCAGAAAATATTGAAATAGAGCCTGAACATATAAAAGGCGGTAATGCCCGCCACCAACCATTGCACAACAAACACCAGCGTATTGGCTTCAAAAGCGGCCACCAGTATTTCATCTTTGCTAAAAAAACCAGAAAAAGGGGGAAGTCCTGCGATAGTGATGCAAGCTATCAGAAAAGTAATATGAGTGATAGGCATGTACTTTCTTAGCCCTCCCATGTCGTTCATCAGGTTGCTGTGAACAGCGTGAATCACAGAGCCGGCACCAAGGAACAACAGTGCTTTAAAAAACGCATGGGTAAATAGATGGAACAGGGAAGCCATATAGCCTAGTCCGGCCTCTCCCCCATATCCTGAAACGCCCAGCGCAACCATCATATAGCCAATCTGAGAGAGTGTCGAAAAAGCCAATACCCTTTTGATATCCAGTTGTGTACAGGCAATAATGGCAGCAAAAAGTGAGGTGAAACTTCCCACATACATGATCACCTCCAGCACATCCGGCGCCGCAAAGGCATATATGGGAAAAAGCCTTGCGACCAGGTAAACACCTGCCACTACCATGGTGGCAGCGTGTATCAGCGCTGACACAGGCGTCGGGCCTTCCATGGCGTCGGGCAGCCAAATATGTAGCGGAAACATGGCTGACTTACCGGCCGCACCGACAAAAATCAGGAGCATTGCCCAGGTGGTGACAGACAGGCCCATGAATACTGCTCCGGCGGTTTGAGCGATCACCGGACCATCAAGGCTGGTGAGTGACGCAAAATCGAAAGTACCGTAGTAGAACGAAAGCAGTAAAATCCCTAGTAGAAAGCCTAAATCGGCAAATCTGGTGACAATAAAAGCCTTCTTAGAAGCAGCAACGGCGGTAGGTCGTTCGTAATAGAAGCCTATCAAAAGGTAAGACGACACGCCAACCAACTCCCAGAAGATATACATCTGGAAAATATTGTTAGCTACCACCAGGCCCAGCATTGAAAAGCTAAAGAGTGACAGAAACGCATAGTAGCGCTGAAAACCATTTTCGCCCTTCATATAGCCCAGGCTATACAGGTGCACCATGAGAGATACGGTGGTGATCACCACCAGCATCATTACCGACAGCGGATCGAGCATGATGCCAAGGTGGATCTGCAGCTGATCGGTAAAAGAAAGCCACAGCACATTAAAAGCCTGAATCGCATGATAGCCTTTATCTATATCGTTACCAGTGAAATATTGAAAGGCTGTGAAATAGGATGTTAAGGTAATGAACAGCAGGTTGATGGTTCCTATTACTCCAGCCACCATAGGCTTTAAACGCTCCCCTGCTAAGCCCAGAAACAGGAATGTAAGCAGCGGAAGGATCAGAATGAGTAGCGTAAATGAGTAGCTCATGGCTTTTAATATTTCAGTTCGTCGACATCGTCTACATTGACCGTGGCAAATTTCCGGTAGATGTTGATAATCAGGGCAATGGCTACTGCTGCTTCAGCGGCTGCTATAGCCATGACTATCAGGGAAAAGAAGTGCCCTTCCAGCCTGTTAGGATATAAGTAGTGGTTGAATGCCACAAAATTGATATTGACAGCATTCAGCATCAGTTCTACCCCCATCAGCATGGTGATAAGGTTTCTGCGCATGATCACTCCTGCCAATCCTATAAAAAAGACCAGCGTGCTCAGTACAAGCATATACTGCAATGGTATTTCCGATTGTAAGTTCATGACCTGGATTTTCGTGCGATATAAATGGTGCCAACCAAGGCCGCCAGCAACAAAATACTAATGACTTCAAAAGGTAAAGCATAGCCATGCTCTCCCGTATCCAGCAATTGCAGACCGATAACTCTCATATCCGGCACTAAGGGAGTGGCATTGGATGGAATGAAAGCAAACTGAAGAAAGGTAACCAGGGATAGGGCGATGCCGCCGATGGCCGTGACGCTCCCAGCCAGTAAATGACTCCATTTGGGAGCTTGTAGCTTACTATCGATCTGACTGGTAAGCAGAATGGAGAAGATGATGAGCACCACAATTCCGCCTGCATACAGAATGAGCTGGACGGCTGCCAGAAATTGGAAATTCATCATATAAAACAGCCCTGCAATAGCCACTAACACAAAAAGCAGATAAATAGCTGCACGAAGTATTCTTCTGTCGAAAATGGATGCGAGAGAAAACACCACGATGGAAGCAGCCAGTATAAAGAAGATGATTTTAGGGCCGGTCATTCTGAAGAGGGTTTAGCGGTTGATCCTGGTTTGTTTAGTTGCTTTACGAGGTTGTCTCTATTGAAAACCGCATGTTCGAACTCTTGACTAAATTCGATAGCTCCTTCCTCGCAGGCCTGCACACACAAGCCACAGAAGGTACACATGTCCAGATGGTAGATATACCTATCCAGCACTCGTTTCGACCTGCCATCTTCCCCTTCTACCCTGGCTGAAATAACTTCAATCGATCCATTAGGGCATTTTCGGGCGCAGCTGTTGCACGCAGTACATTTGTTTTGGTTGTTTTCGTCGTGTGGCATCACCAGCTCCCCTTTGAAGCTATCGAACATTTTAAGGGTAGCCCTGTTTTCCGGGTATTGCTGCGTCACCACCTCTCCCGGGCTCACCATGTATTTGCCAGTCACTTTCATCCCCCTCATGAGGGAAGCCACTCCATCATAAATCTCGTGGAAGTAGTTACCTATCGATTTGAGTGTCTTTAGAAGTGCCATTGCATGAGGGTTAAGAAGGCTATTACAAGAAGGTTCATCAGGTTAAGTGGCAAAAGGTATTTCCACTCAAGCGTCAGCAACTGATCGATGCGCAATCGGGGGAAAGTCCATTTGAACCACATCATCAGGTAGACCACAAAGGCAGTCTTTCCAAAGAACCAGAAGATCGGAGGAACGAAATCCATGATCCGGTTAAATCCCTCCAGGTTGTAAAGATGGAAAGGGAGCCAGCCGCCCAGGAAAATGGTGGTTGCTATGGCTGCAATGATGAACATGTTCATGTACTCTGCCAGGAAGAAGAAAGCAAATTTGATCCCCGAATACTCGGTATGAAAACCAGCGGTAAGCTCTGATTCTGCCTCTACCAGGTCAAATGGTCCTCTGTTGGTCTCGGCCGTTCCCGCAACCAGGTAAATCACAAACGCAATCAATGCCGGGATATGCCCTTTAAAAATCCACCAACCATCTTCCTGTGATACGATAATTTCTGACAGCTGCATAGAGCCGGCAAACACAATCATACAGAGCAAAGCCAGTCCTACCGATAGCTCATAGCTGATGACCTGAGCACCACTTCGCATCGCCCCTATCACGGAGTATTTACTGTTACTAGCCCAGCCAGCGATCAATATCCCAATGACTCCCATACTGGAAATGGCCAGAATATAAAGCACACCGATGTTTAAGTCGATGGCCTGTAGGCCTTTAGCAAAAGGAATGGAGCCAATTGCCATGATGGAGGCTACTATTACAATGAATGGTGCTATGTTAAACAGGAAGGAGTCGGCATTTCGAATGTAAATCAACTCTTTCAAAAGCAATTTGATCAGGTCGGCGATCGTTTGGAACAGGCCCATGGGACCTACCCTATTGGGGCCAATTCTGTTTTGCATTCTGGCGCAAATTTTACGCTCGGCATACACCAGGAACAGGCCCAGAAAAGCATAAAACATCAAAATAACCATACCAAGCAAAAGCATGGAGACTACACCTGCCCAGAACCCAGAGAAAGTTGCCTGAAGATATCCGCTTATTGCGTCGACGAAAGAAGTGAAGTCATACATACAATTATCATTTATCGGTCTATGTCAGGTATAATCAAATCCAATGAGCCGCTAATGGCCACCAAATCCGCAATCTTATGCCCTCTCGACAGCATGTCTAATACGAACAGGTTGGAGAAATTTGGCGAGCGGTACTTGATACGGGCGGGCTGCGGCCCTCCATCACTGATGATATACACGCCCAGCTCTCCACGAGCAGTCTCTACCCGTTGATAATAATCACCCTTAGGGGCTTTGATGGCTTTCAGTTCCAGCATCGTCTCGCCTTCTGGGATGTTGTCGATCAGCTGCTCAATAATGCTGAGTGATTCCCACATCTCTTTCATGCGCACCAGGTACCGATGATAGGTATCACCATCCGTATAAGTAATCTCTTCGAAATTGACCCATTTATAAGCGCTGTAAGGCTCAATTTTCCTGATGTCACAATGAAAGCCAGAAGCCCGGCCACTTGGGCCTGTTACACCGTAGCTGATCGCATCCGCCTTAGAAAGCACGCCAATACCCTTGGTACGCTCTCTGAAAATGACATTGCCCGTAAGCAACTCATCGTATTCAGGTAGTTTCTTTCTGAAGTACTTAATGAACTCGGTCACCCGCTTTTGAAAGTTGGGGTGGATGTCGTTCATGAGTCCGCCGGGAATGATATAGCTTTGAATAAGTCTGGACCCGGTAGTTTCTTCGAAGATGTCCAATACCTTTTCCCTGTCACGCAAGCCGTAAAAGAAGGTGGTAAGCGCCCCCAAATCCATCCCAAAAGCTGACCACCACAGCTGGTGTGAGGCAACACGGTTAAGCTCAGCCATGATCGTACGAATGTACTTCACCCGATCACTTACTTCCACCTCCATGGCATTTTCGACACACAACGACACAGCCTCATTGTTGATATGGGCTGAGAGGTAGTCCATGCGATCGGTCAGGTGCAATAGCTGAGGGTAAGAGAGCTTTTCGCTCATTTTCTCGATGCCTCTGTGTATATAGCCACAGTGCGGAATCAGGTATTTTACTTTTTCGCCCTGCAGGCAAAGCTCAAGCCGAAGCACACCATGCGTGCTGGGGTGTTGAGGCCCCATGTTAATGATGTATTCCTCTTTTTCCTTCAGATCGTAGTCAAGTATTGTCTCTTCCATGGCTCAATGTTCAAGCGTGAATTCGTCCTTGTAATCTTTTCGCAAAGGAAAACCTACCCAGTCATCTTCAAGAAAAATTCTTCTCATGTCAGGGTGATCAGTGAACTTGATTCCGAACAAATCAAATACCTCACGTTCGTAATATTCCGCAGCCTTCCACAGGTCGCTTACCGTAGCTACTTCGGGATTTTCTTTGTCGGGCAGCACTACTTTCACCAGCACCGAATGCCGGAATTCAGTAGAAGTTAAATGATAGATCACATGCAAGCCATCCTTACGATCTGCCGCAGTAAGGCAAAAAAGGTAGTCCATCTTCAATATTGGCTCGTTTTTCAATGCGGCGGCGAAGGCATGCATTTTTTCCGCTGGCACCACAAACTCCGGAAACTGCTTACTTGGGCCTGCAATCAGGTCGGGAACTAAGGCAGTAGCAAATTCGGTGATAGCTTCTCTTGTCATGATGCTGGCTCTTCTGAAGGTGGAACATCCGCTTCTTTGGGCTTTTCGGTCCTTAGCACTGGCTCACTCTGTGCATTGGACTGCTTCATGGTGATGGCCTGAATCTTCCGCTGCAATTGCATCACACCGTACAGGAGCGCCTCCGGCCTTGGCGGGCAGCCGGGAATGTATACATCCACAGGGATCACCTGGTCGACGCCTCTCACTACCGAATAGGAATTATAATAAAAAGGCCCGCCAGACACGGCGCAGGCACCCATCGCAATCACGTACTTAGGGTCGGCCATTTGGTCGTAGAGCCGCTTTAGTACAGGCGCCATCTTTCTCACGATGGTACCTGCCACCACAATCACGTCCGCCTGGCGTGGGCTCGCACGGTAGACTTCAATGCCAAACCTGGCAAAGTCATGTCGTGGAGCACCCGTAGCCATCATTTCTATGCCGCAGCAGCTCGTAGCAAATGTAAGTGGCCACACGGAATTAGATCTTCCCCAATTAATTAAAGAGTCGACAGTGGTCAGCATCACATTGCTGCCACTTTTTGTCAGTTCCTCAAGGGCCTCATTGTCATTGAAGTCCTCATAAGGGATCGATTTGATGTCTATTCCCATATCAGCGCTTTTTTCTTCCAGGCATAAAGGAGTCCCAGGCCCAGGATGGTAAGAAAGATGAGTATTTCCGCAAATGCCTTCATTCCCACCTCTTTCATTACCACTGCCCAGGGGTAGAGAAAAACGGTTTCCACATCGAAGATCAAATAGATGATGGCAAACAGGTAATAACCCACGTGAAACTGTATCCAGGTGGGGCCCACGGTGGGAATCCCGCATTCGTATGGTTCTGACTTAACAGCACCCGGTTTATAGGGAGCAACGAAATAGCTGAAGGTGATGGCACCGCCGACAAGAAGAGCGGCGGTAAGAAAAAGGGTTAAGAGTTGGTAGCTTTCCATAAATATTGCTTCATCATTTTATATTTCAACAATGAACGCAACTTTAGTCTGCTGGCCGGAAATGACTATTTCAACATTAAAAGCGCCTTTTCCGGAGTGGCTAAGGATGCTCATTTGATGGGGATAAAGTAAGGCGATTAAAAAATGAGTGAACATGATTGAAATGCCCTTCCCGGCTGACTTTTGTCATAAGCTGAGCTAAGAGCCAGCACATCCAACAATTTGTCTACATATGCCATCAGTTGAGTGTTGGTGTCCTCAATCGCTTACCTTTTCGAATATTCCTTCATCTGCGCCACCTGCAAAACCTTGTGCCTATTATAAATCATTTGTCCGCCACCAGGAATACGGAGAACATTCAAGGCCTGAATTGGGAAATAGCTCGGGGCGGAAAGAAGAAGGACATGAAAGCTGAATTTTAGAAGAACCACCGATTATATATCACAATAACAAATGGGGTACAAAGTCGCCTCCTTTCAATTTGCATAGCTGTACTCCACCAGGAATTGACAAATATCATAACCCATCTGTTACAATTGTCACAGTACACTAGCCTTGCCCTATGCAAATTTGCGATCCATTTATTGAGACAAAAAATGAGAAGAACTAGAATAGTAATCGTAGGCGGTCTTTCCGCAGGCCCCTCAGCAGCAGCAAAGGCCCGACGGACAGACGAAAACGCAGAAATCATCATGTTTGAAAAAACATCACATGTGAGCTATGCGACCTGTGGTATCCCCTACGCTCTTTCTGGCAAAATAAAAACCAGGGATAAGCTCATCGTAGTGCAACCGGAGCTACTTGAAAAGAGGTTTGGAGTAGAACTTCATCTGGATGAGCCAGTAACAGATATTGACCCGGAAGCCCGCATTGTATACACCAACAAGGGCGCCTATGAATACGACAAACTTGTATTTGCGACTGGCGGCCAGGCGGTTTTGCCTCCTATTAAAAACATTGAGATCTTTGAAAGCTGGGCCCACGCCAAAACACTTGAAGACTTTGACAGGGTGATGAAAAGTGGTGTGATGGACACTGCAAATCACTTCACCATTCTAGGTGCCGGTCTCATAGGCTTGGAAACCGCCGAAAACCTTGTTCATGCTGGCAAAAAAGTGACAGTAATAGAGCTTGGAAACCAGGTATTGGCAAACTGGGACGTGAAATTTGCCCACCTTGCAAAGAACGTGCTGGAAGATAATGGCATTGATGTCCGCCTTGGCGTGTCAGTCGTGGAAGTTGACCGCACCACAAATGAATTGATCCTTAGCAACGGAAACCGCCTCTTTACAGACTACCTTTTGGTAGGCATCAGCATTAAGCCTAATACGCAAATGCTCGTTCGAAAAGGCGCCAGGCATCTACCCAACGGTGCACTGCTGGTGAACAAGCATATGGAAACCTCCATTCCAGACATTTATGCGGCTGGTGATTGTGCAGCGATCAACAACATGATAACGGGTGAGCATAGCTGGTACCCGATGGGCACTCATTCCAACAAAGGAGGCCGGGCCGCTGGTGCGAATGCAGCCGGGGGCAATGTAACCTTTGAGGGGGGCTATGGCACGGCAATCATGAAAATATTTGACTATGCCATTGCCCGAACAGGCATGGGACCCAAATCACTCGAAAGGGCTGGCATCCCGTTCAAATCAACTTTAATTATCGCAGGTTCCACTCCTGGTTTCTTTCCCGATCAAAAAGACCTGTTACTAGAAATTCACTACGACCCCGAAACCGGCGTTTTGCTCGGGGCAGAACTGTTCGGCGAGCATGGGGTTGACAAGCGAGTTGATGTGCTGGCCACCGCCCTGTATGCCCGACTAACCATTGATGACCTACCCCGCCTCGATCTGGCCTATGCGCCACCCTTCTCGGCCGCCAAAGACCCCGTGGTAGTGGCTGGGTTCGTAGCAGGCAATTCGATGAGGGCCAGTTACCAAGAAGTGTCGGTCGTTGAGGCAGCCAGGGCTCTTAATCAGTCTGTCTCCCCCGCAAGCTACACACTGCTTGACGTCAGAAACCCTACCGAGATTCATAAAGAAGGATATATTCAACACTCTATCAACATTCCTCTTGACGAGTTGCGACTGAGAATCAATGAAATTGATCTTGATAGGCCCACCTATGTTTACTGTGCGAAAGGATTAAGGGGCTATATGGCTTCTTTAATATTACTTCACCACAACTGCAAAAAAGTTTACAATGTAGCCGGGGGATTTACCGCATGGAAGACGATAGTTGGCGAGGTAAAGCAGGTGGAAGAAGTGTCACCCGTGTCTTGAAAATGGAACACCACTCGTGCTGAAGAAAACGAGGAAAACCTACAACTCTAGAATGTAAAATCCAAATAACAACAAATATTCCCCAAATATGCTTACCTTGCAGCATATGGAGATCGTTAGAAGCTGGAGAGAGCAAAAGGTAATGTTGAAATGGAGATTTCCTGACCTCAATGACAGCGACTTTTTCCTGGCTGATACTGACCGGGAAAGTATGCTGGTTAAGCTTGAAGAAAAGCTAAAAAAGACCAGAGCAGAGCTGGAACACATATTCGCTGAACTTCAGCGTTACTAGATTTGTTCCTATTTAGAATCCACAACATGTAATTATCTGCTCTAAAAAATACGACTATCCATATCAGCCCCGAACTGAGGGTGATACATAAGTCGACTACCGTTATAAACTCGTCGGCAATAAATATTCATAGAAAAACAATTTGTAAATAATCAATATAGTTCAATGGCCAATTATTCTTCTGAAGTTTCCCACACTTACACTTATTTGTGGAACAAGTACAGACCGGCAATTCTCAAGCACATGATAGACTCGGCAGAAGGTCCACAGACCTACAAGATGTCTAAACATGAATTTACCATCATCAACCCTAAGGAAAAGGGTGGTTATTCTTTCTCTTTGAATGTATTCAAAGGAAAGGCCCAAAATGACATTAGAACTTCTATCGTAGCAAAAGACCTTCTGGTGATTTTGCAGTCTTCAAAAACTGCCAATGATCTGGTAAGCACTGCTACTTATGAATTCGTTATGGACAAACACTTCGTGCTGCATATCAACCGGGGCGAGGAAATTGTTGAAGAAGAAACAGAGGTAGAAGAGACTGCTGAAAAAGAAGCTTAAACAGCAAGCGATCAGCGCTGATGATATTTGTGGGGGAATATGTCGACAAGACATGTTTCCCCCTTTTTTTTGGCCTATGGCGACTCCGTTTCCCGAAGATTGCTTTTTATTAACAGGCAGCGTTGTGTTACATTTGCCGCAACGGTTTACAACAATTGATGGCACACGCAGCTGAAATTCGTACTGTTAGCGTTACCCGCTACGTCACCCCTCTCCGGGAAGGTGGTTCACTGCCTGCCATTGTTGAAGCTGATGATGAATTTCTATATGTACTGAAATTCAAAGGAGCCGGCCAGGGCAAGAAAGCACTGATAGCAGAGCTTATTGGTGGCGAAATTGCCAGGCTATTAGGGTTCAGAGTGCCGGAAATTGTTTTTGCAGACCTAGATATTGCCTTTGGCCGTATTGAAGGTGACGAAGAAATACAGGATCTGCTGAAGGCCAGCGTCGGTATTAACCTCGGGCTGCACTACTTGTCTGGCTCAATCACCTATGACCCGGTGGCGACTAAGCTATCGCCTTTGCTGGCGTCTCAGATAGTGTGGCTCGACAGCCTGCTGATGAACGTCGACCGCACGGCCCGCAACACCAACATGCTCTGGTGGCACAAAGAGCTTTGGCTGATCGATCATGGTGCCTCCCTGTATTTCCATCACAGCTGGGACAACTGGGACAAGCCAAAAAAACCTTTTCAGCTGATTTCAAAGCACGTACTGCTTCCCATTGCCAGCGAGCTTGATGCTGTCGACAAACAGTTCGCACCTGTGTTGACTGAGCAGGCCATCAAAGCCATTGTGGCCCTAATACCCGATGACTGGCTGGTAGAGGACTCTCCGTTCCAAAACCCCGAACAGCACAGGGCCGCCTATATTCAATTTTTGACTACACGGGTAGCCAACTCTTCTTTTTTCGTCAACGAAGCAAAACATGCAAGAGAGACAGCTATTTGAATACGCCGTCGTTCGTGTGGTGCCACATGTCGAGCGTGAAGAGTTTCTGAACGTGGGGGTTGTGCTGTTGTGCTCAGGGCAAAAGTTCTTGCGGGCTCGATTTGACTGGAACGAGTCTCGATTGGCCGGGCTTTGCCAAAAGACAGATTTTAACGAACTGAAGGTGTATGCAGACTCCTTTGAGAAGATTTGCCAGGGAGGGAAAGAAGCGGGCCCGATTGGGCAGCTCGGAATAACCGAGCGTTTTCGCTGGCTGACAGCAGCAAGAAGCACAGTGCTCCAGACCTCCAAAGTACACCCTGGGTTGTGTGTGAATGCTGGGGAGACGCTTGACAGGTTGTTTGAAGAGCTGGTGAAGCTACCTGAGGCCTAACAGCCCCGATTCCAACAAAAAACACCTACCCTCCCGGATAAGTGCTTCTTATATTTTTGCACGGAAATTATTCCGTAGACTACTCTAAGAACGATTTCAATATCTTGCTTCTGGTGCCACTACGGAGCCTGCGGGTAGCAGTTTCCTTGATCTGGCGAACTCTTTCACGAGTGAGGTTGAACTTGTCACCAATCTCCTCCAGTGTCATGCGCTGCTCACCGTTGATGCCATAGTAGAACGATACTACCTCAGCTTCTCTGGCAGTAAGCGTAGACAAACAACGCTGAATTTCTTTTTGCAAAGAAGCCACCATCAGGCCGGCATCAGGTCTTTCTTCATTTTCGTCCACCATCACATCAAGCAAGCCGTTTTCTTCACCACTCACAAATGGTGCATCAATACTTACCTGACGGCCTGACACTTTCTGTGTTGCAAGCACTTCGCTCAAACTGACATCAAGCACTTCGGCCAACTCCTCAGCCGTAGGCTCACGCTGAAACTTTTGCTCCAGGTCAGAAAATGCCTTCGATATTTTGTTCAAAGACCCTACCCTGTTCAAAGGCAAACGCACAATTCTTGACTGCTCGGCCAACGCCTGCATAATAGACTGGCGAATCCACCAAACAGCGTACGAGATGAATTTGAAACCACGGGTTTCATCAAAACGTTGAGCCGCTTTGATCAGACCAACATTGCCCTCACTGATAAGGTCTCCAAGGCTAAGGCTGCCTGTTTGATATTGTTTAGCTACCGAAACAACGAAGCGCAAATTGGCTTTTGTTAGTTTTTCAAGTGCTATTTGATCTCCTTCTCTGATCTTTTGGGCTAAGATCACTTCCTCGTCTGCGGTGATGAGGTCTACTTTTCCAATTTCTTGTAAATACTTGTCGAGAGACTGACTCTCCCTGTTGGTAATCTGTTTACTTATTTTGAGTTGTCTCATCCAAGCTTTTTAAATGTGAAGACAAAGGTAACCTTTAATTTTGAGAACGTTTCTCTTTCTGAGGCAATTAGATGAAATAAAGATGTTCTTTCTGCCTTTCAGAGAGCAACAACTAAAGTTTGCTGCGATAGTAAAATGACATTTGGTGTTAAAAAGTTCTTCATTTGGCACGATAGGATAAAAAAACATCTTCAGAAGCCAAAATTGCCGGAAAATAGCCGTTAGTATGTTGGTTTATACCTGAATTCAGTAGGCACAACGCCATAAATCCTTTTGAAAGCCGTAGAAAAATGGTTAGGATTTTTGTAACCGAAGGTTCGTGCAACCTGTAAAACTTTTACGTCTTCGTCCTGCAGAAGATGCACCGCATGTTGCATTCTCAGGTCGCTGATGTACTCAAAGATGCTTTTTCCTTCCACGGCCCTGAACACCGACATAAGTTTATTGCCATTAGTTGCAAACTGCCTGGCGAGGCCAGCAATGGAATGATCCTCGAGATAGTTGTCCCGCAGATATTGCTTGAGAGCATGCACCAACTCCTGATCCCTTCTATGTGTTGGGTTCTTATCAGTCATTTTGTACTCTTCGCCGAAAAGAGCGTGTAACTGAAGCAAAATAATCTGGGTTACCGAAGTCTCAACCATCATTACACCCAAACTCCCAACCAACGGACAATCGGTCAGGGTTTGAATGGCTCTAAGCTGAGCAAGGCTGAGCGGCTGATACTCTTTACCAAAAACCCTTTCTTTTTTGGCTATCTTTTCCCTCACCCAGTCAGCCCAGGGCTCGTTTTGCGGCAAAAAGCTATCCAGGTATTCCGGTGCATACGACACGTGAACATAATGAAGCTCGCTGTTTGCAGCTATATGATGACGGTATTCGTTGTTAGGATCAAATTTGAAGTTTTGAGAAGACTGCTTAGTGGCTATGAACTGGCTCGATCCTTTCAGATATGTCTTTACATCAGCCTTCATCAAAAGGCAGCTTCCGGGAAGATCCGCTCCCTCACTTCGGAGATTTTTAAGCACGACATCCCTTGAGAATATCCCTTCGACCTCCCTAATGGAGAAATTTGGAAGGTACATGTCTCTCGATTTGAAAGATGCAAGTTCCGAATCCGGTAGCGTATTCGGTTCAGCAGGAGACTTGATAAAAACTCCATAGGGAATTCTGTTGCTCTCCCCATGCCTCAATATCGGGACATTGGGTGAGTCAAGGGTAATGTAGTCACTCATATTAAAAAATACCGACCATCAGGCCAGCAACAAAGCTCTTCCACGAAAAACACCGCCCATAAGTTTCAAATCTGAAAAGAAACATGCTAACAGATGCGAATAGAAGGAAAGTGTTTTCACGTACTATTCTCTCTTTTTCACGTAGGCCGGCCCGTCAATAGTTTCGTAAAACCCGCCAAACCATCAATAATTCAACAATGAAAATGCTCGACAATTTTCGATCAAACAATGTGAATGCAAAAAACAAGCGTATAAAGGCGCTGCACTCAGGAATCCTTCAGATCGCAAACTTTGTGGCTTTAGCCGCAGCTATGTGCGCCTGCTCCCAGTCAGCCAATGTAAGCGAGAAGCCAGTATCACCGGACGTGATGAAAAGGGAAGCCATACTACGTGGCGAATACCTTGTTAACACCAGCGCTTGCCACGATTGCCATACGCCTAAGGTAATGACTCCACAAGGACCTGCACTGGATACCACTCGTCTTTTATCAGGTCATCCGGCAAGCGAAGGGATTGCCAGCATACCAATGCAGCAAGATTGGATACTGTTTTCTCAAGGTCTCACAGCCGCTGTTGGCCCATGGGGCGTTTCGTTCTCTGCGAACCTAACCCCCGACGATGCCACCGGAACTGGTCGTTGGACCTACGAGCAATTCGAAACTGCCATCAGAAAAGGTAAGTCGAAGGGATTAGAAAGAGCACGTGACCTGCTACCGCCAATGCCCTGGCAGATGTACCAGCAAATGACGGATCAGGATTTGAAAGACATATTCGCTTACCTGCAATCCATAAGGCCCGTTGCAAATGCAGTTCCGGCACCGATCGCCCCGCAGGACATCGTAGCTGTCAGCCTGAAGAATTAGAGTTTGTTTTTTAACCAAATACCAAATGAAAGCGTTAGCTATTTTTTCAACTTTGTTACTCGGAGTACATTTTGCAACGGCTCATTCGCCTGAAGAAGAGAAAGGCACAGCCGCTGAAAACCTGGGCAGACAAATACTGGTCACTTTTCAGAACAAATCCATCAAAGAGTATTATCACCTGTTTCCATCACTGGAAGAACTCCATGGTCTAATGATGGCCAATTCAGATGCTTACAGTGTGTTTCTCGACGTGGCAAAAAAAGACTTTGCCAAAGTTTACCAAAAGAGAATAAAGCCTGAGATTGAGTCGGCCTATTTAAGAACGTTCTATGCAGGCTGTGAGCTTGGAATTGAGTGGTCCGAAGTAATATTTGTCGGCGCCTACGAAGCGGAATCTCCCCGGGCCGATGGCACAAGCTCGCTTGTTATCGAATTTTTATCCGGACAGAAAAATTACAAACTTTTGGTGGAGAAAGTGATGATACTCAGTGGCGAGTGGAAAACGACACAATACATTAACCTGATTTGATTTTTTAGTTTAAATGTTGTGCTAACATGGTAAAAGGGGCTCTTTTTTGAGCCCTTTTTATTGTTACTAACCCATACGTTGGCGAGAATTTTTCGCTTGCCCAGGCACAGTTTTCCGGCGGTAACTGCGATGCTGTTTACGGCTTTCGGAAAATGATTTTATGCCGATGGCCGTTTTTTTTATTTTTACCATAGATGTTTACCCCTATTTACTCTGAACACCAACTGCTATGAGCTTAGTCGCCGGATATAGTCCCCACGTCAGGACGCTCACTATGGTTAGCTTTCTACTGCTGCTTTCCACTGGGGTGATGAATGCCCAAATAGTGTCCTACAAGGACAGGAATGTAGTAGACTATCAGGACTACATCAATTACTCAAAAGCAATTACCGGAGCCAACAAGGGTGAAGAGTACGAGGGCTCTCCGTATATGGAAGACGAGTTTAAAGACGGTATTGTCTTCATAGAAAAGGATCGAAAAACAAATCCGGTGCCCATGCGATACAATATGTACGCCGACCAAATGGAATTTAAGCGAGGAGACTTCACCTATCTGATGGAGCCTGTTTTAAGTATCGACATGATCTCGGTGGGTGAACACTTGTTCATATTGGGAGAGTTTATTGAGGCAAACAAGTACAACCTCGGCTTCTTTGAGGTAATTGACACGGGAAGGTTGAATGTGATGATGAAACAGGTGGTGCGGCTGAGACCAGGGCAAGCTCCTAAAGCCATGGAAAGTGCGCCAACTCTCCCCACCTACCTCAAGCTCGGGTTCGAGTACTACTACCAGCTCGACAAGGACGAGGTGTTCAAGATATCAAAGGTGAAAGCGCTGGTTGAAAGCTTACCTGACCATCAGGATGAGATGAGGCAATTTGTGAAAAAAGAGAGAATCTCCCGGAAGAAGGAAGATTTGAGAAAACTGGCAGCCTACTACAACAGTCTAAAGTAGACCTCCTTAAAACAATCACCGATACGTTAGACTTCTGTGTCAGCCATTACCCATTCGATAGAGTCATCTTTCGAAACCTCACCGATCAGCTGAAATCCATTTCTATTGTAAAAGGAGGTTAACCTGTAATCATCTATTGTGAGCCAGAACGGCTTGCCATCAAAAACCTTTCTTGCCTGCTCAATCCATTTAGAGCCAAGGTTGCATCCCCTCATCTCTTCCGAAATCCACAAAAACCCAATATAAAGCAGGCCTTTGTCAAAAAGCGCTTGAGCCATTTTTTCATCGAGTGTATCTGGCGGAATTGTGCTGAATACTATGCCTCCTCCCAGCACTTTTTCATCACTTAGCAGGCAAAACACACGGGCTGTAGCAGCGTATTGGGCCCAGAACGGCACTATACATTCCTGCCAATCGTCAGGAAGTATGTCGAAAAGAACTTGAGGGGTGTTTGTTACTTCCTTAAACTCCTGTAAATCAGGCGTTTTTACTTCAACCAGCAGGCTGGATTCTGTTCCCATATTGTTATTAAAACTGCTGCAAAATTAATGGAAAGTAAAGCAGCTTTTTATCATGGAGTTCATAATATTTTTTGTTACCAAATTCAGACGTACTGCCATGCCCACCAAATCAACAGACCCTGTGCCGGAAGCCTCAGCCACAGCCCCCAAATGGGCACCTTCATTCCAGCTCCTTTCTGAATAAGATGATACACATTGGCGGGAAAGATAGCGATCAAAAGAGCGATAACACCAATGGCGGCCATCGGTCTGTAAGAAGTCAGCAGTAATATGCCTAGTAAGATCTCAGCGGCTCCGCTTATGCTATTGATCAACTGCTTGTATTTCAAAACAGGCGGAATAATGCGGAGATAAAATGTTGGGTTGATAAAATGATTAATGCCTGCCAAAATATAAAGCACGGCCATCACGTACAAATGCCATTGCGTTTCCATTTACTGCTTTTCAAAAGCCACGTTTCTTACCCTGCCGGCGTTCACTTTGAAGCCATAAATTGCATTGCTGCTGTTCCTGGTAAAATCGATGTTTCCAGTCCACCAGGCTGATGATGAAAACCCATCTTTTTGCTTAATGGTCAGTTTAATATCATCGTGCCGTTGATGGTGAGCTACAAGCGTATCGTTGACTACCTCAAGGGTGTAGGCTGTTTCAAGCTCAGGACTGTAGAACCGGCCTGTATATTCCGACAGGACTACCGAAGATGTCTCGAAGGCTTCTTTTGGTTGGTCATCCCCAGCCGGAGGAGCCTCCGATGGTTTAGGAGGTACCTCTGTTAGCTGATCAGCGAGGAAGATGTCTGCAATTTGATAGGCAATATTGCCGGGATTGAATGACGCCAGGTTGCTGAAAACAATCACGGAAAAGCGCTGCCCAGGAAACCGATTGATAAATGTTCGGTAACCTGCATCAGCGCCACCGTGCGTTTTGTTGACCAGCCCCTTGTAGCTCCCTATTCCCTGCCCGAACCCATAGCCCATGGTGTCGCCTTTGTTGAGGATATAACGCTCATCCATCATTTTCATAATGTTGTCGTTACCTACACTAACATTTTCAAAATTGACTGCCCAAAGTGCCAGGTCTTCTACAGTAGTAAACAGACTGGTGGCACCCACGTTGGCATAGCTGAGAACCGATTTCTTTAGCTCTCCCTTGTCATTTTTGTAATATGAGTAGGCTCGTCCCCTCACAATCTTCTCATGGTCGTCGTAAAACAGCGTATTCTTCATTCCCAGCGGATCAAACATATTGGCCTTTGTCCACTCAGCAAATGACTGCCCCGTAACCCTCGACACAATCTCCGCCAGCAGTGTAAAACCTGTGTTGCAATACAGCATTTCCTCACCCGGCTCAAAGTTGAGTTCCTTCTGGTTAAAAATCAGTCTCAGCACCTGCTCTCTGGTGATTACATCATCCAACCTCCAGCCTGCAAGCGCCAGCAAGCTCCATTGATCCCTCAGCCCGCTGGTGTGGTGTACCAGGTGACTGAGTGTGATCTTTTTGCCGAAGTCGTGCATTTCTGGCAGGTACTTTCTGATGTCGTCGTCCATCGACACCTTGCCCTGGTCGGCCAGCATAGCGATGGCAAACCCTGTGAACTGTTTGGAAACTGACGCCACATGAAAAATAGTGGTTGACGAATTTCTTATATCATATTCGAGATTGGCAAAGCCATAACCTTTACTAAAAACTACTTTTCCATCCTTGACTACTGCAACGGTCGCTCCGGGAACCGTCTCGCCAGCGCCCATGGCAAACCTCATGAGCTGATCGATTTTACCTTCGTTTGTGGTAGCCACTGCTTCTACCCTGTCCAGCATTATCACGTAGTCACCCTCGCCCTCCTGAAACGGCGTAACAACTATCTTGTAAACGCCGCCTTCACTTGTAAATTGAAATGGTTCGGGGCCCCTGGCCGGGCTGTCAAATTCACGTAACAGTTGACCTTCGGGGCCAAATACTTTCACTACCACATCTACAGACACCTGGTCCGCAAACCCACTGGCAAGCGCACCTTTTTCAAGGTGAACCCTGAATGTATCAGTGGCCCCTTTTGCTAATTTTGATTCAAAAGGAGACGAAACAGACAAATCAGACCCCTCCGTTATCAGCAGAGGGGTGCCTGACCGCTCACAGCCGAACGCCAAAGACGCCGCCAGCAGCAGGTAGCTATATTTCTTCATGTTATTGTAAGGCCAGGTTATTTCTATTTTTAATGAATGTATCGATTTTAGGTGAAAAATCAGCTTATTGCTACCCCCAATTAAACTGTTAAGTCCAGGGCTGAGGCCACCTATTGATGAAAATGAAGTCAAGGACACATGTAAGCTTAAAGCCGAATAAGCGATGAAGGTTGCAGTTAGATTAGTAGCACTCTTTTTTTTGCTCTTCTGGATCATCAACATACTCATCGATGGGCTCAAGCATTCAGAGATGGGCTATGAGGTCGATTTATGCGAGGATTACACGGAGTTTGATTCTTTGACTTCGGACAGGATCCATTACCGAAACTGGGATTTGATTGACTACCGAGCCTCCTATTGCACTCATTACCGCAGTTACGAAGACCTTGCAAACCAGAGCCGGAAAAAAAGGAATCTTATCAATCCGTCAAACAATGAATATGGAGCTTATTGGGGAAGTGTTTACAGGCAGCTAGTGGAAGAAAACGATGAATGGGTAAGCTTTATGGCCGACAGTCTTCTGCAAACTGCGTTGCTTGACAGCCTCGACGCTGCTTCGCTGGCAGAGTTGACAGTATCATTTGTGCAGGATATTCCCTACCATTTTATTAGTTCAGGAGACTGTTCCGAAGCAGACGCAACGAAACATCCTTGTGTGGCATTGGCCAAATTTGGCATCCTGTCACCTTATGAGTTTTTGCATACCCTGTCTGGTGATTGTGACACCAGAGCGGTGTTGCTCTTTTCTTTGCTTCGCAAACTCAACTTTGACCCAATGATTGTGGTGAGCTATGAATACAGGCACGCCATGCTGGCGCTCAATATCCCGTCTTCAGGCGATCACATTACTTTAGGTAGAAAAAACTACTATTTTTGGGAAACAACCGCTAAGGGCTGGCCTGTTGGCATGCTACCGCCTGATATGCAAAACATTGATTACTGGGAAATCGCATTAGTGAATGAACTATAACATCGCCATACTTGGGCTCATCGAAATAGTGTCGGCCGTTACTATCGGCATCTTCATCCTTGCCATTACCTACAAAATATTGCAATGGGTGGGTAGAAGGTATTATAAGATCTCCGAAAGCAACCTGGCCTACAGTATTTTCACTGCCAGCATCATGTTTTCGGTTGGTTTTATGATCAATGAGGTAATTCAGCCACTTATTTCCTCGTTCAGGCTTCTAAATCAGGACGCTGCCAGCTATGTGTTGGCCTTGAGGTATATTGGGCAGGGCGCTGTTTACATTGCCATTGCCTACTGCGCTTCCATTGTGATAGCGCTGCTGAGCACCTCCCTGTATGCCCGGCTCACTCCTATCGATGAATTTGAAGAAATAAGAAAAAACAATGTAGGCATTGCCATCATCATTGGTAGTATCATCATAACCCTTACCTTGCTTACCAAAAGTGGCGTGGGGCTTTTGATAGAGTCCATCATTCCCTACCCTCAATTACCTCCTAAATAACTGAACACTTAAACTATAAAAATATGCGTACACAATTATTGACTGTCTGTCTGGCTATGTTTGCTTTGACAGCTTTTGGCCAGAAGGAACTACTGGATGCTGAAAAATACCGGTTCGAGGTGATGGCAAAAAAGGATACCAAGACACTTGAGACGATTCTTGCCGACGACTTGATGTATACTCATTCGCACGGTGGCGTTGACGGCAAAGCCAAAATCATTGAATCGGTGGCCGCTGGCACCTACAAAAATGTAGAGATTCTTGAGCAAAATCCGATTTCGTGGGGAAATACAGGCGTAATCTCAGGAAAGGCCCGTTTTCTGATAGGCGACCCAAAGGGAGATCGTACGATTATCCTTAAATACACTGACGTTTACCGCAAGGAAAAAGGTACCTGGAAGCTCGCCGCCTGGCAATCTTTGCTGGTTACTGAATAAAGTAAAATGCCGGGGGAGCTATTCTCCCGGCTTATATGTTTTCTCCGCCACTGCCTCAATATCCGCCCGGTAGAATAATACATCTCTGAACTCCCCTTTCCTGTACATTTCAGCCTGGTCATTGAAATGCGGTGAAGCCGGATCGCTCTTTTGCCCGCCAGTGACTATCGCCTTGGCTTTCACTGTATCACCAAACTCCACTACTGCCACAAAGCTGTTGCCACCTGTTCCGTACCACCGTTTAGTGCCTGGATATGGCCTGCTGCCGAATGCCGACAAAGCCCCCCACATGCTGCTGGTATAAGCAATGGGGTTGCTTGCCAATTCATCGTTGAAAGGCTCCCTGATGGCACCCTCCACCCGCTGAAAGCGATTGATTTCTCCCCAGGCTGTTTCCCAGCTACCAAAATCGGCTGTCAGCTTGTCAACTGCTTTTTTCAATGCATTGAGCTTCATTTGTGGCTCCACTTCGGTAGTCATATAGTCAATCATAGCCAGTTGCCTTAGCCGAACGCCTTTTGTTTCGTACAAGTCCCGCATTAATTCCTGGGCCCAGAAGATGGCCAGCGCCGTACCTACCGATTCTTCCCCAAAACGTAAATCCCACTCTTTAAGCACTTTGATCGGGGCTGCCAGCTCAGCGTTTTTATCAGTAGATTTTTCATAGGCTTGCACAAGCGAAGGAACAAGATTTTCGAAACCCACCAAATACGGATCATATGCTGCTTCAATCAGCTTGTCAAGTGTAAAGTTCGTTTTCCCTTCCAGCACCCGAACGGCGTGAATGCCTCTTGCATTTTCCGAGTCAGGTGCCATGTATACGGGATAATGTTCAGGCTTGGGACTAAATCCGGCAGCTGCCGTAAATGGTGTCGAATTGCAGTTTTGAAGCCAACCGCTTTCGGGGTTCCGCAAACTAACGAGTTCTTCGATTTTGTGGAGCCCCTGCCAGTCGGTGGCCGGGTTGCTGCCATCAATAACGCCCGAATAATCAAACCGGGGGTCACGGATGGGCATAAAATTGCCATGGTAGTAACCGATATTGCCCTGGTCGTCGGCATACACCGTATTGTTCGACGAGTTAGTACGAAGCCGCATGTTGTTATTGAATTCGTTGTAAGTGGCAGCCTTTGTCCGCATGTATGATTGACTGAGGGCATTCAATGGATCCTGCATCAGACCTACAGCAATCCATTTACCACCTTCTTCCCCTACAATTGGCCCATGGTGCGACTTGTAGATGGTGAACGTTTTGCTGGCGATTTGCTCGCCATCCTTGTACTTCAAAGTGACTTCCGAAGCCTCCAGGGCTCTCTCCTCTTCTCCATACTTGTAGAAATATTTGCCGTCCTTTTCTACAATTGTCTCGGCAAATTCGTCAATTACATCAGCTGCGCTGGAAGTATGCATCCAGCCGCAGTGCTCGTTGAAACCCTGATAGATAAAGTATTGCCCCCATGTAACGGCGCCGTAGGCATTCAACCCCTCTTCACTTACTACATGCTGTTCCGAGCGAAAAAAGAAAGAGGTGTGCGGATTGATAAGCAGCAAAGAATTGCCAGAGGCACTGTTGGAAGGTGCGATGGCAAACCCATTGGAGCCAGTTGGCTCAGGTTCGGGTTCGTAGGTGTACACTGAAGAAACCGGAGAAGCTGGCTTCCCCCCATAGAACGCCTCTAAGTTTTCAGTTGAAATGGATTCGATGTCACCACCAATGCTCCCTTCACTAAAAGTGAGGGGCATCCACGGTTCAAACCTGGTGAGCAGCATCGGCTTCACTTCAGGATGCTTGTAAAGGTAATAGTTGATACCATCAGCAAAGCCCTTCATTTGTTCTTTCATCCCCTCCGGGGCCTGATCATAAAGGGCCTTTATCTCCTCTTCATTGATAAAAAGCCGTTGCCGAAGGTCAGTATACAGTGCTTTCTCGCCTTCCACCTCAGCCATCCGCCCAATAGAGGTCAAATAATTGGTCTCAATACGCTTAAAGTCGTCTTCACATTGTGCATACATCATACCAAAAATGGCATCTGCATCGGTCTTCCCATAAATGTGGGGAATGCCCCAGTTGTCCCGAATAATGGTGACACGAGAGGCGGTGGCCTCCCAACGGTTGATTTCGTCAGTGGTGAATTCTGAAGCGCCCTGCTGTGGCGATTCGCACCACTGGAAAATAAACAGGGAAACTAAAATAAAGGTCAGTTGGATTGGACTTCTCACGATTGATCACAATTTGGTGGTTGAACAATATACAGGTTGGCTATTAATATAGTAAAACCGCTCAGGTAAATAAGCGTCGCCGCAAGATCGACCAACCAGGCCAGATCAAAAATGATTTTTTCTACAAATAAGTACTTTTATATCCTGAGTTGTCCTATCGTCATATGAGAGCACTTTATCAGATTGCGTTCCTTGCAGGCATCCTATTCAGTTGCGCCTGCAGCGATTCCAACCCGTCGCCGTCAGATGATGACAACAAACCGCCTTCTTCGGGAACCTCAAGTTTTACCATTACTACACTTGAGTTATCCAACGATCTAACGATCGACATTTATGTGCCGAGCGCAGAAAATGCTTCCGGGAAATACCCCATTATTTACTTCAATGATGGCGACGTTTTCAAAGGAGCCATTGCCAGCCTGACTTCTTACCAGTTTGAAGCTACTTCCACGGTAGAGCCCTTCATGATGGTGGGGATATCAGCAGGAGGCCACAGATACGGCAGGTATATACCCTACAACGACCCATGGATCAAAGAAAACTGGTCGGAATACTCTCCCGGTTCGATTAACTACACTGAAAGGCTCATCACTGAGGTGCTTCCGATGGTGGAGGAAGACTACCCTGTTGACCCGAAAAGAAGGGCGATATTTGGCTTCTCGCTTAGCGGGCTTTATGCCGCCTGGGCCGGGATAAATTATCCCGAAGTCTTTTCCTTTTCGGCCTCCATGTCACCGTCTTTCTGGGTAGCCGACTATGCCATTTTCGATGAGCCACGAGAGTTATCAAACACCCGGTTCTACTTCGACATCGGCACAAAAGAGTGGAACTATTACGTGCCGATGATTGAAAGCCTGGAAAATCAGGGATTTGAGTATGGCAAAGACATTTTCTACTATGAGGTGCCCAATGGTATCCATGCTGAAAGTGATTGGGCCAGCAGGTTACATATTCCTCTTGGGCTGTTCTTGAATGGGGCTCCGGCGGAAGTAAAAGACTACGAGGTTATAAAAGAGTGTATTCCCAGTCAATCGACTGCTGGTCTGGTTTTCCAAAGACTTAATCCCATCATCACTTTTACGAACGGCATCCGGTATTCGCTCTCAACAAGCGCCGCATTTCAGGTCGTCAGCGGCGAAGGCGTTGTGTTGGAAGATGGAAGGTTCGACGCTAAGGGCGGGAATATGACCGTTGAAATAAGCCATGATAACTGGAGTGAGCATATAGACCTGACAGACTGCAATAATTAGCCTTTTATTGGTGCCCACCCTGGTCGGCCTGAGGTTTAATATTAACCCTTTCAGGAAGTTTAAATCTGAATTCCTATATTGCGTCACCCTAAACAACATGTCCCAAAAAGCTGGTGATTGAATTTTAAACACACCTTACATGAAGCTTTTTGTTCGACCAATTCTATTGAGTGGATTGGCTATTATTGCCTCTTCCACAGCTGCCCTTGCCCAGGAAACATCTGAGATAGACTCAGGTGCCACCGCCTGGATGCTGACTTCCACCACACTTGTGCTCCTGATGATTCCCGGTCTTGCCATGTTTTATGGTGGCCTGGTTAGGACGAAAAACGTGCTCGGCACAATGATGCACAGTTTTACAGCCATGGGTATTATGACTGTACTTTGGGTAGTTTGTGGGTACAGCATGGCCTTTGGTGAAAACGTGCTGGGCGGCTGGTTTGGCTGGAATTCCGACTATGTGATGCTTTCAGGCATCGACGACAGCATTATCGACGGCATCCCCGAATATGTATTCTCCATGTTCCAGGCAAAATTTGCCATCATCACCCCTGCGCTTATTGCTGGCGCCGTGGCCGAAAGAATCACATTTAAAGGTTATTGTTTTTTCATTGCACTTTGGGGGCTTATTGTCTACAACCCGCTTTGCCATTGGGTTTGGGCGTCCGACGGCTTCCTGTTCAATCTTGGCGCAAGTGGAGCTATCGATTTTGCGGGGGGCACAGTTGTGCATATCTCAGCTGGTGTTAGCGGATTGGTTGCCGTTCTCTTTATTGGTGCCAGAAAATCGCACCCCCATTTACCCATGCAGCCCAACAACCTCGTAATGACGATGATCGGCGCCGGCCTTTTGTGGGTAGGTTGGTTTGGATTCAATGCGGGTAGCAGCATTTCAAGTGGATTGAGCACCGCTCAGGCATTAACAGTTACACAAATAGCCGCTGCTGCTGGCGCACTTACCTGGTTAATAGTCGAAGGCTTCCACCAGGGCAAAGCAACAGCTCTTGGTTTTGCATCGGGCATCCTGGCTGGTTTGGTAGCTATTACGCCAGCAGCTGGCGTTGTTCAGCCCGGTGGGGCCCTGGTACTGGGAGCTCTCTCTACCATTGTGTGTTACCTGGCAATTATACTAAAAAATAAACTCGGCTATGACGATACGCTAGACGCTTTTGGTATTCACGGCGTTGGAGGTATCATCGGTGCCATTTTCCTTGTGTTCTTTATCAGAGAAAGCTGGATGACAGACGCTGCAACGGCTGCAGGTGGCACGTGGACTGTAATGCAACAGCTGGGTGTACAACTTACGGCGATAGCAATAGCCATCGTTTATGCCGGTGTAGGCACTTTTGTGATTCTTTTTGTACTCAATAAGTTCGTTAAAATCCGGGCCAGTGAGGAAGACGAAATGAAAGGCCTAGACAACGTGTACCATGGTGAGAAAGGATACGGAATGATCACTCCTAATTAACAGAGAATGAAACTTATTATAGCCATCATAAGAGAAAACCAGCTCGATCAGGTGAGGGAGTCACTGATTCAAGCAGGCATATCGAGAATCACCGTCAGCAACGTATCAGGTCACGGGCGGAGAGTATCCGAGGAGGTCTACAGAGGCCAGAAAGTGATTCCCAACCTGGTTTCTAACGTCAGACTGGAGATAGCTGTAAATGACAGCTTCGTTGAAACTACCTGCAACGCCATTATGGATGCTACTCAGGCCCACGACGGCGATATGATAGGCAGCGGCAAGATTTTTATTACGCCGCTGGAAGAATGCATAAGAATCAGAACCGGTGAACGAGGTTCTGACGCTATATAACAACCCCAAGAATGTATTTTGGAAATATAGGTAATGAAAAGGCTGAGCTACTAACTCAGCCTTTTTCTTTTACCACTCGGTGTGGAAAATTCCTTCCCTATCGGTTCTCTCATAGGTATGTGAACCAAAGTGATCCCGTTGCGCCTGGATCAGGTTCAGTGGCAAACGGCCGGTAGTGAACGCATCGAAATAGCTCAAACCCGCTACCATTCCTGATACCGGAATGCCCTGACCGATTGCATAAGCAGCTACTTTTCTGGCCGACACTTCGCAGCTTTTAGCTTTGGCAGCAATGTCTTTATCCAGCAACAGGCTACTAAGTGCTTTATCTCTGGCATAAGCCTTCCTCATGTCCTCTAAAAGGCCTGAGCGGATGATGCAACCACCCCTCCATATTTTGGCGATGGTTTCCATATCGCATCCGTACTTATATTCCTTAGAGGCTGCCCACAGTTGCGTCATACCCTGAGCGTACGTAACGATGTAGGCAAAGAACAGAGCGTCTTCAACATCTTTCACTGTAAGACTGCTGTCTCCTTTGATGGACTTGGCTCCGTAGAGCGATTCAGCTTTTTCCCTATCAGCTTTCATGGAGGATATTTCCCGCATACTAACCGCCACATCAATGGTAGGCACCGGAATACCAAGATCCATGGCATTCTGAGACGTCCACTTACCTGTGCCTTTTTGCTTGGCCTTGTCAAGAATCACGTCAATCAGGTCTTTGTTGGTTAGCTCATCTTTTTTCGTGAATATCTCTGCTGTTATTTCCACCAAAAAGGACTGAAGCTTCGACTTGTTCCACTGGTCGAAAGTATTGTGAAGCTGTTGATTACTCAGGCCCAATCCTCTCTTCATTACATCATATGCCTCCGAAATAAGCTGCATCAACCCGTATTCGATACCGTTGTGCACCATTTTCACGTAGTTGCCAGCTGACCTGGCGCCCATATAGTCCACACATGGCTCGCCATTGACTTTCGCTGAAACCGCTTCAAAAACCGGCCTTACAATTTCATAAGCATCTTTGTCACCTCCCGGCATAATACTGGGGCCAAAGCGGGCGCCCTTGGCTCCACCGGAAACCCCTGTACCAAAGAAGTAGATGCCTTTTGACTCCAGGCTTTCGGCTCTTCTGTCAGTGTCGGTAAAAAAAGAATTTCCACCATCAATGATCAGGTCACCTTTATCAAGCAACGGAGACAAATCGTTGATAACTGCGTCAACGGGGCCACCTGCAGGGACCAGCAACATGATCTTTCTTGGCCTGGAAAGTTTAGAAATAAACTCCTTTTTGTCGGTAGTGCCATCAACAACCTTTCCTGCTCCTTCTTCCCTCAACGACTTTACCTTTTCCGAATCCGTGTCCAGCCCATAGGCGGAGAAATTATTGTCTGCCACGTTCAAGATGAAGTTTCTTCCCATCACTCCGAGGCCTACGAGGCCAAAGTCATATGTTTTTTCCATTCCAGTCCTTTTTTTCCTTCCACATGTGGGCCGTGGTGCAACCAACTGCCTTCACACGATGTTAATTGCTTGTTTTTTAGCGAATATCAAGAGATTCAGACCAAAAATACTGATCTTCGCCAATTAAATTGAATTTTGCCATCATCCCTGTGTAGTACCTAAATGAAAAAAACTGATAATCAGATACTTACTATTTTCGGAGCCTCTGGCGATCTTACTGAGCGTAAACTGATTCCTGCTGTTTTCAATTTATTCAAAAGAGGTTTTTTGCCTGAGAATTACGCTATTCTTGGTGTAAGCCGAACAGACTTCAGCGACGAGGAATACAGGAAGAAAGTTGTTTTCGACAACCCGCACCTGAAAGCTTCCAAGGACAACCCTGGTGAGTTGGAAAACTTCGCAAAGATGGTTTTCTATCAGTCGATTGATACGAAAGCGGTAGTAGACTATCAGTTGCTGGCCAATCGGCTTAAAACGTTGTGCAATGACTGTCATACGGATCAAAACTATATTTTCTACCTTTCTACTCCCCCTTCACTTTACTCTGTGATTTCTAAGAATTTGGGCGAAGCTCAACTTAATACAGAGGAAAAGGGCTGGAAAAGGTTGATTGTTGAGAAGCCTTTTGGTTACACACTGGAAAGTGCAAAAGAACTAAACAACCAGCTGCTCGAGTCGTTCAAAGAAGATCAGATTTATAGAATCGACCACTACCTGGGTAAAGAAACCGTACAGAATACGCTGGTGGCCAGATTTGGCAACACTATTTTCGAGCCGCTTTGGAACCGCATATACATTGAGAAAGTAGAAATTACGGCTGCTGAGAGTGTTGGTGTGGAGAAGCGAGGCGGTTACTACGATGGCTCTGGCGCATTAAGAGACATGATCCAAAACCACTTGCTACAGTTGGTGTCGCTGGTGACCATGGAGCCGCCAGCAAGAATGGATGCAGAATCGATCCACAATGAAAAGCTAAAGCTATTCAGATCCTTACGGCCTTTAACTCAGGATGACATCAGGGATAACGTAATCAGAGGCCAATACCTCAATTCAACTATTGGAGACAAACAATATCCCGGTTACAGAGAGGAATCTGGGGTTGACCCTGAGTCAAGAACTGAAACCTTTGCGGCTTTGAAGTTCTATATCGACAATTGGAGGTGGGCTGACGTGCCCTTCTTTGTCCGCACTGGCAAGCGGCTACCAACCAGGGTTTCGGAGGTGGTAATTCACTTCAAACCCAACCATCACCATTTGTTCAGTCAGCGACGAATTGCTAACTCACAAAATGTACTGGTCTTTAGAATTCAGCCCAACGAGGGCATTTTGTTGAAGTTTGGCCTGAAGGTCCCTGGCAATGGCTTTAAGGTCGAAACGGTGAATATGGATTTCCAATACGATGGGCTGACGGATGCTTATGTGCCTGAAGCCTACGAAAGGCTGCTGCTCGATTGCATGCAAGGCGATGCCACCCTCTACGCCAGAGGTGACAGTGTTATTGCTGCCTGGGAGTTTGTTGACCCCATTCTAAAAGCATGGAAGGACGATCCTGACCTTCCCGTATACGGGTACCCCTCGGGCACCTGGGGGCCAGAACAAGCAAATGCGCTAATTGAAAATGGCCATGGCTGGCGGAATCCTTGTGCCAATTTGGTTGATGACGGACTTTATTGCGAACTATAATAGCTGATGGAATTACATATTTCTAAAAACCCCAGGGCAGTAGCGGAGGATTTTGCCGCCTTTTTGGTTGATCTCAACAAAAACAGTGACAAGTTAAACATCGCTCTCTCCGGAGGCTCCACCCCACAACTACTGTTTGACATTCTTGCTGCTGATTACAAAAAGGCAATAGATTGGTCGAAGATGCATTTCTATTGGGGTGATGAGCGTTGTGTCCCTCCTACCGATAAAGACAGTAATTATGGCATGACTAAGGCGCATCTGTTTGACAAGGTTGGTATTCCTGAAGCGAATATTCACCGCATCCTTGGCGAAAACGAACCCAGACAAGAGGCTCAGCGATACAGCCACGAGATCAAAAAGAACGTAACGTCGTCCGACGGGCTGCCCAGGTTCGATCTGGTAATACTTGGCCTTGGCACCGACGGTCACACTGCATCGATCTTTCCTGATCAAATGGAGTTGTTAAAGGCTACCGAAACCTGTGTTGTGGCCACACACCCTGAAACAGGTCAAAAGAGAATCAGCCTTTCCGGCCCAGTGATTAACAATGCCAAAAGCATCTCCTTTTTGGTAACTGGCGAAACCAAGCAGCCTAAAGTGAGGGAAATACTGAAGCACAGAGGAAAGTTCAGGACCTACCCTGCCTCACATATAAAGCCAACGAATGGTGTCCTTTATTGGTTTTTGGACGAAGCGGCTAGTGCCTAGTCTTTGACGATACGAGTACTGAAACTATCCCCTGAAGAAGTCGAAACGAGCAAGAGATAAACTCCAGGACGGATATGGCTTGTAGCCAAGGCATATTCACTATTAGGTTGGACATTCTCCAGATTATCTTCCGTGAGTGTTTGCCCCACCAGGTCAACGATGCTTAGCATGATTTGCCCACTTATTTGGTTTTTAAACCGAATGTTTAGGTAATCATTAACTGGAACTGGGTAAACATCAATAAACTGAGACAAACTATCCTGAATGCCACTTATTGCATTCACCATGATGATTAGATTATAAGCCAGACTGGTGCTGTTTGGGTCACTCACTACGACCGGCACTTCCAGCTCCCCAATGTAGTCCAAAGCAGGAGTTACCGTTTGCCCTGATATGCTATAATTTTCGCCAACTCCTATTTTTAACGAATGGTTGGTTGGGAATTCATCATCATCGTCATCAACAAATACATATTGAGGCAGAATTTTTAGCGAAGTATTTTTGTCAATACTCAGTTCCTGTTGACCAATAATTTGCGGAACGTCGTTGCTCAGGTTTACTGAAAACTCAAACAGGTCGCTGTCATCAATGCCATCAGTTACTGTAACATTGATTTTTAACACTCCAACAAAGTTAGCTGATGGCTGAATCTTACCTTCAACAATCTGGTAACCATTCCCCTCAACCAGTTTCAGGGTCAGACTATCCAGCGGATCATCCGCATCAGTCACAGTTAGCAGCCCCAAATCGATACCAATCGGCGTATTTTTGCCAAGCGTCGTCGCTACCTGACCCGTAATTATTGGCTTGTGGTTAACAATGTCTACTGCGAACTCAAAAACCGGGCTATTATCCACCCCATCACTCACTGTCAATGGAATAACTATGGTACCGACAAACCCTGTGACCGGCCGAATCATGCCGTCTTCGGTACTAGAAAAGTCTTCGCCTTGCCCGATCGAAAGCTGGTAAGCAAAATCAGGCCCATCGTTCTCATCAATGATTTGTAAGTCATCAATTGATACAGAAAAATTATTATTCTTAGTCACTTGCTTTGGCTGCTGCCCAACGATCGATGGCGCAACATTCATCACTTCAATTTTCAACTCAAATATATTACTGTCGTCAGCTCCATCGTTCACAACAACCGAAGCGGTTAATATACCTTTAAAATCATTCGGTGGTGTAACCACGTTTCCTTCCAACTGTCCACTTGAAACAGCCAATACCTTTACCACAAATCCATCAGGATAATGGTTATCTGAATCTTCAACAATAAGATCATCTACTCCGACCTCTCTTGATGCTGACTTCCAAATACTTGTAACTTTCTGGCCTGTGATCAGCGGAGGCTCATTTGTTACCTGAATTTCAAACTTATATACTGCACTGTTTGAAAATCCATCATCAACAACAATGTTTACCTGAAGTTTACCTCCATACGTTTCGTCAGGAAAGACCGTCATACCTTCCACTACATAGTGCTCGCCAGGCAGAACAAGTAGCGTATGTTTTGTTGGGTAAATGTCATCGGCGTCTGTCGCAGTGATATCTGACAAGGACAAAGTATAAGAGCTATTTTTATCTATTTCAACGGCCACTTGTCCTGTAATAACCGGAGGCTGATTAGCAACTTTAATGTTCAATAGAAATGGCTCACTACTATCATAGCCATCGTTAACCGTAATGGGAACCTCAATTGTACCAACGAAATCGATCGGCGCTAAAATCTTTTTGCCATCAACAGCATAATTATCCCCATTTTCCACAATGAGGCTCATCTCAGAAGCATTGGAATCGTCATCCAAAATGATCAAGTCATCCAAAGATATCTCGTGAGAGGCACCTCTGAATATGGTGACTGGCTGCTGGTTAACAACTTCCGGAATTTTGTTCGCTTTTACGAACAGCGCAGAGGTCATTACATATTGCATGGAGTCGCCGGAAGCACCCTTGGCCACTAGTTTTATATCATAGTATGTATCGGCAGATGGCTTGTTGAAAACACTCCCTTCGAACACTTTTCTTCCATCGAGGTTTTCCGTAGTGATAAATTCCACCGGAACGATCTCATAGCCATCCGAACCACTTTTCTGTAGGTAAAGCTGGCTGCTAACAAGCGACGACAACCCAGGCCTTACTGAAAACCTTACCTTACCATCCAATACCTTTTCAAATTGGATAGTAAGCTCGCCCGATTTATCTTGAAAATAAAACCCCGGCATAAAAGGGGACATAACACTGCCGCCTTCATTTTGAACAATGGAATTGGTTGTGTATTTGATGATGCCCTCCTGGCCAGGCATTTGTTCATGTGGAACAGTGAAATCAAATTGATACTGTCCGGCCTGATAAAAACCCCAGTCTGAGAAAAAGTCTCTTCCTGTTCCATTGAAAAGAACCAAGTCGTTCGCCGAAACTTTCACATTCATCTGATCATACAGGAAATAGGTTTCCTCTCCGAATGATCCCAAAAAAGCACTTGAACGGATATCGTAATTATTAAGGTAGGTCCCTGGGTGCAGAACTCCACCGCCAAAATTGATTGTTTGCCCCACATTCATTCCCGGCGTGTCGCTCAGTGGCCATTTGCCATCGAAGCTAACAATCTTATCATCAAAGACCCTGAGTAGTTTAGTTCGCAACGAATGATATGAATCGTTGACATTCTTAGAAACATGTGCATCAAGCCCTAAGCCCCAGTTGTTAATAACTGAGGACTCAGTAATATATGCGTCTGCATGCCATATGTCTACAGGCAAATTTAAACTACTGCCCCAATTCCAACCAAAACCAACGGTATTTCCGCCCCCACCATAGTCGTCAAACCAATGCGCATTAACAAAGAAGGTAATATCATGAACAGCAGATGGGCCCGGTAAATCAAAATCAAGACCAAAGTGGTAAAGATCTTGCGGGGTTCGCTGAATGTCTACACTTTCAGAGAGTCCATCAAAAGCACCCAACTCTATGTTATACAACTTGTTGCCAGCCTCATTCCGAACATCAAATGTGTAGTTTGTTATAGCGAAGTACTCGGAGGAAAAATCGGAAAAATTTAATTCACGAAGCGCAGTGCCGTAGGAAACAATATTTCCAAACCTGCTGCTTTTTGACTGGATCAGTAAGGTTAAGGTTCCCTGATACCTGCCTGCTAAACTTTCACCATTCTCATCTGAAGCAGCAAAGGTTATTTTGTTTTCTACATCGGCCGAGGTTATCGAAATAGTGGTACTTCCATCAACGACAATATTTTCTTTCAGCGCAATCTTGCTCCAATCTTCAAACAGGAAAAATGCATTGTAAGTAGCGTTGGGCACAAGAAAGGTTGCAGTTAACCCATCTTCCGAAAATGAAGCATCGTTGGCCCCATAAGAAAAATCGTCGTTGAATAATTGGATTAGCTTATTGTAATCCCTGTTCAATTGATTATCCTCAAAAGCTATTCTGACAATAGTCCCGCTAACGAAAGCCCAGGGTATTACAAGCATATCTTCTTCGCCTGCAATTGTCACCCTACCTCCGGTGGATTGTGAGGCCTTGGGCTCCTGTTCAAATACATTATTGTCAACGGCAAGAGAAAAGCCTACGGTGGTTGACTGGCCGGAACTTAGCGTAAAAGCTGTCTCAGTTGGAGTCAGTGTTACCCCTGCTTGCGTTCCTGTCACTGTTATGGAATACGATTGGTCAGAATCACTATTATTCGTAACAGTCACCGTCCTTGATCCACCCCAATTGGCTTGATCGGTTGCATTTAGTCCATAACTCAATTGGGTTGGATATGCAGTACAGCTGACACCTGCAGCTTTCACTGCATCTAACCTGCCAGAACCCTGTTGCATTACTTCCAACCCGAGGTCTTTGGCGGTTGTTGTGAGTGCTGCCTTTACCTGATCTACAGTCCAGTCGGGATGAATGTCTCTTAAAAGGGCAGCTACTCCCGCAACGTGAGGGGTAGCCATGGATGTTCCATTAAAATTCGCAGTACCTCCTCCAGGAACACTCGACGTTATATTTACGCCTGGAGCCAACAAATCGGGCTTGATTGCATAATTCCCTGCATTTGGGCCCTTGCTGCTAAAGTAGGCTAACATGTCGTTGTCGTCGCTGGCTCCAACTGTGATGGCTCTTTCCGCTGTGCCTGGGCTGCCGATTGTCTTAAAACCACCAGAATTACCAGCGGCTACGCAAAAAACAATTCCCATTTCCACAGCAGCATTGACAGCAATCGCTGTTGGCGACTGGTAGTCACCTGGCCCGCCAAGGCTCATATTCACAACATCCAGCCGGTCGCTATAATCGCCGTCACCATTGGGATCAACTGCCCATTCTATGGCATCAAGGATGTCGTCATCGTACCCAAATCCATATTGGTTTAATACTTTAAGTGCCACTAGCTTAGCCTCAGGCGCAACGCCCACAAGCCCACCTCCATTGGCTGCAACAATACCAGCTACGTGTGTCCCATGTTCATTGTCATCGAAGGGGTCATTATCATCGTTCACAAAATCATACCCACCAACTACTTTAAAATCAGGACCAAAGCCACCACCCAGAGCGGGGTGATTGTAATCAATACCTGTATCAATTATACCAACAACAATTCCCTCCCCCCGTGTATCATAAGTGTCCCACACCTCCGGGGCACGAACTAAAGGTACACTAGTATCCAGAAAAGCCTTTACAACACCGTTTGGGTGGACGGATTCGACATAGTCCAGTTTTTGTATTTCTTCAACCAACTCTTCACTAACTCTTATATGGGCCCCAAAGAAAGCTTTTGAATACTCCTTTTCAAGCGAAGAAACAGTCGATGTATTTTTACTCCCTTTTGTTCGGGCCGAGTGCAGCAAATTCAGGTCTGAACGTAACTTATCGAACAGAGCCGGATCCTTGAAAGGCTTGGCATTAAATCCACTTTGCTTGCTTTGCGAAGCAGAGGGTATGCCTTGTTTGAATTTAACAATAAATTCACCACGCTTTGCCTCTGGTTCTGTTAAGGCATTCGATGATCCTTTCGCATACAGTGTTACTCCCAGGGTATCTTTGTTGGAAAAGGTGTTTGCAACGTGGCTCCCGCTACCGTAGGAATTTGAATATCCTAATTTGTCTCTAACAGACAATACCTGTTGCGCTGATGCCTTGTGAATGTACATAAGGCATATAAAAGACACAAAAAGAAGCTGTCGGTTCAAAAGTTTCACTGGTTAAAAGTAAATATTTTAAAAATCTTTACTTCATAAACCGGAAACTAAATACATACCCTTAGCAATAAAAATATTAACTATTATAGTAGACTATCTTACTTCATTAACTTCCTCACAAAGAAGTCAGCCGTCGCTTTTCCCGCTTTTAAGGAGTTCCCATGCTTCATCCAATGATGGGTGTCGTCGACGATGACGATGGTTTCCATCTCCACTCCTTTTTCAAGCAGTCGTTGCACCAAATCAGTGCTTTGGCTAAAACGGACATTTCTGTCATCATCACCATGTATAATCAGCACTGGAGACGTCCAGCCGCCAACTGTTGACGCTGGAGAAGACTCCCAGGCTACTCGAGCCGCTTTCTCAGCATCCGGCGCTTTTTCATATTGATCTGGATACAGGATATCTCCGATCCTACCGGTCGTTCTCTCATGCACACCGTGAATATCGACGCCAGCGGCAAAAATATCAGAGTTTCGTCCCAGTGCCATGGCCGTCAAATAGCCACCGTATGACCCACCGTAAATGCCAATCTTAGATGCATCCACACCTGGCTGCTTGCCAAGCCAAAGCCCCGCTGCCTTAATGTCTTTGTACTCACTCGCTCCCCAGGTACCTGCATCTGCCGGGTTGTGAAATTCGTAGCCATAACCTATCCCCAGTCTGTAATTGACAGCAAGCACTGTGAACCCCAAACTAGCCAGGTACTGGTTTGTGGCGTAGGCATTCGTGTAATAGTCGGAGTAATGCCAACCCAGCAACATTTGCCTTGGCGGCCCACCGTGTACATAGATGATGGCAGGCCCTTTCGCTGACCTATTGGTCGGTGTAAACAGCTGACCGTGGATGGTAAATCCGTCCTCAGATGTAAATATGGCCTGCGTGGGAGTTACCAGGTTTTTGGATGGGAAATCAGAAGGAATGCGATCTTCGGCGAGCAGCTTCACTTTGCCTCCGTTAGCCGGGAGCACAACCGGAAGCGGCGGCCGTTGCGCTGTTGCGTTGATCATTGCTATGCTTTTGCCGTCGCCGGTCATTACGGGTGTCCACTCAAGGCCCGTCCCAGGGGTAAGTACCTTCATATCGGCCTTGTCCACCGACACCTGAACTGCATGACGCCGGTCGAGATCGAGTGGATCGGGGCCTGTATTCCCGCTAAACAACAATGTTGTACGATCACTGCTTAGATTCACATGCTCTGCCATGAAGTTACCAGGCGTCAGCAACATGGGTTCGCCACCATTTTCAGGCATTGAATACATGTGAGGCCAGCCGTCTTTGTACGACATGAAGACAATCTTGCCTTTGGCAGCCCAATGGAGGTTAACCCCACCGTGAGTGTTGGGTGTTGAGCCAGCAAGCGTTTTGGGTGCCTCCCAGAGCTTTTTGGCCTGAGCCGTTGACACATCGGCTGACCAAATGGCCCACGGGCGATGCTTTCTTGCCAGTATCGAGTCGGGCGCACCACCCGCACCCGGGGTGCGAACAAAAACGATTCGTGTGCCATCGGGCGACCAATCTGGAGATCTGTCAAAATTGAAAGAAGGGGCCAGCCAGGTAATCGGCGTTTCATTGTTGGTGAAAACCCCAACAAATGAATGGTCGCCCCTATTGGATACGAAAGCCATTCTTGCACCATCTGGTGACCAGGTGATGCTGCCGTTTCGTCCTCTTGCCGTAAACATTGCCTCGCCTTTCGCAGAGCCGTCAATGGGTACAGACAATATCTGCCCGGCTTTAACATAGGCCACCGTTTTTGAATTTGGCGAAACAGAGGGCAAGTCCCCATCTGCCAACATTTTTGGCTCTCCGCCTGCAAACGGAATGCTCCAAACCTGAACTTTTGGCGGCTCCGGAAGGAAAGAGGTATTCACCGGCGCATCGTCGTCCCAATTAGAGCCATGGTCTCCCCCTCTCACATAAACCACCCACTGACCATCAGCACTCACTGCCAGGCTCGATATCTCCTGTCCACTGTCGTCGTTGTATTGCGTAAGCTTTCTTGCTTTGAAATCAGGGCCTTCAGCTACGTAGATGTTTCTTTGACCTTGTTCGTTGAAAGTCCATGCTATTTTGCTACCCGTAGCAGCGGCAGTCAGGTCAGCCGGAAACGGATACGATTTGATGGATTCGAAAGAAAAAGGCTGAGCATGAATGTTTGCTACTGACAAACAGCAAAACAAAAGGAACAAAAAGATGGTAACAAATGGTCGCATGGCTTGTTAGAGTTAGTCGAATTAAACTAATCAAATTCGAGTGGTATTTAACAACTCTTTTTTCGAAAGGTTAAATTCAGTTATGGCCTTTTTTGGAAGTAAGTTCGATGCAAGCTTAGGCTGAAATAAATTATCATTGTTTTAAAACATTTAAAGAGCAAAATTTAGACAAACGATAACACCCATGATCAATTCCCCCTTACTCAAAGCCAACCCATCGCTGTATTCTTTCCTACCCATGTTTTACATGGTGTGGGCGGATGACGTGCTTACGCCAAGTGAGATAAAAAATATCCAAAGTTTGATCAACAAGCAGTCGTGGCTGAAAAACGAGGAAAGGGAATTGCTGCTGTCTTACCTGAACCCAGCGAAGCCGCCGTCTCCCAACGAGATAAAAAGCTGGCTCACAGAAATAAAACGTATCTCTCAGGAGCTGTCACCCGAAATGAAAACAAGCCTGGTTGACATTGGCAACAAGCTTGCAGAGCTTAATAGTATCGGCAGAGATGAAGTAGCCTTTCAGAATGCTCAGCAGCCACTGCGGGATATTGAAGATGCCTTGGGCATTATTAGCAGGGAGTCGGCATTCCATCTGGCGTCTAATGACAGGGCTGCTACCGAAGCGGAAACACTCGCATCACAAAAAACATTTTCCGTTGATAAACTCAGGGCAATTTTGGATGGTGATCAAGCTGCCCTCATTGCTAAAGTAAAGACACTCCTATCCGACCCCGAGTTCAAATATCTGGACACCGGAGACCTTACCGAATACCGTGAAAAAGTACTCCATTGGTGCAAAATCCTTGCATCGCAAGGCTATGGCAACCGTGCTTACCCTAAAGAGTTTGGTGGCGCTGATGACATGGAAGGCTATTTCACCATCATGGAGACTCTTAGCTACCACGACCTGAGCATGGTCATTAAGTTTGGGGTACAGTTTGGGCTTTTCGGTATGAGTATCTACTTCTTGGGCACCCAAAAACACCATAAAAAATACCTGGCTGATGCGGGTACGCTCAATCTCCCGGGCTGTTTTGCAATGACAGAAACAGGCCATGGTTCAAATGTAAAGGGTATTGAAACCACTGCCACCTATGATCACAAGTCGGGCAAAATCACCATTCACACACCCAACCCCAAAGCCCAGAAGGAGTACATTGGCAACGCAGCGCTGCATGGCCAAATGGCCACGGTATTCGCCAAGCTGATCATTGACGGAACCGACTACGGGGTTAGTGCCTTCGTTGTCCCCTTAAGAGACAAAAAAAGCAATATGCATACGGGCGTGACCATTAAGGACTGCGGCAGAAAGATGGGCTTGAACGGCGTCGACAACGGGGTGATACGTTTCGACAATGTGGTGATTCCAAAGGAAAGCATGCTGGATCGCTTTGCCAGCATCGATGAAAATGGGCAGTTCGCCAGCCCAATCAGCAGCGACAATCGCAGGTTTTTCACCATGCTTGGCACTCTTGTGGGCGGCAGAATAGGCATTCCCCGGTCTGGACTAAGTGCCACCAAATCTGGGCTTACCATAGCAATAAGGTATGCCGACGGCAGAAAGCAATTCGGGCCGGAAGGTGGTAGTGAGGTGCCTATTCTCAATTATCGCACCCATCAGCGCCGCCTTATGCCGCTGCTTTCCAACGCATATGCTTTGCATTTCGCCTTGCAATATCTTACTCAACGGTTCCTTAAAAGAACCGAAGAAGATATGCAGGAAATCGAAGCCCTGGCAGCCGGACTAAAGTCGTGGGCGACATGGAACGCTACCGCCAGCTTGCAGGAGTGCAGAGAAGCGCTTGGTGGCAAAGGCTATTTAGCTGAAAACCGCATCGCTGCTTTGAAAAATGACACAGAGATTTATACCACTTTCGAGGGCGATAATACCGTGCTGATGCAGCTGGTTGCCAAAAGCAGGCTGTCTGAGTTCAGGCAGGAGTTTGGCCACATGAACCTGTTCGGCATGCTGAACTACGTGACCGACCAGGCCAAGGTGAGCATCCAGGAAATGAACCCCATCACCATCAGAAATACTGATAAAGAGCACTTGCTGGATTCAGAGTTTCACCTGGCTGCATTCAGGTACCGGGAAAAAAGCATTCTGGCCTCTTCCGCCAAGCGGTTGAAGCACTACATCGACCAGGGAATGGACTCTTTCGACGCTTTCAATCAATGTCAGTATCACCTCGTCATGGTAGGTCATGCATACATTGAAAGGATTATTCTGGAACAGTTTCAACAAAAGATTGAAGAAGTGACAGATGAGGGCAGCAAACACATCTTAACGAAGCTTTGCCAGCTCTTTGCTTTGTCACAAATAGAGAAGAACAAAGGCTGGTACCTGGAGGCCGACTACATGGCTGGTGCTAAAACAAAAGCCATTCGTCAGCTAGTGAATACACTTTGCCTGGAAGTGAGGCAAAACGCCGTGGCACTCACCGACGCTTTTGCTATTCCGGATGCTTTACTTGCAGCGCCTATAGCGGTTAGGAAGCCCTAAACTGAGCCGTTGAGTGATTCCCAAATGATATCATGCACGGAGGTGGCGGCGAGTGGCTTGTCGCTTACTTTTTTGTCTGTTACCAGGATGGGGTGGTATTTTCTACCCACCAGAGGACTGCCATGCGACCCCTTGATCAAAGTAGCATCTAACGGGATCACGTCCATCACATAGCGGAAGCCAAGCTTTTTGCGCAGCAGTTTGTACCCAGCCCTCGCTTTGGAAGTCATAAACATTTCCACAGGATCATACCCAGGCTTTTTATGGATATCAACGGCTCTTGCATAGTCAGGTGCTTTGGAATCATCCTGCCAAAAGTAATAGGTAAACCAGCTATGCTCGTCGGCTATGAGCACCAGGTCGCCCGAACGTTCGTGGTCGATATGATGCTTCTTTTGCTCGGTTTTGTCCAGCACCAGGCTCACTCCCTGTGTTGCTTCGGCCAGCCGTTTTACCTCTTCCATTACCGATGGATCGTTGACATAAACGTGTGCAACTTGATGGTCGGCTACAGCAAATGCTTTCGAGGCACCAGCATCCAGTAACTCCAGCCCCCTTTCCTCCCGGATACTAAGAAGCCCCTTTTTGCGCAGCAGTCTGTTAAAGTGAACAGGCCTACTCACCGGGCTTATGCCGTATTCCGACAACAAGATAATATTGGCCTTCTTTTTTGTGTAGTAATCCACCAGCCCTTTTACCACCTGGTCAATTTCGGTGAGCTCCTTTCCTACCAACTCGAAGTCGGGACCGAATTTTTGTAAGCAGTAGTCGAGATGAGGCAAATAGATGAGTGTCAGCGTGGGGTCATATCGGCGATCGGTGAAAACGGAGGCATCGGCTATCCATTGGGTGGATTTGATGTTAGCACCAGGCCCCCAAAACTGAAACAAGGGGAATTGACCCAACTCCTTCTGCAACTCATCCCTAAGGCCGGCCGGCTGCGTATAGCAATCAGGCATTTTTCTCCCATCGGCCAGGTATTGTGGCCTGGGTGTTACAGAAAAATCAGCCGAGGAGTACATATTGTACCACCAGAACATTTTGGAGCAGGTAAACAAAGGGTCAACTTTCTTCGCCTTCTCCCATATTTTCTCTCCTGCTACCAGTTTATTGGATTGCTTCCAAAACTTTATTTCTGAATCCTGATGGTCGTACCAACCATTGCCGACGATGCCAGTTTCAGTGGGCCATTTGCCAGTAACATAAGTCGACTGAACTGAAGTGGTAACCGCAGGCAGCATCGGCACAATGGACTGCACCTGCCTTCCCTTTATATAGTCTTGAAGAAATGGTGTATGCTCTCCTATCAGATGGGCCGATAGTCCTACGACATCAATAACGACGGTTTTTTTCATTTGCTGCTTGATGGAACTAGCCATTGAGCTGATTAATCACCCATTTCATTTCCCTTACTATGGATTCATCTATTGGTAATTTCAGCCCATCTGGCAACACTTCCCAGGTGTAGGTTTCAATTTCAAGGTGATGGGTGAATGGCTTCGTCTTTTGTAGGTCAAGCACCTTCACAATGTCTTCTTGCGTCGATTTCAATACGCCGTAGTCTTCCACAAATAATGGCACATGAAAATGAGAACGCCATTCTTTTATGTCCTGATTGTCGGCGTCGGCAAGAGCTTCCGGTAAATCAGGATAGCGTTTAAAACCATCGCTTTGGGTGCGGGCAACTACTTGATGGAGATAGGTCGATTCGTTGAAGCCTTTGAAGGCAGCAATCACTGGGTTCCTCGACTCTCCTGATGCCATCGGGGCTTTTAGCGCAGCACTGATCTGAATTTTACCTGTTTTAATACCTAAAGCGCTTAACTTGTTGACCACTTCCTGGTGATTTTCATAACCCACCGCAAAGTGACACACGTCATAGCAAAGCTGCACATGACGCTTTATAGTTGCCTCTGCCTCCGCTACAGATAGATCAAATTCCTTTTGCAACTCAGCTACCCCCAACGGAAGCAAGTATTTTTTGTACCAATCAATGAACTCTGGCCCGGATTCCAAAAGACCATCTGGCTCGGGTTCAATATCCAGGTGAAGTAGCTGCCCCGTGGTGTCATGTAGCCGTTTGAGGTGCTTGGCTACCTCAATCATTTTCATTGTGGCAACTTCAAAAACGTTGTGGAGTTCTTCAGGCTTGTGCCAATAACGATAAGTCAAAGGTGAGGTGGAGATTCCGCCTTCCATGCCTGCAGGCAGCAGCTGAGAAAGTATATCGAACAGGCGGGTGGTGTAATTCACCCTGTCGTTTGTAGTCCAGTCGGGGGCATGAACCTGCTCTTTCACACGAGTGTTGTGAAAGCCGCCGTAGGGAAACCCATTCATGGTGAAGACATAACAGTCAGAAGTGGACAACCAGTCTTTAAATTCAACCAAAGCGCCCTCTTTAGCAAGGTCTATCGATGCCTCATTAGATAAGCGCAGCCCTATCCCAAAAGGCTGGTCTGGGCTGCATTTCACTTTCACCGAAGGAATGAACTTCCTGAGTGCAGCGAAATGATCTGCCCAGCTTTCGCCGGCGTGTATATTGGAGCAGTAGGTTAAATAGCCAAAATCTGTTTTCATAGTCAGAGCCTGATGGTTTGTTCGTGAGCGTACCTTTCCAGCCACTCACTGGACTCACGAATAAGTTTCTCATTCATTTCATGCACTTCTTCCCCTGTCCCAATAGCTATCAATAGCATAATGGTAAGTTTACCCCCCAGGTGCTCCCGGAACTCGCTAAGCCCATCAAGTAGTGGACTATTGCCCTCTTCAAACTTCAGCAATGGATGTTGCAGAGGAAAGCCAAGGTTTTGAAGCACCACAAGAATTCTCCTGGCATCGGCCTCCGATAGTCGCTTGGTAAGCATTGAGTAGACTGTGTCGAGGGCGATACCAATCGCCACAGCCTCACCATGCCTGATGGAAAAGTCGGCCAGCGCTTCCAGTTTGTGTGCACTCCAGTGGCCAAAGTCGAGCGGCCTGGAAGAACCCGTCTCAAAAGGATCCTTGCCTGCAATATGGTCAAGGTGCAGTGCAGCACACCGTTTCACCAAATATTTCATGGCCCCCATATCACGGGCTGCCAGCATGGTGGCGTTGTGCTCAATCCAGTCAAAGAAGGAAGCATCCTTGATCAGCGCCACCTTTACGGCTTCAGACATCCCCGACCGCCAGTCGAGGTCAGATAAAGTAGTCAGAAAATGATAGTCGTTGAATACTGCAACAGGCGGAGCAAATGTGCCGAGGAAATTCTTTTTCCGATAGAAATTGACGCCATTTTTCACACCCACCCCAGAATCGTTTTGAGAAAGGACAGTCGTTGGAATGCGAATATGACGAACGCCTCTGTGTGAAATAGCGGCTGCATAACCCACCATATCGAGAACAGCACCGCCGCCAATAGCCACCAGATAAGAATGACGGTCTATGCCGTGAGCGTTCACCGCATCAATAACCTGATACAGGAGGCTTTCATCGTTTTTAGCTTCTTCACCACCCGGCACGACTAGTGTCTCAAGAATGAGGTGGATATTATCGACAGTCTCAAAATAGTCTTGAATACCTTGCTTTAGACCGGGATGCGCTTCGTCCACTCCCTGATCCAAAACAAACAGTACCTTCTGGATGGTACCTTCTTCCATTCTTTCTTTCAGAAAACTTGAAAGTGTATCGTTCGCCCTATCGAAAAGGTGTGTGGTGAAATACACTTTGTAGTCAAACTTCACACTGAAGGACTGTTGTAAAAACTCCATAACTATGCCAATTGCCTGACGTCAGGCTGAAAATTTAAAACAAACAAATTCACGTTACAGCAAAGGCTTTCGCCAGCAATAACGACAAGGGCAACAAAAGTACAATACCCAGGGCAAAATACGTAACGCCAAAAGCTGATGCCCAGGCAGCATTCATCAATATCAACGCAATGACTCCAGCTTTCACTGCCTTTCCTATATTTTTCCCAATAGGATCGGCTATCGCTTTGAATAACGGCAAAGCAATCATTCCACCAAATGCGAGAACAAAGGGCAATGTGAGATAAAACGTATTGTTTTCTATAGAGAACCATAAAACAGCGCTAATTACCACAGCGTAAAGCACCAGCGCATTGTATAGGGTCAATTTGCTGCCTCCATGCACTTCGCCCCGGCTGACCATGGTAATAGCGGCGATGTAAATCACTGGCACAATACCGAGCCACCAATACGTATCCAGCACACCGGGAACGATGCTTATACCAAGCGTCAGGTTCAACCCCCTACAGAGTCCCATGTTGATTGGCCCAAAAATGAGCTGATGCTTGCCCCACTTGTCGTAGACAACCGAGGAGAAGGCAATAGCCGCAGCAATCACTCCAGACGGCATCCAATTCACTTTGCCAGCGGCTAAAATACCGATACCCAAAAGCACCATCCCAAGCATTGCTGCCATAAACCTGGAAACCACACCACTGGGAATTGGCCGTTCTGGCCGCTCCACGGCGTCAAGTTCGGCATCAAACACGTCGTTGAACACAACGCCGCCACCATATAAGCCCATGGTGGCCAGGCTCAGCCAAATAATGGGCGTTGCACCGTAGGTGAAGCCAGCCAGGTAGCCCGAAATAGCCACACCAGCCAAAATGTCGGCTACCGCAGTGACAATATTGGCCGGCCTGGTAAGGCGCAGAAGTCCGATAATTTGCTTCAAATTATTTAATGATCAGGGAGTTCTTGTCCATACGTGGCTGCTGGCCGCCACGCAAAACCGTATTACCTTCGAATTTTTGGCTTTGGTCGATGTCTTTCACTGAGGCAAAGTCAGCCTCGTCGATTTGCCCACTCTGGCCAAACGCCGTGATGGCATTTTGGTAGGTAACCAAACGAATAACTTCATCGCTGATACCATGCTGTTTCATCAAAGCAGCTGTTTTTGGCACTGCCAACGGATCACTGATGCCCCAGTCGGCAGCGGAGTTGATCATTATTCTGTCGGGGCCGTACTGTTTCACCACTTCGACCATCCGCTCGTTACCCATTTTGGTGAACGGATAAATGGTGAAAGCTGCCCAAAAGCCACGATCCAATACTTCGTTTACCGTCTCTTCATTGTTGTGGTCAACAATCACCATCTTGGGGTCAAGGCCTTGCTCCAGGGCGATGTCCATACTGCGTTGGGTGCCTCGTTTTTTGTCCCGGTGAGGTGTATGAATTTGCACAGGCAGCCCTGCTTCTTTAGCCAGGTCAAGCTGTGCCCGATAGTATTTCTCTTCTGCCGGTGTCTGGTCGTCGAAACCTATTTCACCGACACCCACTACGCCTTCTTTGTAAATAAACAGTGGCAGGATTTCCATCACCTGCTCAGCCAAAGCCTCATTGTTGGCTTCCCGGCTGTTCAGCCCTATCGTGCAGTAGTGCTTGATGCCAAACTGCGAAGACCTGAACCGCTCCCACCCGATCAGGCTGGCATAGTAGTCACGGAAGGTGGCAATGCCCGTTCTGGGTTGCCCGAGCCAGAAGGCAGGCTCAATGAGGGCCACCACACCGGCGTCCGCCATGGCCTGGTAGTCGTCCGTCGTGCGGGATGTCATGTGCACATGTGGGTCGAAAAACTGCATGCCCTTTACACTATCGAGATAAACAGGGTTGGCGTCCCTTTTTTGTAAATCCGCCTCAGTAAAATTATCACTACAACACATAATCGTTCTGTTTTTATTCTGAGCTAAACCAGCTCTGTTTTCTTTGCTATACTTTCCCAGGAAATGTCACCCGATTTAACCAACGCATTCAGCTGCTTGTTCCTATCCAGGAGTTCAGCGGCAGCAGGAAATTGGCTCACACTACAGGCAAGAGCCGCAGCTTCTCTTTCGGTGCTATCGACAGACAGCACCAGGCGCTCCATGTCTCCAATTGTTTTTTCATTGATAAAAGGCCCGACACATCTCCACAACATAGGAGGTACAATCCTGTGTGCCGCCCATCTTTCATGCGCAAAATCGGAGAGCGTGTTGGCCAGCTCCAAATTTGCCCTGTCGTCTAACCCAATAATCAAATGCAACGGTTTTTCTGTAAATATTGCCTTCAGCACCAGTTGATTCCAGGCAGCTTCATCGAGTTGCTCAGAGGGGTATGGGTTATTACACATAATTGCCTCCAGCACATCACCGATATTGCTTCGTATCCCTTCGGCACACTGGGCTTTCCACGCTTCGGGGTAAGCTACTACAGGCAGCGCAGAATACAACGCCACCAGCTCATTCATTTCCGCCGCCAGAAACAAGTTTTGAATCCTGACTGTGTAATTGGTCTTGCTTGAAGCCGGCACCTGAATCAGTACCCACACCCGACACAAGCGGTCAATTGACCAATTGGTTATTTGAAAACCAGGTCTGATTTGTTGGATGTTAGTCACAGCACCTTCGCTAAGGCTCAAATGATTCTTGCCAATCTTTCTGGGAATAGCAGCGAAAGCCACATTTAATGCTGATCCGGTTTCAGAAGAAGAGATATCAGCCGCTTTTTCTTGAAGCCATCGCCAGGCATCGTCAGACACGGAGGACTCGATAATGGCTGACAAAGCGGCACTAAGCACCCTGGCATCGTATGAAAACATCTAAAATAGGGTTTGTTTAATTAAAATCGCTATAACCGACAAATATCAAAGGTTTTGACAAGTATAAAAATACCGTCCGACACATTGCGTGACATTACTCACATCACAACATATTTTTCGCTGCCCATTGTTCTGCTGTAATAAAAAAGTTTGATCAAATTGTGGACACAAAACATCCAACTCAAAATGATGAACTTGATGAAAACCATTCTATGCGCTTTCACTTTGCTTGCCCTCGTTCATTTATCCTGTGCACAGAAGGCTGACTCGATAATAAAAGAGATACCTGCGCCGAAATCATTTATCACACAACACCAGGGCACCTTCAATGGAAAGGCCCTGCGGTACAAAGCCGTCGGGAAGGAAACACACCTGAAAAATGATCAAAACGAAGCTATCGGAGCGCTGTGGGCGGTCTCCTATTTGCAGGAAGGAGTCACTGACTATAGCAAGCGGCCCGTCACTTTCATTTTCAACGGTGGCCCCGGCTCAGCTTCCGTTTGGCTACACATGGGCTTTCTGGGGCCTCGAATTGTAAAAATCGCCAGCAATGCAGATACCGACGACGGCGGTGCTCCCTACCCTATTGTCAACAATCAACAATGCCTGCTCGACGTTACGGACCTGGTTTTTGTAGACCCCATAGGCACGGGATTCAGCGTTCCTGTTGGCAAAGGAACGGGCAAAGATTTCTGGGGACTAAACGAAGACGCCAACTCGGTTGCGCAATTTATCAGACTTTGGATCACTGAAAACAAAAGGTGGAATTCTCCCAAGTACATATTTGGTGAAAGCTTCGGCACCACACGGGCTGCGGCGGTAACAAATGCGCTGGAAGGAAGCGGACAAAGTGTTTCAATGAATGGCCTTGTCCTGATTTCTCAGGCAGTCGACTATCAGGGCTCTACATCTATTCACGACAACATAATTTCCTACCTTACCTACCTGCCAAGTATGGCTGCCACTGCGTGGTACCACAAGAAAGCCGGACAAGGCAAAACTTTGGAGGCTTTTGTGCAGGAGTGTCGGGTATTCACGACGGATGAGTATGCGCCGGCATTGCTCAAAGGGAGCATGCTTACTGCAGATGCACAAAATCAAATCGCTGAAAAACTTTCCTATTTTACCGGGCTATCAAAAGACTACGTCTTAAAATCAGACCTGCGAGTACTTGTTCCACGGTTCCAGAAAAAACTGATGGAGCAGGAAGGACTCGCCATCGGCAGACTCGACGGAAGGTTCAAAGGCGATGAGGCAGACGACGTGGCGGAATCTCCAACGCTAGGCGATGCTTCCGACTACCAAATGGATGCAGCTTATACGGCAGCGCTCAATCACTATTTTGCCTCAGAGCTAAATATTGAAATGGACAGGCCCTATGTCACCTCCAGCGAAGAAGTTGGAGCTAACTGGCGCTGGAGAGATGCGCCGGAAGGTGAATACTGGGAACCGATTTATGTGAATGTAGCCAGAAAGCTTGCTGAGAGCATGCGACGTAACAAGGATCTTAAGGTATTGGTGGCTTGCGGCTATTATGATCTGATCACACCCTTTTTTGATGCAGAATACACCTTTGCACGCAATGGAATTCCTAAAGAGATGGTTCAGTTGACCTACTACGAAGGCGGCCACATGATGTACAACCACCAGCCTGATTTTGATTTGTTAGTGAAAGAGATCAGAGTATTTATGCAAAAATAGCAAAACAAGCTGCCCTATTTTGTCATTCGGATAGTAAATGCACGTTCAAAGCAGCTGGGCTTGGTTTTATTTAAAATATTATATTTAATATTCGTTTAATTCAACTTATAGCTTTTGCGATCGTTAATTCTATAGTTGTACCAATAAATTTCAACATGAGAAAACTAGCATTTCTATTATCATTTTCAATTCTTTTTGTGTCATGTAACAAAGATGAAGAAGTAGACCCGGGTAATGCTCCGGCAATGCCTCCCAGTACGAGCATTGCTCCCAATTTTGATGATTTTAGCGGCAGTGACGGCGATGGAGGTGGAAGGCAAATGGTTGTCAGGAATTGGGTATATGCTGCTACAAGTGTTGGAGTGTATTCTGGCATCCTTTCCGGGGCGTTGGTTGTTCCTGTTACTGCGTTTAAACTAGCGGTGAATCAAGAGGCTACATTTGATACAGAAACTAAATTATGGGTTTGGACTTATGATATATCTGTTCCTAATAGTGGCTCTTACTCCGTAAAACTTACTGCTGACGTGGATGGCAGTGATGTTACCTGGACAGGCTATATTTCGAAAGCAGGTGGTTTTACCGACTTCGTCTGGTTTACGGGGGAGTCCAATTTCATGGCCAATGCCGGCACCTGGACACTCTATGAAGGGCCTGACAAGCCAAATCCATGGCTGTCATCTGAGTGGTCCAAATCGGAAGTTGACGGAGTTGCAGACGTGACCTTCACAGTTGAAAAGCCGGGCGACAGTTTCGGAAGTTCGATTAGCTATATGGTTGATGCCGGCGCCGAACTGAACAGAAACGTCACCATCATTGACACCAATACCGAAAATACAATAGAGGTGCTCTGGAGCGCCGAGAACAGCAATGGGAAAATCAAAAGTCAGGTCTTTTTTGAGGATAACTTGTACCACTGCTGGGATATAACATTGAACGACGTAGCCTGCGAGTAAATCCTAACAGGCAGCGATACCAGGGCCTTTGATTCCTTTGAATCAAAGGCCTTACTTTTTGCTGCGGGAGTAACTTATGTCACTCATCTCTACTTTCGGCTAACTTACCTTTGCAGAAAAAAAGAAGATATGAAGCTATTCTCCGTAAAAACCATCCTGCTACTCTGCCTCACTCTGGGTCTGGCTCCCTTCTTCCCTGAGCCGCACATTTGGGGCAAAGTCAAGTGGATTGCTGGCGGGGCTGTCGGCATGCAGCCCATGGATTGGTTTGACACGCTTCTTCACGGGTTCCCCTGGCTCTTGCTGATCGGCTTTGGCATTGGTACCCTCATCAAAAAAAGGCAAGGGGTACTCAATAAATAATTTTACTGGTATCAGCCTCAATCAGCGGCATTTCGTAGCCACCAAGGTCTATCGAAGCATTTTCAAACATTTCCCGTAAAGCTGCAGTATCTGTCGGCTGCACCTCTGTTTGAAAGAGGAACAATTGCTGAAGACCGGCGTTACCTTGTAAAGTCTTGATGCCGTCTGCTGTCACTGGATTATTAACAAGGTTCACGTATTCCAATCTCGACAAAGGCTGCAATTTTGACATAAGGCTATCGTTCAATCCACAGTCTCTGAGACTCAGCTTCGTCAAGTTTTGCATCTTCCCAAGGTATTCAAGGTGTTCTGGCTGAAGAGCTTTTCCTGTCAAGTCCAGCCACACACACTGTTTATTCATGGACGTAAGCAACTGAAAAGCCTCGGTCATGTACTGCTGCGGTACATGTAAGAAGTTCACATTCAAATAGTTACTACCATCGCTCACAGGCACAATACTCACGCCCAGCGTGTCGAGTCTCGTCACCAAAGCTGCATCTACAGGCTGAACCTTGTCCTGTGGAATATAGGTGTAACTAGCTGGTTTGTTGGACGTAGCTACATTGTACGCCAGAATCAGGCTATCGCTCCATGCCAGTTCTTCGACGGTTTTGTCAAAATAAGCACCTGTGGCCACCCACTCCACCAATATAGCCATCTCGGCCTTACTCAACTGGCTCTTCTCTTTAGGTGGCATATGGTCATCATTATCAATCGGTAAGAGGATGTTTTCTATCAGGTGACTTTCGTCTGGTGAAGAAGCCACTATCACTTCTCCGTGCTTCCCTCCTTTCAGCATTTCTTCAGGTGAATCGAGCCTCAACTTTCCCTTCTGGGCACCGGGGCCGTGACAACTCTTGCATTTTCTGTCCACAATATTGGCAATGGCCTCGTAGCCCAACATCTCTTTTGTCAGAACAATAGGGGGAACAGCTGCTCCCTCTTTTGCAAACCACTCCGAGAGCGGTGGCGGCGTCAGAAAGCCGTCTCCATGCGTAATGCTACCTCCCAAATGTCCGGTAATTACCAAAAGCATTCCTGAAACAACCAGCGCCATTTTAAAAGCTTTCTCATTTCTCGAGTGTACGAAAAATGCCACCCAGCTAATAACAACAAGGCCTATGCCCATCCACTGATGCCAGGCGATCAGTTCGTTTGCGTAACCACCCGATTGTGAAAGTATCCAGCCTGTGAAAGCTGACAGCGTGGCTGAAACCGCCGCAAGAAAAAGCACAATGTGGTTAGCTCCCTTGAGGTAACTGTAGTTTTCCTTTAAGCTCATGAAGCCAAAAAGGATGGCAATCATCAGCATACCAATAGGCAGGTGCACCAGCAGCGGGTGGAATTTTCCAATAAACGAAACGATACCGTAGTCCATAGAAGCCGAGCAGCTGGGTTATGAAGTGTATCGGTTTCTGATCAACTCTAGCATATAGCGATTGATGTCCCACTGGTTGGCAACGGGTTGTCTTGTGTAGGGAATGGTAGGCATATAGTCAGCCGGGCCAAATTCAGTCAGGAAGGTCATCGTGTCGGCACCGGCCTTTTTCCGAAGCTCGATCACCTTGTCCCACCACGCCAGGTGCTGTTCAAGGGCCTCTTTCCATTCGGGCGCCCTTGGGTCGTTCACCTGAGGACTTTCCGGATGCCCGACACGAAGGTGAATGTGCCTGGTGCATTGCAAAGCCATGTCTACCGTTTCCTTTTGATCTTGCAGCAAAGTCTCATGTACATTACACCAATGTGAAATGTCCAGCGTCAATGTCAGATCCGGGTTTTTCTCAATGAAGTTTCTGGTAACCGGAGCCGAGTACATGATGCGGGAGCGGTGCGTTTCGTGGTGAATGCCTATGTCCGACTCCTTGCTGACCTTATTGGTCAAGTCAAGGAATTGTTTGTTTTGCTCGTAGGAAAAGAAGTCTTTGCCGGAGTGACAGTTGATGTACAAAGGCTTCATCTTTGCAGCGGCCCGAAGATTCGTTTCGAAGAGTTCAAAATGAGGCTGAAAGTCAGGCTGATAGGCTCCCACAAGAAAACCATATTCCAAACCATTGGTTTTGGTCGCATTTACCAACCTTTCTCTATCTCCGGCATCAGTTGGGTACCACACCTCCAGCCCGTCATAGCCATAGCTTTTGATTTTTTTGCAAAAGCCCTCTATGGTATCTCCATCTCCCCAGTTGGTAGCCAGTATCTTAATCTTCATATCAGGTGTGTTGGTTTGTTTTCGTTTGGAAGCCAGCAGTGGTGAGGCCGCCAGCCCCACTCCTATGCCTGCCCCCAAAGTGGTTCCAATAAAATCTCTTCTTTTCATCTAAATCGATCAGCTCAAAATCTCCGTCAGCACCCGTCCATGCACATCCGTTAACCTGAACGGGCGCCCCTGGAATTGGTAGGTGAGCTTTTCATGGTCAAAGCCCAGCTGGTGAAGAATGGTAGCCTGAATATCGTATGTAAGCGCTTTGTCTTTCACCGCTGCATAGCCTATCTCATCGGTTTCCCCAAAGCTGAAGCCTTTCTTGATCCCACCTCCGGCCATCCAGATAGTGAATGCTTCCACATGGTGGTCACGGCCCAGGTAAGGATTAGCCTTGCCCTCCCTGTTTTCCAGCATCGGCGTTCGGCCAAACTCTCCCCCCCACACCACCAGTGTTTCATCCAGCAGACCCCGTTGTTTCAAATCAAGGATCAGTGCTGTTGTGGCTCTGTCCACCTGCCGACATTTGCCCTGCAGGCCAGCCCCAACAGATGCGTCCGGGCCTGTGCCGTGCGTGTCCCAGCCCCAGTCGTAGAGCTGCACAAAACGCACCCCATTTTCTACCAGCTTGCGAGCCAGCAGCACATTGTTGGCAAAGCTGGCCTTGCCAGGAGTCACTCCGTACATGTCTTTGATGTACTGGGGCTCTGAATCGATATTCATCACTTCCGGCGCAGACATCTGCATACGGAAAGCTAGTTCGTATTGTGAAATTCTTGTCAGTGTTTCCGGGTCGTTGAACTCCTCATGTGTTTCCTGATTCACCCTGTTAATGGCGTCAATCGATGCTTTTCGCAAATCACGGGATACATTGTCCGGATTGTTGATGAACAATACCGGGTCGCCGACTGAGCGGCACTGAATCCCCTGATAAACGCTTGGCAAAAAGCCACTTCCCCACACGCTTTTCCCTGCATCGGGTGTGCTGCCACCGGAGGTGAGCACCACAAAGCCAGGCAGGTTCTGGTTCTCCGTTCCCAGGCCATAAGTCACCCAGGAGCCCATGCTTGGTCGTCCAAGCCTGGCTCCGCCTGTGTGCATCAGCAGCTGAGCCGGAGCATGATTGAACTGGTCCGTTTCCAGGGCCTTCACAAAAGTGATATCGTCGGCAATGCTGTGCAGGTGTGGCAGAAAATCAGAAATCCAGGCGCCACTTTGGCCTCGTTGCTTGAAATTGGCCTGAGGCCCCAGCATTTTGGGCACCCCCCGAATAAAGGCAAAACGTTTCCCATCGAGGAATGACGCAGGGCAGTCTTGACCATTGAGCTTTTGTAGCTCGGGTTTGTAATCAAAAAGCTCCAGTTGTGACGGAGCGCCAGCCATGTGCAAATAAATCACTGACTTGACCCGTCCGGGAAAGTGAGGCGCTTTTGGCGCCATCGGGTTGCCTGAAGCAAATGAGTTCAAATTGGAACCTGTGTCGCAGCCCCACAAAACAGACGATAAAGCCATGGCTCCCATGCCCATCCCGCAGTCTTTGAGGAAGTGCCGCCTGGTTTTGAGCCTGGCCTGCTCTATGTTCGCTTCATGAATCAGTTTCTCGTAGTTGGTCATGGCTAATTCCTCGTTACAAATTCATCCAAATTTAGAATGGCTGCGGCCACCAATTGCATCGCCTGGGTTTCAGCATCTTCCTCCCCTTCATAGCTTCTGAGTGCTTGGTTGTACAGGTTTTCTAATGTCTGCCGCTTACCTGGCGTGATAGGCCTTTTCATCGCCGCCCGGTATCCATAGTCGATATGATCCTCCGGCGACTCTCCCGATTGCTTCATCTTGAGCGCTAAGTGATGGGCAGCTTCCACATACACAGAGTCGTTGAGCAGCACCAGGGCTTGAAGTGGTGTATTAGTCCGTATCCTGCGGGCCACACACACTTCTCTGGCAGTGGCGTCAAAAGTGAGCATGGCCGGGTAAGCACTGGTGCGCTTCCAGTAAGTATACACACCACGCCGGTATTGGTCCTCTCCTTCGCTCTGCTTCCAGTCGGCGTTGGAGTAGGCAGAATTCCAAATTCCCTTAGGTTGATAAGGCATCACACTCGGGCCATACATTTTACTACTCAACAGGCCGCTAACTGCCAATGCCTGGTCACGCAGCTGTTCTGCCGAGAGCCTGGTACGTGGTGCCCTTGCGTAGTATTGGTTGAATTGGTCTTTTTCAAGCACGTCGTCGGTTGCCACTGAACTTTGCCTGTAGGTGGCCGACATCACCATGGTCTTCAGTATTTGCTTCAGGCTCCAGTCATGCTCATTCACCAGCTGCCACGACAGGTAATCCAGCAGCTCCGGATGTGTTGGCTCTATCCCCTGGCTGCCGAGATCCTCCAGCGTTTCCGCCAATCCCTGACCGTATAGTTGCTCCCAAAGTCGGTTAATGATCGTTCTTGCTGTGAGTGGGTTGGCAGGATCCGTCAGCCACATGGCCATGCCTAGTCTGTTTGCCGGTGCTCCGTCGGGCAAATCCGGGAAGACTTCAGGAACGCCGGGCTCCACCTTCTCCCCTTTTACCAGCCAGTTGCCTCTTTCGAACACATGGCTTTCTCTTGTCATCCCCGGAGGATTTTCCACCATAATGGGCGTTGTCTCTACTTTGGCGTTCACCAGCTCCCAATAAGTACTTTGGGCATCATCGGCCGCTTCACCCCCAGGAAACTGGCTGGAGAAATGAAACCAGTCAAAGAAAATACCGTTGGCCGCCGGGTTAGTAAGGCTGGGGCTTTCGTAGGAAAGATAAACATGGTGGCGTCCTTCTACACCGGCAAAAGAAAGTGTGTCGATTACCCATTTACCACCCGTATCTCTCATTTTCAGCTCTTTGAGCACACTACCGCTTTTTCGGTCGTCCAGTCTGATCGTCCAGGTGCCGTCCTTTATATTGGTTCGGTAGCGGTAAGTGAGTAAATTCCTGGCCGTCAGCTCCACGCTGGGCAGCCGTGCCACTCCATGATTTCGGAACACCAGCCACTTGGTATCGGCAAGCTCTGCATCGACGAATTCGTCGGCCGTGATAGAATTGATGGCGGGCTGCCAGGTTTTCACAAACTGGACAACTTCCTTCGTTTTGGATGGCGTCGCATTTTCTTCAAGCCAGTTCTTCAGAGAGACCAGTTTGGTGCTGTCTTCTTCTTCAAAATGCCTTAGTAAAGGATATTCGTCATAAGTGTCTTCGTCCCTCGTATTATTGAAAAATGCGGCAAATCTATAATAGTCCTCGTGCCTGATAGGATCATAAGGATGACTGTGGCACTGCACGCAGGCGAAAGTAGTGCCCATCAGCACCTCCCAGGTAGTATTGACACGGTCAAGCACGGCAGCTACTCTGAACTCTTCATTATCCGTGCCGCCTTCATCGTTGGTCATGGTATTTCGGTGGAAGGCTGTGGCAATGAGCTGGTCATCGGTGGGATCGGGTAAAAGGTCTCCTGCCAGCTGCTCAGTAAGAAAGTCGTCGTAAGGCTTGTCCTCATTGAACGCCTTGATCAGCCAGTCACGGTAATGCCAGATTTCCCGACCAGGATCACGCTCGTAGCCCTTAGTGTCGGCATAGCGTGCCAGGTCAAGCCACATAGCTGTCCATCTTTCTCCGTAAGCCGGATCGGCCAGTAATGCGTCCACCACCTCTTCATAGGTTATTGGGTTCTCTTCAGTCAGAAAAGCTTCTACCAACTCATCAGACGGTGGCAGGCCGGTCAAATCCAGGCTTACTCTTCGCAGCAAAATGTCTTTCGGTGCCTCCGGTGAAGGCTGCAGACCCACCTCGGAAAGCTTTTTTCTTATGAACAGGTCTATAGGTTGTTCCGAAGCGGCCACTTCACTTTCCTTCAAAGACGCAAAAGACTTGGGGGTCGGCAGTTCTGGCTTCTCTACCGGCTGATAGGCCCAATGCTCTCCCCATTCTGCTCCCTCGTCAATCCACCTTCTTAAAATGTCAATTTCTTCGTCAGAAAGCGGCTTCTTCTTGTAAGGCATTTTCACCTCAGGGTCATTGGCCAGGAGCCTTCTCATTAGCTCGCTTTCGCCGGCATGACCCGGGATAATAGCCGGCTTACCTGACTTGGTATCACCCAGGGCCTCTTCTCTGAACAGCACACTAAAGCCACCGTTCTTTTTCACACCACCATGGCAGGTAATACAATGCTGGTTAAGAATGGGCTTGACTTCCGTGCTGAAGTCGACTTTTTTGCGGGGGTACATTTGCCAGACGGCAAGTCCTATTGCAAGGGCCAGGACAGGCAAAATAAGGAACCGGTAGTTAAGCAGGTGTTTCATAAAATACGACACCCTAATTACAAAAAATTCGGAGGAAAAGCGACAGAGGATTGGATTAAAGAGGTTACTCTGTGCGGAGGCGCATAGAGTAACCTCTTTAATTTAACTCACGTCAAAAGCCGACACATAAACCGGTCCCTTCATCGTAGCCAGGTCTACCCCATTCGATTTTACGACTACATCCACCCGTTTCGGCTTGCGAAGCTTGCTCACCAACCCAAGTCCCAATGATTGCATCACAGGATAAAGTCTGGAAGTCGGGTCGATACAAATGACAGCCGAGTAGACGCCATTTGCTGCAAGCGCATGTGTCAGTAGTGTAGCCAGTTTCTTTTCGTGGCCCGGCCTATAGTACACCCCTTCGATAGTGACAAAACGATAGTTGGGGTGAAAGATCTTGCTCAGCAGTCGCACTTTTGGAAAAACATTCATCATCACTTTACCAGCCTTTCCCGGCATATCATGAACCTTCCAATTCTCCGGATTTGCCTGAATGCCTGCCACTATTTCTCCCTGCTCTCTGACCACAAAGTAGTTCCCTTTGTAGAAAAGGTTCTCGTCCGTTACAAGCACATGGTCGCTGTAAAACCTCATCAGCCTGGGCTTAAAGTCGCCCCATTCATCCGGCGATAGCTTTTCAACGGTCTTACTCAACCGTGGATTGAACCGGCTAAAGACCAGCGACACAAAGGAACCGACCTTTTCAAAACCGAAGCTCTTCACAAATGCCTCTGATCTAACATTTCCGCCATCGATGTACGCATAAAAAAAATTGGGAGCCTTTGCCTCAAAGTCCGCACCGCTAAGCAACGAGCGAATCTCCCGACGCAACACCCCGTCTTCCTGTGGTCGTTCTATGTACTTGTCGCCCAGTTTTCTCAACGAAGGGTGAAAGGTAAAGTACCTCACATAATACGATTCGCCCACCACGCCTCTGTTGCTTGCTTCCCGTTTACAAAAGCAACAGGTGGCTATCACTTTGCTTCTGCGCACCAGGCTGACAAAAAATGGCTGAGTAATGATCGTATACTTCTCTGCAGCCTGCAAGTGCTGATACATCATGCTCTTTCCCGGCGTGCCAATGACATTATTATCCAGCAGCTCTTTCACCCCCTGAGCAGGCACCCTGTCAATGTTCAACAACTTCAAGTCTGGCATAAGCTGCCAAAATTAGATGTTCTATTCCTTCTATGAAACCTTTCGTGTGATAGTCCGTATTTTGATTTTAAAATACCGATCGGTATATTTGTATCTTATGAGAAACCCTGAGGTAACCAAACAGTTGATTATGGAGAAAGCCATCTCCCTGTTCAATACGCAGGGTTACCGGGCTACATCATTGTCGGACATTACCAAAGCCGCCGGTATTACCAAAGGGGCCATTTACGGGAACTTCAAAAATAAGGATGAGGTAGCGGAAGCTTCTTTCGAATATGCCATCGAAGTGGTGATGCAGGAAATGAAAGAAAGGATCAGCGCTGCAGCAACAGCTCCACTAAAGCTGAAAGCTATTGTGAATTATCACGAAGAGTACATAAAATCACCACCTTTTTCAGGAGGATGCCCGATCATTAATACCAGCGTAGAAGCAGACGACAATTACCCGCAGCTGAGGTCGAAAGCTATCCGATCCGTCGGTATCATGAAAACCTCCATTACCAAAATATTAGCCCGTGGTATCAGGGAAGGACAAATTGATGCCAGTGTCAATGCCGAGGCTATTGGTATGATGATTTATACTTCAATCCAGGGGGCGATTGTGCTTTCCAAGGTCGAAGGTGATGGGCAGTCATACGGTGTCGTTAAGAAATACCTTCATTCACTCATTGATTCAATAACAGTTTAAATTTTTTTGCTCTATTAAATACCAATCGGTATATAGCTATGAAAAAAGTACTTATCCAAACATCAGGCGAAGAAAAGAAAATTGAAAAGCCTGCCAAAAAGACCAATGCACAAATGGAATGGCTAATCAAGGGTTTGCTTACACTACAGCATGTGTCTCCTAAATTAACCTCTTCCATTATCTGGAACCAGTTCACCAAGACCCCGAGAGTGAGGTTCAACGACAAGCAGAATGCCCTGATTGAAAAGGCCGAAATCAGCGTCATCAAGTACAGGGGAAATGACCTTAAGGCCTACCGGTGGTTGCCCGCAGACGCCAGCAACGGTAAAACCATCTTGCTGTCTCATGGCTGGGGTTCCAAAATCGCTGACTTCCGGCGGATGATTGAAACACTTGTAGCGGAGGGCTATTCGGTCGAAGGCGTTGATATGAAGGGGCATGGCTTGTCAGCGGGCACTCATACCGCACTCCCAGAAATCCGGGACGTGCTAAAAACCCACTATTCACGAAATGGCCCTTACCATGCCGTCGTCGGTTATTCCATCGGCGGATTGGCGGCCGGGCTGACGGTGAATGAAATGAGCACCGCCTTCCATCCCAATCATTTAATTATTATTGCTACGCCACCGTACACCCGGTATTTCTTCCAGGAAATCATTGACCAGGTTGGCTGCAAAGAGCGGGTGTTCACCGAAATGTGTGAATTGGTAGAAAAACACTACCATGAGTCAATCGACTATTTTGATCTCAGAAATAAGGCCGACAATCTGCAGCACCTCGACCTGCACATGATTTACGACGAGCACGACAAAACAGTACCTTTCACCAAGGGCCTTGAACTCAACGAAATGCTGCCGATGTCTTCCTTCGTGCATGTAACCGGCACCAGCCATAACCAGATTATTGCTGATGAGAAGGTGATCGGGTATATAGTGGATGCCGTGGCGGTAAAGCACTTGATATAGATTAATACCGAAGGTACAGAAGAGAGTTACACCCAATTATAGGATCTTTATCAAGAAACAAGTTTCAACCAGCCGATACTACTTTTGCTAAATCTCTTCGTAAACACATTTTTAAAATCATCGCAAAGGGTAGGAACAAGGATTCTAAAGATGCGACCGGATCAGTTTGCAATCTTTCCGTTTTTTTTTCTTTTACTTGAATGCCTGTTGTTCCTGATTGGCGTCAACAGACTACTTTCGTCGACGACGGGCATTGGAAAATTCGGACCGACTTTAGTTTGAATATCCAAGGCTGACCTCGGCCAAGTATCTGAGGAAATTGAGAAGTTATCCTCTAACTTATTTTCTGGTCTTACTACGATTTGATTTTCTGGAAAATGCCAATTATGACGAATGGTATTTCCATGATTTGGCTCATTCCAGGCCGAAAAAGCTCGGGGTGCATCAACTACGTTATATTCAACCAAAATCCCGCTACTTCCGTTATCCAAGTAAATTCCAGCAATCGGCCATTCTTCGGCCCATTGAGATTTTACGATATGATGTATGTAGTTATGAGAGTATATAGTATTTGGTGAGTTAGAAAGCGAATAGATACCCCCTCCATCATCATGCAACTGCATCACATGATGAATATTGTTATAGCGGACAAGGTTGTTTTTTAGATTGGTTGTATTGTCGGTCCAACCCCATCCGATGCTGATACCAGTATACGGAAGGTCAAAAACCTCATTGTTTTCGATTACAATTCCATTGGAAAAAGTCACATTTATTCCAGCCCCTCCTGTGTAGTCCTGAGCAACTCTCGTGATGTAGTTATTAACTATTGAGTCATTACGACATTCGTGTATTGAATCAGGTAGGCTATTTAGGATATCGGTATAGATCTGAATTCCGTTACTGGCAATATCAATCAGCAGGTTCCCTTCAATAACATTGTCGTGGCTGGAATGAGCAAATTCGATCCCAGTTCCTCCGAAGAACCTGATAATATTATTGGTAAACTGGATATGATGTGCATTTGCAAGTTGAATGCCGCCCGGAATAAAAGGTCTTTCATAATTCCGTCGCCATCCCGATTGAACCCCTATCCTCGCCTCATTGGGCATATCCCAATTGGTGCACTCAAACACAAGTCCTTTAAAGGTCAAATAGCTTGCGCCATCGATAGCTAATAGGACATCTCGAGTTGGTGCGATCACATGAATATTTTCAATCTTTTCGTCAGGCCTGGGATAATAGTATACTAGCCCCAAAGTCTCATCAAGGAACCATTCTCCGGGAGCATCGAGTAGTTCGAACGAGCCTTCAAAATAAAATGACTGACCAACTGACCAGCCTGGGCAACACCCTTGCTGCCATTGATCGATACTGGTTTCTGGTTCCTTGAAATTTATCCATATTTGATCCCCCTGTTCTTCCATGCTATCAATACGATACCGCCCCTGATCCCAGTGGTGTTTAATAACCGTTTCAAGGTTACCAAGCCGTTCCAAGTTTACAATTTCTTTACGGTCAATCCGTATCCGCTTAGCTTGGGTATCCAGTCCATTATATCGATAGTAAGGACCAAAGCCCTGATCATCACTTCGGTTAGGAGAACGTGCTCTTGTGGCCCTCTTGCCATTCACATACAGCTGTCTGAAGCCTGGCCCCTCGTATTTCGCTTGGTAAATGCCATTACCAACCGCTGACCATCCGGTGATCGGGAGCCCACCGCTTATGGCAGACTGTCCACCATCATAGGTTGTATAAATGACCTGATAACCATTCTTTCCTCCATCATCTGGCCCAAACTCCAAAGGTGAATCCAAGAAGTAGGTACCTCCGGTTAGTATTACTACTATATCGCCAGACATGGATGAAACCATTCGCCGAACTTGTTCTTTGGCAGCATATAGAGAACACGGATGTTCTTTGGAACACTTGGTTCCCTTGCCATAGCTTGATGTATAAAGCGTCGTTTGCCCACTGGCTCGCAGCGCTGTTGAAAACAGAATTAAGCAAACTATATTTCTCATAGCCAAATAAAGAGCTTGTACAACCCCCAAGTTATTAAAAAAATTACCAACCCTAGCTGACATCAACCCATCAACCACCCAACAATCGCCGGCCCCCAGTACATCTTGGTGAAATAATAAGTACCCAGCCCTAAAAACCCTGTGGTAAGCAGCAGAATGAAAGCAACACCATAGTTGTACAAGGCCGTTCTGTTGGCTTTTTGAGAACGCACGAAAAGCTCCACCACCAGCAGGTTTGGCAAGTAGAAGAAGAAAGCCATCACCCTGTCGAATAATCCAGTGAAATGCTCGGTATGCCCAAGGCGATCGGTAAAGGAGAACCAAAAGCCGTAGTCCATCCTGTAAAGCCAGGAGCCGATGGCCAGGGCGTAGAGCCGCAAAGCCCATACCCGGTGAAGGTTGATGCGGCGGGCAGCTGCATGTTGGTAAGTTTTGATTCCGGCAATGAACATGAGCACTCCGTAGAGGCCGAAGCCGATGTCCATCACCGTACCGCCAATGGTGCCCTTCACGAAGATGAAAGTCAGCCCGCCGACGGCAGCAAGCAGACAAGCGACAACATACACACGGCCAACCCAACGATGAACTGCCGGGTAACTATTTCTGACAGCATCAATCAGTTGAATACTTCCGAGAATGAGAATGATTCCCCCTGCGGCAAAGTGTAGGCCAATACCAGAAGTAGCTGCAGTGTCACCTTCCCGGTAAAGATTGGGGAGCAGGTCGTTCCATTTTGCCAGGTTACCTCCGGCCAGCGGAGCAGCGTAGAAGGCCAGGATATAAAGACCAAAAAGTCCTGCGCTGACCCACACCATGGTGACGAGCAGGGTCTTTGTCCATTGGAGTGTTTTATCGCTGATGACTGATTGGGGAGATGACTGTGTGCTGGAAACTGATTCGGAAAATGACATTAGTTGATCAAAAAGTTGATGTATTAAAAAGTTGGCTACAATTTAAAACAGTTTGTGTTTTTTAATGGGCGACTGCCGTTTTTTCTTGTCACTAATACAGTGCTCACCCGGAAACGAAGAACTCAGAGAAGCAGCCTGGGATAGCGCTGACCATTATGACAGGATAAGTAAACCACGGTATTTCACTGACCTGGTGAGTTTTTCAGGTGTTTGTCGGTAGCGTAGCATTACTGCGGTTACTTTGAGAGAGCATAACTAATCATCAAGTGCATCCGTCTCACCCCGGCTCAACCTGCGGGCTTTGTAGATGCGATCGATTAGAAACAATAAAAGCAAAACGAAGGGAACCTGCAGCACAACCGGCGGGATGGTCACCTCCCACTCTCCCCAGGAAAATACCACATTAGAAATTGAAAACATAGCGACCAGGCCAAGTACGAATCCGGCACCAAAAAAAACATACATCTTTCTCACGTATTGCCCGGCAATTGAGCTTCGTAACTCTTCTTTGAGAATCTGATCCATGACCATTTCTTCAAAGTTGTCGTCAAGCACAGGCAAGTCTTTTTTGGCCAGCAACTGTTTGAATTTGTCGTTATCTGTTGTCATAGCAGCTCTCTTGTTTCGGATTTTAACAGCTTATTCAAATGAACATAGAAGGCTTTTTTCCCTCTAAGTAGCAGCATTTTCACTTTAGATTCCGACCATCCCGTCATTGTTCTGATTTCATTGATGCTGTTCTCCTGTAAATAGAACAACTCCAATGCCAGGGCATACTCTGTCGGCAATTTTTCCAGCGCCATAGAAATGCACCTGCTCTGGTCATTCTGCACAACCAACTGCAAGGTGTTTTCGACCTGAACCATCTCGACATCCGACAGGTCATCAATAGTTACCGTGTCCTGGCTCTTTGAAGGCTTTGTCTTTCGCAACGACTCGTTGATGACAATGCGGCCCAACCATGTTTTAAACTGTGCCTCCCTTCGGAAGGTGTTCAATTTCTGAAAGGCTTTGATAAATGATTCTTGTACTGCTTCTTCCGCCATGTATTGGCTTTTCAGAATGGTATATGCCATCGAAAAAGCGTATGTCTTGTAAGTGGTGACAAAATACTTGAATGCTGCTGTATCACCGTTGAGCACCTTCTGAAGATAGAATTCGTCCATCTATTGCCTTTTCTTCCTTTCAATGTTATTACCGGCAATTAACCCGATGGCCCCAAACAGAAACATTAGCGGTAAAGACAGGAATGGAAGAATATCGCTGTGAAAATTTGCCTGTGTTTGCTTAAGGTAAAGAAAAATAGCAAGGCCCAGTGCAAATCCCAACGAGCATCCCAATATAGTGTAGCCAAGTATGAACCAGGGAAAATGCACTTCCCTCTTTTTATACACTTCGGATATGTCGGTGCCTTTTTCTATCAGAAGCATCTTTTCGCTGTTTCTGAACTTGAGGTAGTAGTAGTAAGCAAAGAACACAGTGGCAAAGAAGCCAAGCCAAATCACTGCCTCAAATAATTTTCTGATTAAATCCATTTTTTTGTGTGTTAAGTTAAGATTCTGTTCAATTACCTGTTAGATACATCGCAGAGGAGAAAAGTCACAAACTGCTTATTACAGCACCAGTGGTTAGGGGCTTGTTTAAGTTCTTGATGGGTTACTTTTCCCCTTTTCAGGAAAGCATTAGATTAAGCCAAGTTTACCAACCTATTCAAAAATACGTGATGTCTGACACAGTCAATATCATTGGATTTGTTCAATCGGTTTTTGGTGTTCTTGTTTTTTTAACAAAACGCCCGGGACACCTGAGCTTTACTTTCCTAACAATTTGGATGGCGGTGATTGCTATATTTATGGGGGCCTCCCTGCTTCCGTTTCAGGTGGTGGAGTATTTCAAACCGGGGATATTCCCACTGATGTTCCTCACAGGCCCACTGCTTTATCTCTACGTTGGTTCGCTCACCATAGAAGATTTTCGGCTCAAACCCAGCCAGCTCATTCATTTGATACCCTTCCTACTGGTAGCTATCCATCGCTCTACCATTCATGTAGTGCCAATTTCCAGCAGCCCAGATTTAGTAGAGAACCCTCAATACCTCTTCAATAAAGTATATTATACATTGTTGATTATTTCAGCCTTTACTTACTGGTTGCTGGGCTTGCAATTGATCGTTAAGCATCGAAAGAAGATGCCCCTTTACTTTTCTAATTACTCCAGCAAAAACTCGCTGAATTGGCTGATTTTTGTATTGTCCCTATTTCTGATAGTGTTCATGGCCAGCTTCTTTAGTTTTTTTATTAACAATATATTGGGTTTAGCGCTTGTGCCATACACAACGCTGTCTTTGAACCTGACTGTTTTCACTTTTATTATGGTCTACTTCGGGATCAATCAATCTGCCATTTATTCCAAGGAACGACCAAACCTGAAACCGATTCTGCAAAAAGTATCTCCCGGCGAACCAGCATCAAAAGCCGTTGGAAGTCCTCTATCTGACGAACAGATGAATGAACTCTCCTTGTTGGTGACCAATTACCTGGTTGACAAAAAACCTTACCGTAACCCAGACTACAACCTGCAGATGATGGCCGACGATCTGGCTATTTCCAGGCACAAATTGTCGCACGTGATCAACACCGGCCAAAAAAAGAATTTCTATAAGTTCATCAACGAGTTTCGGGTGGGAGAAGCAAAAAAGATGCTGGCCGACCCATCCTTCGACCATTACTCGGTACTTGGAATAGCTATGGAATGTGGGTTCAATGCCAAGACGTCGTTCAACCGTATCTTCAAAGACGAAACGGGATTCACCCCGACCGAATTTAAGCAACGCCTTGAGCCGGCAACCAATCGGCGCAGCCAGTCAATCAGTTAGCCCGCCCTCTCAAGTGATATCCTTCAGCAACTACTAGTACCAACTTATCCATTAGTACGCCTTCCACATTTTTGCTGAATAAATTTGATTGATCTCCTTCCCGCAACACGGAGGGATGGTACTTATCGTTCAATCATACACCACTCGCATTTATGAAATCAATCAACGCTTTAATTCGAAAAACTTCGATAAGGTTCGATGTGGGAGCAGTAGCTTCCAGCACTTCAGTCTTACTTGGGCTGGCCACATTTTTATTAGCGTCCTGTACTGAGAAAAGCAGCTTTGTTCAACCCAAGCTAGGCACCCGATCAGCTCAATTGATAGAAGTGGATGGCTTTCAGTTCAAAGACCTTAATAAAAACGGCACACTCGACAAATACGAAGACTGGCGATTAACGCCTGAAGAAAGAAGCCTGGATTTGCTTGCTAAAATGTCGGTGGAAGAAAAGGCAGGCTTTATGGCGATCAACTCATTGAGTATGCTCGGGAGTCGGAAGGCTAAGATTTCCGAAGGAAAATACCAGGCAAGTGACCTGGACGAAGGGCAGGTAAAAGATGACCGACCTGCTGGTGCAGGCAATTTTATTGGCGCCATGAACGAAGTCACCAGCACAACTCAACGGATAAAGGAATTTCATAACCGCCATTTTATCCTGCGACTTAATGAAAGTGCCGGAGTGATCGCCGAATGGAACAATAAGCTTCAGGAGCTTTGTGAGAGTGAGCCACTAGGTATTCTGGCCATCATTACCTCCAATCCCCGTAATCACATTTCAAGCAACGCATCGGTCGGTACGGCACTCAACGCCTCCGTTTTTACTGCCTGGCCTGGTGAGCTTGGCCTATCTGCTACACGTGACCTGGCCCTGATCCGTGAATTTGCCAGTGACTCACGCCAGGAATGGCTGGCAGCCGGGATTAGAAAGGGATACATGTATATGGCTGATTTGTCCACCGAGCCTCGGTGGTCGAGGGTCGATGGTACTTTCGGCGAAAACCCTGAATGGGTCGCACAGGTGATCAAAGAGATAGTGATTGGCTTTCAGGGAACAAAGTTGGATACCAATTCCATCGCACTGACCATGAAGCATTTTCCAGGCGGTGGATCAGGCAAGGGCGGCCAGGATTCTCACTTCGACTGGGGGAAAGAACAAGTATACCCTGGTGGCAGATTTTATGACAACCTCCTGCCCTTTCAGGCAGCCATAGACGCCGGCACTTCAGCTATTATGCCGTATTATTCGCTGCCCAAGGGTACCGAATTTGAAGAAGTAGGCTATTCGTACAACAAAGCGGTGATAACAGGTGTGTTAAGAGAGAAAATGGGATTTTCCGGCATCATCAATACCGACACCGGCCCAATCACACGCATGGTGTGGGGAGTGGAAGATCTTTCTATTCATGAGAGATACAAAAAAGCATTGGAAGCCGGTTCAAATATCATTTCAGGAGTTTCGGATCCTGCCGACCTGCTGGAAGTCATCAATAAGGGGATGGTAGACATGAGTTTGATCGACAACTCAGTACTTCTACTGCTAAAAGAGAAATTCACATTGGGCTTATTTGAAAACCCGTATGTAGATGTCGCCGCAGCAGAGGCAACAGTAGGCAGCGATCGCTTCAGAGAAAAAGCTGCGGTGGCGTTAAGAAAATCGATCGTGATGCTTCGCAACGAGAACAGCACACTTCCTGTTAAGGCAGGCACAAAAATATATGTAGAAACCCTACAGTCGCCAGGCCGCGGCGAAGAAGAAGGATCGACCAACTTTATGATGGAAGCAGACGGCAATCATGAAGTAGAATTTGTGACAACACTTGCGGAAGCTGACCTGGCCATACAGTGGATCATTCCTTCTAACTCAGTCTTCAACTCGGACGGAGCACCCATTTCAGTTTCACTTTCAAAGAAAGGAATTGATGTAGGCCACATCAAGGAAGTGATTGGCACTGTTCCTACCATTTTGGTAATTGACTATACGAATCCCTGGGTGATAGATGAAATCTACAATGATACCAACAAGGGGAACGTAGTCGGTGTTTTTGCCACCTTCGGCACCACACCGGAAGCTCTACTGGATGTGATCACAGGCAAGTTTAACCCAGCAGGTAAAATGCCCTTTTCAACACCAGTTTCTGACGAAGCAGTCGAGAACAACCTGGAGGACGTTCCGGGCTACCTGGAAGCAGATGGTTACGCCTTGTTTAACTATGATGAAGGTTTGAGTTATAAGAAATGATGCCTCGGCGGTGAAAGAATGGACAGGTACATTGCGAGTGCAACTGGCAACTGCAAAAACTACTTCAAAATACCAGAAACGGTGTTTTACACGAAAGTCGCCTCTCGTGAAATGATAAGCGCTTGCGTGGGTACCTCATAAGCGCTTGTCTCCCTATGTGATAAGCGCTTATCCCGGTACCTGTTAAGCGCTTGTCTCACCCCCTCATAAGCGCTTAACACGAGGCGGATAACAGCAATACATGAGACGAATAAGCGCAATACTTGAAACTCCAAAGGGCATATATAAAATCGACAGGTTTTACATGAGAAGAAAGTACCTTTTAGAAGAGCCGTTTAATGCACTGCCTAGAAATACTATAGCTAGTGAAAAGCTACGCCTCACTATTAAATTTCGCTCGTCAGACAAGTCGTATATCATCAAACTTACCTTTGATAACTCCCATTATCTCACTAAAATTACTTTACGCTAAATATGGATTTTTGCTAAAACATATAGCGTCTTCAACCAGTTCTAAGGAGTATAAAACCAAAAACTATGAAAAAGATATTTACCTACGCTTTCTCTTTGCTGCTTATCCCTGTCTTGGCATTCAGCCAGGGCGACAAAATCAAAACCAGCAAAGGAGACCTGACCATCACCCCCATTACCCATGGAACTGTAGCATTCCAATGGAATAACCTGACAGTGTTTGTCGACCCTTATGGCGGCGCTGACCTGTTCAAAGGCCTCCCCGCTCCTGACCTGATCCTTATTACAGACATCCACGGCGACCACCTGAACCAGGAGACACTGGACGGGCTGGATCTTTCCAAAGCGAAGATTGTAGTGCCACAAGCCGTCGCTGACCAAATCGCCGAGAAAAACAAAAGCCAATTGGTGATCATTGGCAATGGCCAAAGCACTGACCAAATAGGGCTCAATATCAAAGCCATTCCGATGTACAACCTACCCGAAAGCGCTGACTCCCGCCATACCAAAGGCAGGGGCAATGGCTACATCGTCAATTTCGGTGGCAAGAATGTTTACCTGTCCGGCGACACATCCGACATACCCGAAATGCGCACCCTGAAAGGCATCGATGTGGCCTTCGTTTGCATGAACCTCCCCTATACCATGGACGTGGATGCGGCCGCCAGTGCAGTGATCGACTTCAAGCCTGGCATCGTATATCCTTATCATTACCGTGGACAAGGCGGATTGAGTGATGTTGAGAAGTTCAAATCATTAGTAAATAAAGGAGCCAGTAAAGTTGACGTAAGACTGAGACAGTGGTATCCAGCGCAGTAATTGACATTAAGCCTTTCCAGCTTTTATAACATCACCAAGGCCTGTCCCCCGGCAGGCCTTTTTTAATGGCAATTCAACATGAGTTTGGTGCCACCAGCTAATGCTGTGGGCACCACTACCACTTCGCCAAGGTCTGTCCCCCGACAGACCTTTTCTATTATCGCCCATCACAAAGCAGAATAAACTTCATTCATTTTTCATTACTTTGACTTCGTTGAAAGACTTCGAACAAAAAAAACCTAGTTGTGGCATTGAAAAACACCTACCTATTCGCAGCAGGCCTATTACTTCTCAGCGCCTGCCAAACCAAACCCCAGACTGAAGAACAAGAGACTCCTACCAAGCCCAATATCGTCATCATTTACACCGACGACCAGGGCTACAACGATGTGGGTGTTTTTGGCGCCAAAGGGTTTAACACGCCCAATCTGGATCAAATGGCGAAGGAAGGTGCCCAGCTGACCAACTTCTATGTCGCCCAGGCGGTGTGCTCAGCTTCCAGAGCTGCGTTGCTCACTGGTTGCTATTCCAACAGGGTCAGTATTCATAATGCCCTGGGGCCGGAATCGAAAATCGGTCTCAACCCCGACGAAACAACCCTTGCCGAAGTGCTAAAGGCAGAGGGATACGCAACGGCTATCTACGGCAAATGGCACCTAGGCGATGAGCCGGAGTTCATGCCGACACGCCAGGGCTTTGACGAGTACTTTGGCATTCCCTACTCCGGCGACATGTGGCCTAATCACCCCTGGCAAGGAACGGTATTCAATTTTCCGCCGCTTCCTTTGTATGAAAACGAAACAATAATCGATACGTTGGAAGATCAAAGCCAGCTGACCACCCAGCTAACGGAACATGCCGTCGATTTTATCAAACGCAATAAGGACAAGCCACTCTTTTTGTACGTGCCACATCCGCAACCACACGTGCCTTTGTTTGTATCTGACAAGTTCAAAGGCAAATCGGAACGTGGGCTCTATGGCGATGTGATCATGGAAATCGACTGGTCGGTCGGACAAATACTCGCTGCTTTGAAAGACAACGGACTCGACGACAATACATTAGTGATCTTCACATCCGATAATGGCCCCTGGCTGTCATACGGTGGACATGCAGGTTCGGCCTATCCGCTGAGAGAAGGCAAAGGCACCAGCTGGGAAGGCGGCATCCGTGAACCAGCCATCATGAGGTTCCCAGGTAAAATACCAGCCGGCAGCGTGATCAACACACCGATGATGACGATTGACATGCTACCTACCATCGCTAAGCTTGCAGGCGGAAAGATGCCAGAGAAAAAAATAGACGGGAAGGACGTTTGGCCCATCCTCACAGGTCAGACCAAGGAGTCGCCACACGAAGCGTACTTCATCTACTACCGGGTAAATGAACTACAGGCAGTAAGGAGTGGAAAATGGAAGCTATACCTGCCCCACACCTACCGAACGCTCAACGGACGGACAGGCACCAACGACGGTCTGCCTATCGACTACGAACAAACGGAGGTCACGCAACCTGAATTATATGACCTGGATGCCGATGTAGAAGAAACTACTGACGTGGCAGCGGCTAACCCTGAGGTAGCGAATCGTATGCTGAAACTGGCGGATGGCATGAGAGCGAAACTCGGCGACAGCATTACCGGTGTGGAAGGAACGGAGAACAGGGAGCCTGGACGGGTCAGTAGTGAAGATCAGAAGTAAAACTCGGCACCCCCCTTAAGCGCTCTTTATCGCCAACCAATGCTGGTTTCTGTCAGACCTATTTTCTATATTTAACCTATGAGTTCAATCGTAGTAAATCCCAAAAGCGAAAAAGAGCTTCGTTTCCTATCAGAATTGCTGCAAAAGCTGGGAATAGACGCTAAAGTACTATCTGATGAAGAGGTTGAGGACTTAGGTTTATCGTTGCTTATGAAGGATATTGACCGGGCCGACCAAGTTTCAGAAGATGAAGTAATGGAGAAACTAGGCGGTTAAATGCAAGTCACATTTCTCAGAAAGTTCAGCAAAGATCTGGACAAAATAATTCAACCAAAAGATCGGAAAGCCATCGCAGAGGTAATTGGGTTTACAAAGCAAGCTTCGAAATTTGAAGAAATACCGGGCACTAAGAAATTAACGGGATTTGATGATGCGTACAGAATCCTTTGCGGCCATTATCGAATTGGTGTATTCGTTAAAAGTGACATGGTGCTTTTCGCTAGGGTCGTTCACAGAAAAGACATTTACAAAGTCTTCCCTTAACCTTCCATCCGACTTCTTGAGTTGAAGGCTGATCTAATCGATTTGCCACGACGAGTCTCTCTACCCCAAATCCACATCAAAATACGTCTTTGCATTGTCCCGCAAATTGTAGCGGCTCATCATCACTTCGCCATAAGCACCGGCAGAACGGATGGCCAGCAGGTCTCCCCTTTTGCTCTGCTTCAGCTCAATGCCTCTCCGGAAGGCATCTGACGATTCGCAAATAGGACCTACCACATCGTAAGTTTCGAATGCCTGGCTTTGCGAAGTGATGTTTTCAATAAAGTGCTCCGCCTGATACAGGGCCGGGCGGATGAGTTCTGTCATGCCTGCGTCGATAATCAGGAACTTGATGGTCTCTCCCTCTTTGTTGTAAAGCACTTTGCTGATGAGGCTGCCGCATTGCCCCACAATGGCCCTGCCCAATTCGAAATGCAGCTCCTGGCCAGGCGCCAGTTTCATTTGTTTTTCAAATACCTCGAAGTAGCTCTTGAAGTCAGGCACGGGATTCGTTTTGGGCTCCACATAGTCGATGCCTAAGCCACCACCAACGTTCACATGCTGGAGCTCGATTCCCTTACTGCGGAAGTAAACGTTGAAGTCGTTGGCCCGCTGGGCAAGTTGTGTGTAGCTCTCCAAACTCGTCACCTGAGAACCAATATGAAAATGGATTCCGGTTAACTGTATGTTGGCCAGCTGTGGCAATTTATCGATCACCTGATCGATCTCCTTCGGAGGCAACCCAAACTTATTCTCCTTCATCCCGGTGGTGATGTAGTGGTGCGTTTTGGCATCTACGTTAGGATTGATCCGCAAAGCTATTTTCGCCTTCTTACCCATTTTGCCTGCCAGCTCATTGATTACTTCCACCTCCTGAGCCGACTCACAGTTGAAACAAAAGATGTCGTTGCTCAGTCCAACGATTATCTCTTCGTCCGATTTTCCTACGCCTGCAAATACAATTTCCTCCTTCGGAAAACCAGCAGCCAAAGCTGCCTTTACCTCATTGGCACTTACTGCATCGGCGCCCAAATGGTACTGCCTGATGACCTCAAGTATGCGTGGATTCGCATTGGCCTTCATCGCATAGTGCACCTTATAGCCTTTGGTCAATCCGTGTTTTTTTACCTCATCCAACGACTTTCCGAGTAGCTCCAGGTCATAGAAATAGAAGGGGGTGGGTATATTTTGGATACTGCCAAGCAAAGAAGTGATATCGGCCATTAGAACTAAATTTTACTTTAAATAATGGAAATTAACTAATTGATTAAAAGATGATTACAAAATAGTTATAGATTTCATCTATGAGTACTTTCAGGCATAAAAACCTGCGGGAAGCTGCAAAGATAGCAGCCTATTGGAAGTCCTCATAAAATGTTTTGATCTCCTCCAACAGATTTCCGATATCAGCCGGATCGAGGGCCGCATGCAGGATGACTCTGCTGATCGGGCTTGACGTTGGCTTAGGATATGGAAAATGGGAAATGATGATGTTCCTACTCAGCAGGTAAGTGTAAAGCGGCTGGCTTTTCGAAAAGAAAACAGGCAACACAGGTTGAAAATTAAAGTGCTGCTTTACCAGCGAATGGCTCCCAAACGGCATCTGAAACTTACGGAGCTTTTGCAACTGACGAGCTCTTATCTTCCCTCCTTTCAGGAGCGCATGGAGAAATGCGGGTGCCGACGGAGCGGCTCCCACAAACCATGGTGATTGGCGGATCTTCTTGATCAGGTTATGAGAGCCTGCGATAAAACCCGCCGCCAGTCCGGGTGCTTTGCCCAGCGAGGAAGTCACCACCCACTGCACATGCGACGGTAACTTCCGAAGCTGCGACGCCACCCCTTCTCCGTCCTTCCCGGTCAGCCCAATGCCGTGCGAATCGTCGACCACTAGCAGCACTTCGTGCAGGGTGGAAATGTCAGTGAGCCAGTCGAAGTTAACGGGGTTGCAAAAAAGCGGATCAGTGGAATTGCAAAGTAAGACCATCCGGCGAGGCAGCATTCCTTCCAGCTGCACCCTGATCATCGTTGACCAGCTGATGAAGTCACCATTGGTAGCGTCATCTGAATTCCTCCAAAGTGCTGGATGACAGCCGGGCGCATATTCCATGCTCCATTCCATGTCTTGCAGCACCTTCACGAGGAGCTGTCCGGAGGCAAAGCCAGACGAGGTGACCACAGCATCACCTGTCGACAACCAGTCAGCTATGTGGCGCTCGGCCGCTTCAAAGAGGCGGTACTGCACGTTGCCATTCCTGGAACCGGAAAAATGCACTCCGTATTTGTCTACCCCCTCTTTGATGAGCTCCTGGTATTCTTTATCAACCGACAGGCCGAGGTAAGAAGTGCCGCTGAAATAAAGCATTTCTTTACCATTGACATGCAGCGTTCTCCCTGGAAATTCCTCTGACCGCATCATTCGTTTCTACTTAAGGCTGGCACCTGTGCCATTTTCGTTGGGAAAAATCAGTCCACTCGGAGTAACCTGTACACCATTGGCAGGATCTTCCGCCAACAGCAACGCACCATCCATATCCACGTAGTCGAGCAAGGGCACTACCTGCGCTATGGCAGAAATACCGACAGAAGATTCTGTCATGCAGCCCATCATCACGCTCATGTTCAGCTCCCGTGCCCGGGCGATCATTCTTCTGGCTGGCGTAAGTCCTCCGCATTTGGTCAGCTTGATGTTGATGCCATGAAAATGATTAAAGCACTTGTCCACATCCGATTCTACCTGGCAACTTTCATCGGCTATTACAGGCAGCTCACTTTCGGCAAACACTCTTTTCATTCCATCAAGATCATCAGCCTTCAAAGGCTGCTCGATGAACTGCACATTCAATTTTTTCAAGGCCCTACTATTGGCGATAGTTTCGTCTACTCCCCAGGCACAATTAGCATCAACCCTAAACACAGCACCGGTGTTTTTGCGTAGCTCTTCAATGATCCGGATGTCTTCCTTAGTGCCTAGCTTTATCTTATACAATGGCCAGGGAACCTCCTTCATCTTGGCCACCATGTTTTCTACCGTATCAATGCCAATCGTGTAATTTGAAATAGGCCCTTTGCTCCCATCCAGTCCCCATATTTTGTATAAAGGCTTGCCCTGCAACTTTCCGTACAGGTCATTGAACGCCAGGTCGAGGGCACATAGTGTGAAGGCTTTCAATTTTCCCGTGCTAAGCAGGGCCTGATGAAACTCCTCAGGTATTTTCCAACTACCTGACTCGATTAATGAACGTACACTTTCTACCTGCTCGGTCATTTTAGGAACTGTCACTCCATAGTATGGGTTGGCTGTTGCCTCGCCAAACCCGCTTTTGCCGTTGTGACTCAGCGCTACAATGAAAGACTCCTGCACACTGGTGGAGCCGTGCGCAATGGTAAAGGTATGCCTCAGAGGCATTTTGACAGGATGGTATGTAACTATCATAAAACTTAGAGAACGGATTCTTCTAGAAGGGTCAACGATTGTTTGTAAGTATCGAGCTCGGCAGAGATGCCCATCGGAAGCGTCGCAATATTGGACACGTGCCCGAAAGACATTCCATACAAAACGGGTATTCCCAATCCGCCTAGGCGCTCAGCAAGTGTTTCTCTCAGCGACGTTTTGTCGCCAAAATCAGGGTCAGTGTCTTTTTCATCGCAGTCGTTGAACACACCCAGGACGATGCCTTTTGCAGCCTGTAGTTTACCGGCTAGCAAAAGCTGTGTCAGCATCCTGTCGACACGATAGGGCGACTCTCCTACTTCTTCCAGAAAAACGAGCTTACCAGTGAAATCGAGATCGAATGGTGTGCCGGTAAGTGAGCTAACTAAGCTCAAATTGCCTCCTACCAACTCTCCTTTTGCCACCCCTTCTGAAATTGAATAAATCTGAATATAGTCTTCCTGCTTGTCCCGGTCTTCTTTTGCCTGCTCAATCTTTATCTTCCCTTTGCCTTTGATGAGCGTATCTTCAAAGCTGTCAGCGGTGTAGTCGGTGAAGTTGGAGGCGCCTACAGGGCCATGAAAAGTCACCAACCCGGTCTTATTGAATATCGCAAAATGAAGCGCCGTAATGTCACTGTAACCAATAAAGGGCTTGGGATTGGACGCAATCAAGTCATAATCAACCGCTGGCAAAAGTCTTCCCGCTCCATAGCCACCTCTGGCGCAGAAAATGCCGTCTACTGAAGTATCGGCAAACATGGCATGAAGGTCGTCAAGCCGCTGCTGATCGGTGCCTGCCAGGAAGCCTTTACGCACCCTCATATTGTCGGAGTACTTCACCTTAAAACCAAGGGCTTCCATGTTCTCAAGTGTGCTCTCAAAGGATCCCCGGGAGATGGCACTCGAAGGGGTGATAAGGCCCATTGTATCTCCTTTGGTCAGCTTCTTTGGTTTGATGACCCGTGTTGGCCAGGTGCCTGATGTTGTAGCTTTACCTTCAGCTTTAGCCATTGTTGGCAACAGCATTCCGCCTCCGGCCGTTGCCAAACTTCCAGCAATAAACTTTCTTCTGTCCATGAGCGCTAATTAAGCGGAAAACTAACAAAAGTTTGGATGATATGGCAATCCACCCATCAAGATAAAGCCTCATTTCATCGCTCCTTTTGCCGCTTTCCCCAAAAAGCTTTCTTGTTCCTTTTTCCGGCGTTATATTATCCGCACCAAATCAAACCAATTCATGCGATCCATAGCAGTCTTCACCATCAGTATTCTTTTTCTTGGTGCCTGCACACCAAAAGAAACGCTTACTTCCCAGCTCCACAAAATGGTGGAGAAATACCATAATGAGGGTTTTTACAATGGTACCATTCTCATTGCCGATAGCACCGGCACGCTTCTTAAGGAAGCATACGGCATGGCCGATTTTGATGCTAACAAGCCTCTCGACATTACGTCAACGTTTTATATGGCGTCAGTGTCCAAGCAGTTTACCGCCATGGCCATCATGCTGCTAAAAGAGGATGGCAAGCTGACCTTCGATGACACACTGAGCACCTACTTCCCGACATTTCCTCCCTGGGCGGACAGCGTTACCATCAGAAACTTACTCACCCACACATCGGGCATCCCTGACTACTACGACATAGGTGCGGCGGTTCCTGGCTTCACTAATTCAGATGTGGTGAACGTGGTAGAGCGCATCGACAGCCTGCATTTTGCTCCGGGCAATAAATACGAGTACTCCAATACTGCCTATGTGCTATTGTCATCCATCGTGCAGCAGATCAGTAGCAAAGGCTTCAACGAGTTTATGCAGCAAAATGTGTTTGGATCTGTAGGTATGGTCAGCACTGTTGCTTACGACGAAACAATGCCCGAAAGAACCAATCCCTGCAAAGGCTTTGATGCCAACGGGAAAGAGGACGACTATCCTTACTTTACCACTGGCGGCGGCGGGCTCTACTCTAACGTAGAGGACATGTACAAGTGGCACCAGGCTCTACAAAACTATCAGCTGGTATCGCAAGCGACGATGGAAGAAGCCTACAAACCAATGATATTGAATGATGGGAGCACCTCCTGGTATGGATTTGGGTGGATGCTCGACAAAGAAAACCCCAATAAAGTATTGCATACCGGAACACTAACTAGCTTCCGAACTTATATCGAACGAAACCTGTCCAATGGACAGGTCATCATTATGCTCAACAATGTGGGAAAAACAAAACGAGACGAACTGCTGACGGAAATCAAAACCCTGATGAATGTTAATCATTGAACAAAAGCATTGTGTACGGTAACACCGAGTGGGTTAAAGTGTAAAAAGATGTCACCAACACTCGCCATTTATCAGAATTTGGGATGAGCTAATGGCAATCATGGCTAAATTTGCAAAGACTATCAGTACAGTTCGTTTAACAAAAGCCCTTAATGTTCAAATTAGATCGTAAAGAACTCTTACCCCTTGGTTGTTTTCTTTTAATTTTTCTTTTCCCTCCACGCCTGGTGTCAGCCGCCGATTCCGGTAAAAATGAGTTTGCCACCAAACGCATCACAAACAGCCCAAAGGTAGACGGTATCCTTGACGAAGACATTTGGAGTCAAAACCCAACACCCACTCAATTCACGCAATTCAAACCTAACAATGGCGAAAAGTCGGACTTCCTTACAGCCGTTGAGTTGGTATATGACGACAACGCCCTCTACCTTTCGGCAAGGCTCTTTGACCCTGAGCCGTCCAAAATAAGAAAGGAGTTTGGCAAAAGAGATGACTTTAACCGAAACACCGACTGGTTTGGAATTTTAGTCGACCCTTACAACAGCGGCCAGAATGCTTTCAGTTTTTTCGTCTCGGCTGCAGGTGTGCAAGGCGACTACTTCATCAATGGCGATAATTGGGATGAGAATTGGGACGCTGTGTGGGAAAGTGCCATTGCCTACGACGACCACGGCTGGACTGTAGAAGTAAAGATTCCCTACTACGCTCTCCGGTTTCCAGCTACTTCACAGCAAAACTGGGGCATTAATTTCTATCGCCAGGTAAAACGAAACCAGGAGGAATCGTATTGGAATCCGGTAGACAACTCCATCCGTGGCACTGTAAATCAATCAGGAGTGCTCAGAGGGCTTGAAGACATCAAACCACCTGTTCGCTTGTCGCTGCTGCCCTACGCCACCACCATTTACACCAACGATGGTGTCAATGGCAAAGAAAAATTCTCGTTTACTGGTGGCATGGATCTCAAATATGGCATCAACGAGTCTTACACCCTCGACATGGCACTCATTCCTGACTTTAGCCAGGTGCAGTCCGACAACGTGGTACTAAACCTATCGGCGTATGAGGTACAATACAGCGAAAACAGGCAGTTCTTCACGGAGGGAACGGAACTATTCGACAAGGGCGATCTGGTGTATTCCAGGCGTATTGGTTCTACTTTTGGAGAGGTTAGCTACAATGACGAAACAGAAGAGGTAGTCAGTTCGCCATCGGCAGCACCTCTGATCAATGCCACCAAAATCTCTGGCAGGAATGGGGAAGGCTGGGGACTTGGCTTTCTTAATGCGCTGACCAACAAGACGCACGCCAACATACGCAATATTGAGACCGGCGAAACCAGAGAGGAGCAGGTTGATCCGCTGACCAATTTCAATGTGCTGGTGGTAGACAAGATCCTGAAAAACAATTCCAACGTCAACCTGATCAACACCAACGTAACGAGACTTGATGGCGACAATGATGCCAACGTTACAGGAGCAAGCGTTAGCCTGCTCGACAGTACCAATACCTACCGATTCTCAGCATTTGGCGCTGTGTCTAACATCTACAATGCTGAAGACGCCGGTGTGTCAAGCGAATTGGAGGATGGATATAAGTACAGCGTGGGCCTTTCAAAAGTAAGCGGCAGCTTTCAGTATGGCGTCAGCAGGAATGTTGAGAGCAAAGACTACGATCCAAACGATTTTGGATTTAACAGGGCAGCCAATAGTGTCTCGCACAACGTGTCGCTCATGTACAGGATATTTAAGCCGACGGGGGTATTTAACTACTACCGGGCCAATGTCAGCGGATCATACCGGCAGCTTTTTGAACCAAGAACATTCACAAGCACCGACGTATATGCATCTACTTATGCCCAATTCAAGAACTTCTGGGGAGTGGGCATGTCGTCCAGCCTGAAACCCATTGACAGCTACGACTACTTCGAGCCCAGAGAAGAAGGCTACTATTTCGTTCAGCCTGGATCCTATAGCGTGAACTCATGGGTAGAAAGCGATTCCCGCAAAGCGGTAAAAATATATATAAGTCAAAATACCTGGAGAAGGCCCGAATGGGAGCAGGCATATAATTCGCTGGGAGCATCTATCCGCTACAGAGTCAACAACAGGCTATCCATCGACTTCCGGGTTAGCAGAGAGAGCTCTGAAGACTCAAAGGGCTACGTTACCAAATTGTATGCTGATGACGAATCGCTTGATGAGATCATCTTTGGAGAAAGAGATGTTCTTACCACAAATAATATCCTTGGCACCAAATACACCTTCAATAACAAAATGGGGCTGACCCTCCGGGTAAGGCACTATTGGAGCAATGTTAAGTATAACGGATTTTACGACCTGCAGGGCAATGGTCAATTGGCTGGTTCTGAATATGAGGGCATCGACGAGTCCGGACAAAAGCAGCATGATACCAACTTTAATGCACTCAATGTTGACTTTGTTTACTTCTACCAAATTGCGCCAGGCAGCTTTTTGAATGTGGTTTGGAAAGACTCCATCAGTTCAAGTGACAATAATACCGACATTAATTTTGCTGAAAACTTTGACAAGACCCTGAGCCTGCCGCAGGTCAATAGCTTGTCGGTAAGGCTCACCTATTTCATCGATTACAACTCTGCAAGGAAGTATCTCTTCGGAGGCAACAGCATTTAACAGCCTCTTGCTTGCAGTAAGTCATTCACGCTTAAACTAAAAAAGCCCCATAATGGGGCTTTTCATATTATTGACAAAGGCTTGTCGAACTATTTTACCTTGTCCACCACAGCTTTGAAAGCTTCGGGGTGGTTCATGGCCAGGTCGGCAAGTACCTTACGGTTCAAATCGATCTTGGAAGTTTTCATTTTGCCCATCAATACAGAATAAGATATTCCGTGCTCTCTGGCACCTGCATTGATACGCTGAATCCACAAAGCTCTGAAGTTTCTCTTCTTCTGCTTGCGGCCTTCATAAGCATATTTCCATGCTTTTTCAACGGCATTCTTAGCTACCGTCCATACATTTTTTCTGCGGCCATAAAAACCTTTGGCTGCTTTGAGGATTTTCTTTCTCCTCGCTCTTGACGCTACGTGATTTACTGATCTTGGCATAGTAATTACATTTTTTGGTGTTTGGTGGTTCTACTCAGAACACTTGTTGACCAAAAACCTGGTGAAACATAGAACCTAAGTTTTTCTTAGATGTTGAGCATATCTCTTACTCTGTTCTCGTCTGACTTATGTACTAAAGTCATGTCAGTAAGAGAGCGCTTTTGCTTGGTTTCCTTCTTGGTAAGAATGTGGCTTTTGAAAGCATGCTTACGTTTGATTTTACCAGTCCCCGTTAGCTTAAAGCGTTTCTTTGCTCCCGATTTGGTTTTAACTTTCGGCATTGTATATATAGTTTAACAAAAATTATTTCTTAGCGACCTTAGGAGCAACGAATAGAGACATCCGCTTTCCTTCGAGCCTCGGCAGTTGCTCTACCTTTCCATACTCTTCCAATTCCTGAGCGAACTTAAGAAGAAGGATTTCCCCTCTTTCCTTAAACACAATTGTTCTACCCACAAACTGCACGTATGCTTTTACTTTGGAACCTTCCTTAAGAAAGTTGATGGCGTGCTTCAATTTGAAATTGAAGTCATGATCATCCGTGTTAGGACCAAAACGAATTTCCTTAATGACAGTCTTCTGAGCTTTGGCCTTGATCTCCTTCTGTTTCTTCTTTTGCTCGTATTTGAACTTTGAATAGTCAACTATACGGCAAACAGGAGGAACTGCAGTAGGAGAAATCTCTACCAAATCCAGGTTTTGCTCTTTGGCAATTTTGATTGCATCCCGGGTTGGAATAACGCCAAGATTTCCATCTTCGGCAATTACCCTTACCTCACGGGCTTCAATTCTCTCATTAATCTTGTAAGGCTCTTCAGGTTTACCCCTAAAACCTCGTGGTCTCGGTCTTAAAATTTTATACCTCCGTATTTAGGTTTCAAAACAAGGATGCAAATATCCACAAAAATTCTACTAATCAAAAGCAGCAAGCCGCTTTTATAAATAGCCTGCAATAATCCTCAGGCTTCTTTTTCGCCTGCCAGACTCATTTTTATTCGCTTTCCAAAATAGTCAACAAATTCACTGCCCGAAAAGGTGCCAATATCTCCCTTGCCATGCTCCCTAAGGGCAATGGTTTTACTCTCCGCTTCCTTCTCCCCTACGATCAACATGAATGGGATCTTTTTGATTTCCGCATCCCTGATCTTCCGGCCTATTTTCTCATCTCTTTCATCCACATTGCCCCGGATGTCATTCTCCTGGAGCATCAGTCTAACCTGATTGGCATAGTCGTGGAATTTCTCCGAAATAGGCAGAATGGCAATCTGCTCAGGCGATAACCATAACGGGAACTCACCCGCAGTGCTTTCTATCAGAATAGCTACGAAACGCTCCATTGAACCAAAGGGTGCTCTATGGATCATTACCGGCCTGTGCTTCTGATTATCGGCTCCAACATATTCCAGCTCGAAGCGATCGGGCAAAGTGTAGTCGACTTGAATGGTTCCGAGCTGCCAGTTTCTGCCAAGAGCATCCTTCACCATAAAATCGAGCTTAGGGCCGTAAAAAGCTGCTTCCCCAAGCTCTACAGTTGTTTTTAGTCCCTTTGCAGCGGCTACCTCTATAATCGCATTCTCTGCAATTACCCAGTTCTCCTCAGTACCGATATATTTTTCTGGTGTCTCAGGATCTCTTAACGACACCTGGGCATTGTAATCGCTAAAGCCCAAAGACTTAAACACATACAATACCAGGTCTATTACCTTGGCAAACTCCTCTTTCACCTGGTCGGGGCGGCAGAAAATATGCGCATCGTCCTGAGTAAAGCCCCTCACACGGGTCAAGCCATGTAGCTCGCCACTCTGCTCGTAGCGGTAAACCGTACCAAATTCAGCGTACCTCACAGGCAAGTCCTTGTACGACCTTGGCTTGCTTTTGTACATCTCACAGTGGTGAGGGCAGTTCATGGGTTTCAAAAGAAACTCTTCTCCCTCTTCCGGTGTGTTGATGGGTTGAAACGAATCCTTGCCGTATTTTTCGTAGTGACCAGATGTTACGTATAGCTCCTTGCTTCCTATATGCGGTGACACCACCTGGTCATAACCTGCTTTCACCTGCGCTTTGCGCATGAAATTCTCAAGGCGCTCACGAAGAATGGCACCTTTAGGCAACCACAACGGCAGTCCCTTGCCCACCTTTTCTGAGAAGGTGAAAAGCTCAAGTTCTTTCCCTATCTTTCTGTGGTCACGTTTTTTGGCTTCTTCAAGCAGCTCGAGGTACTCCTTCAACTCTCCCTGTTTGGGAAAAGTAATCCCGTAAAGCCTTGTTAACTGCTTGTTCTTCTCATTGCCCCGCCAGTAAGCACCGGCGATGTTCAGTATCTTAGTGGCCTTAATAAACCCTGTGTTTGGGATATGCGGTCCCCGGCAAAGATCGGTGAAATTGCCTTGCTCATAGAAAGAAATAGTGCCGTCAGTCAAATCTGCGATAAGCTCCAGTTTGTACGGATCACCCTTCTTTTCAAAGTAGGCTACGGCGTCTTTCTTACTAATATCTCGGCGTGAAAAGGCATTCTTCTGCCTCGCCAGTTCCAGCATCTTCTCCTCTATTTTCGGAAGTTCGGCAGCGGTAAATTCCCTGTCTCCAAAATCAACATCGTAGTAAAAACCGTTTTCAATTGGTGGGCCAATACCCAGCTTAACACCCGGGTACAGCGCTTCAAGGGCTTCAGCCATTAAGTGAGCTGAAGAGTGCCAAAAAGTTGATTTCCCTTCCTTGTCATTCCATGTGAGCAACTGAAATGTTCCGTCTTCCGTGATAACACGAAATGCATCAATTACGTTTCCATTGAATTTGGCAGCCAAAACATTCCTGGCCAGGCCCTCGCTGATGCTCATTGCCACATCCAGCCCGGTTACCCCCTTGTCATATTCCCGAACACTTCCATCAGGGAGGGTAAGCTTAATTTTCTCGTTACTCATTCAATTCTACTAATTATCAGATTTCTTGGGAGTCAGATCAAACACTGGCATTGCTGCCTGCTGCTCCCTAAGTTTGCGCAAATATGCAATTTTTCCCGCAACAATACCCCGTTCTTCGAGGGCTATTTGGTTGGTGGAATCCAACGCCAGCGCCGACGTGTAAAAATTATAGGCATCTCCCATTCTACCCCTGCGATTAAAGTATCGGGCTTTGAGGAGTCGGCCCGGCACACTAAGCGAATCCTGCTGAATCATCCTGTCGGCATACCAAAAGGCGGAGTCGCTCATCGACGATTCGAGCATCAGGCTCCCGTACTCAAAAAGCCCGTTTTCGGAGGGTTCAGGCCAGTTCTCAGCAAAGCTGGACGCCTTATCATAATCGGCTCCCTTAAAGTAGGCACCGAGCAACTCACCCCTGTAGGTGCTATAGTCATCCGTGACTTTGCCATATCCCTCGAGCAGCGCTACCAGCTCGGTAAATTGGCTTCGCTGCTCAAATAATGTCACCAGCAAACGGGTCATACTCCTGTGGCCCGGATTCGCTTCGACTCCCCTCTCCAAAATGGACAACGCTTTGGTCGTATCTTTTTTCTGGAGATCCAATTCAGCTGCTACCAAAAATGCCTCCGGCAGCTTGCCTCCGGTGTCAAAATAATGATTGAGGTACCTGGCGGCCTCACCGTAGTTCCTTCTGGAGTAGTGATATTTTGACTTGATCAGCGATAGACTAGGGTGAACCGAACCCAGCCTGTCAGCCTGCTGGGCATATATCCAACTCCTCTCAAAATCGTTTCTATGTATATAGTAGTCGGCCACCAGCACCATCACCTCCGGATCTTTGGGTGCCATCCTTAAAATCGCCTCGATATTAGCGTTGGCCACCTCCGGCCATTCAAGCGTTTGATGATATGAAGCCAATTTGACCCTAAGCCCAAGGTTATTGGGGTCTTCCTGCACTTTGTCTTCCACAAGTGCTAATAGTTCACTATAGTAGGCTTTGTCGGGGTTTGGGCTGTCTGCAATTGGCAATGACGCCTGAGGAGATGAGCACCCCATCATGCACAAAACCGAGAGAAGTATTAAACCGAGAGAAGCTCTTTGTGTTCCGAACGCCATACTACAAAGAAAACTTATAGCTGAATTTAATCCCAAAATTATTTACTCCGGGACGGTTGGTATAAGTAAGTCTGTGTATGAAGTCGACTCTAAAAAACCTGAATATATTCTCCACACCATACCCTGCCTCTATATAAGGCCACTGGCCAAGAGCGAAGAAGGGTGCTATTTCGCTGCCATTAGTGTCGTAGGTGGGTGGTATCAGGTTGTAGTTCTTTTGCCCCACACCGCCGTAAAGCACATTAACAGTGCCTACAAGTCTCCACTTTAACTTTTTGATGGCGGGAATACTGTTGAGCAGAAATCCATTGAAAGAGTGATTCCATCTGAAGGCTACATGCTTGTCGGTAACGAACTCAAAGTAGTCCATCATGTTGTAGGCAAAATTAAAATAGAAAGGCGTCTGGTTTCCTATGTGTGCCTTCAGCAACGGGTAAGGCAGATTATTGAAGTTATAGCCGCCGCTCAATGTGAGATAGCCCACTCCGAAAATGCCCATCTTTTGCCGTTTTTCAATCGACAAGCCAAACTTGTGGTACGTGAAATCGCCTCCAAGAGCACTGAGGCCAAGTGTATAACGGAAATTAACAGCTGGCCAGCGAATGGTGCCCATGCTCAACCGCTGGTTATCGTTGATGACAAAAATTTCGTCACGTGCGTAGCGGGTGTCGAGAATTACCTCTGCCACACTCAGGTTGTTACGCACCGTAGGCGTTTCAGCGTAGGGGTCTTTGTAGTATTCAAAGTCAAACAATGGCTTGAAGTATTCCTGACGATATGACACTCGCTGAGAAAGGCCACGGCCCAGCACCGTGAAAAAAGTAAAGTAGTTCTTTTGCCGGAGAAAGGGATCTATCAGTGTGCCGAAGCGTGAAAAAGCATAGAAAACATTGGCATTATCAATATCATCATTAAGAAGCCAAATCTGATCGATTTCCTTTTGGTGCATGTATTTCACCTCAGTCCATGGGCTGCGGCTCAAAATCCTTCGCACATGAAACTTGTACTTCCATTCCTCATCTTTTAAGCCATAGGCTACGTTGGCGCTCAACTCCCATTTCTTGCTGAAGTCAATATTAGTTCTGCCTCCAAGCCCCAGCCTTATGCCTTCTATATTATTATTGCCAAAAAAGTAAGAATAGGAACCTATGTCGAACTTTCCGATTTTGTAGTAGCCGGTGTATCCGGTCTGAATAATGTCGGTATAAGTTTTGATCACCGGGATCTTTGTCAGCGTGTCGATCATTTCATACACATGAACCTCCGTGGCACTAAGGGTATCGTGCCTAATATCGGCCCAAAATTCGTTGTCGTCTGCCCGGTCGTTAACGTCCTCCACCATCTCAATGGGGTTTTCATAGAACTTATCGGGTTTTGGCTGATTCACCACAATGTCTTTGTTGGACACATAGAACTTAGCCAGAAACCCGGCTGATCGGTCGGTCAGCTCACTTACGTCAATCATCACCCTGGTTTTGGCAGGCAGCCAGGCACTTTCGGTAGTAGGCACCAACTCCTGTTGAATTTTTATCTTCTCAATGAAATTGACATTCGCCTCTTTACCTACCGTTACGTCAATTTGTCTGATGGCCCAGGTGTCTTTGTGAATCCACATCGACCCACGAAAGGCCAGGTCCTGCTCCCTCTTGGGGAAGAAGTCTAACCGGTAGCAGTAATAGTCGCCGAGCCAAAGACTATCTACCAGGTCATATTCGTAGTTGATCTTCCAGCCATCCGAAATCGGAGACACGAAGTCTTTGCCGACAATATTGAGCCAGTTTTGATAAAAATTATACTGCTGAAAAGAGGCGCCTATCACCTGCGAAGTCAGCGTACCGTCGGTTACCCCCACTCCGGTTACTTTCGTATTCAATACAGTCTCGTGCGCCATTCTGGGACTATCTTTATAATAGTACTTGCTAATGGCCTCTGAAATAAACACCGGCAGCACCGGTTTCCCATCTTCGCCTGCAATCTGCTCAATACTGTCGAGCACCGAAGTTACTTTTTGGATGATCTTACGCTGCTTAAACTTATCTGAAATGTTATCAATATCCATTTCAATTTTGGTGTACGCCTCGTATTCATAGGCAGAAAGCCTCCTCTTGTCGTTGACCTTTTTGTGGTCGACTATATTCCTCAATATTTGAAACGCCGGATTTTCACCTGCTTCAAAAACAAGCTCCTGAAGGTTGACCACATCTTCTTCCAATTGGATATTGATGTTTTGCTCCTTTCCTGCCACAATGAATTTCGTTTTTGGAACAAATCCGATGTAGCTGAAGTGAATGGAGTCGAAGCGCTGGGTAGTGCTAAGTTTGTAATAGCCCTCAAAATCAGTTGTTGCACCAATAGAAGTTCCCTTGAAAACGACATTGGCAAACGGAATCGGGCTACCGGTAGATGCTTCGGTAACTTTGCCCCACACCACTGTTGTGCCTTGCGCCTGAGCCCAGCTAGTGACAGATAGAATAGACAACAGAAAGAGAATTTGTACTCTTTTCATAGGTTTGGTAAACCAATAACATCCTTAAGGACACTTTTCTCGCTAAATCGTTCAAAAAATGTGAGAATTATTTTCTGATCTCTATAATTTCCTTCTCACCAAGGAATTTGGGGGGTTGTTTGAGAACGTAAAGGTCTAAAATTGCTTTCGGTCTGGCAAGCCATTCTCTGCTCACCACAGACTTCATCCCTGATTTTGCCGCATCATCAGATGCGAAGGTAACTGCTTTTATCCCATAAAATTTACTAATAAATAGCGCCCGGTAGGCATGAAATTGCTGGGTGATAATAACGATCTCGTTTTGCCCAAACACTTCCTTTGAACGCACGATGGAATCAAGAGTTCGAAAACCGGCGTAGTCCATTGTCATGTCTTGTGCAGGCACGCCCAGCACCAAAAGAGCATTGAACATATCCTGGGGCTCATTGTAGTACTTTGTGTTGTTGTCTCCGCTGAGTATCAGGTGCTTTACTTTGCCAGCTTTATATAGTTTAGCGGCGGCTTCCATTCTGGTGGTAAAAAACGAATTGGCGCCTCCATCGACACTTCTTTTCGATGTTCCGAGCACTACCCCGACGTCCACAGCCGGGATTTCTTCCACGTTGAAATGGATATCATCTGTCGTCTTCCACATGATCCATACGTTGCTGGCGATGACAAAGGCAAACACCAATGCACCCAGCATAAAAAGCATCTTTAGTAAAAACCGCATCCGTCAGCGTTAATACTAAATGCCTGAAAGAAATCTCACTTCGTGAATATCAGATCTCCTTACAATCTTACGATACCACTCCAGGGTCAACTGCTTCTTTTCTTCTTCACTCATACACCAATCAATTTCCGAGTCTTTTAACTTCCTTAACAAAACATGCAAACACAACGCAACACTTACCGACACATTGTAGCTCTCAGTAAAACCTTGCATCGGCAGGCATACCCTTTTGTCAGCCATTTCCAGCACTTCCTTCGACGCCCCGTCGAATTCTGTACCAAACACCAGGGCTATTTTTGAATCTACACCAACGTCGTTCAAGTCGACGGCAGACTGGTCAGGACTGGTTACCCAAATTTGATATCCGGCATCCCTCAACAACTGCAAACATCGAGAACTATTCGTTGACTCGAGCTCATTGTGCTTAGTAACAGTCAGCCATTTACTACCGCCTTTGGCCACATAAGCACTTAATTTATTCCTAAACTGGTTTTCGATGATATGAACATCCTGCACTCCCATCGCCTCGCATGACCTTAGAACGGCGCTTACGTTCAGAGAGTTTTCAAAATCTTCCATTACCACTGCAATGTGACGAGTCCTCTTCTCAAGCACCTGTTGCACCTTCGCTGCCCTTGCAGCGGTTACGAAACTTCCCAGGTAATTAATCAGCTTGTCTCTGGTGGCATCATCCATCTTTTATTTGCAGGTTAGAAAAGGCCAAGTTGGTCTTCTCCATTGCTTTTTGGTTTCTTAATATCCAAATCTATGCTGCTTCCCACATCAAAATTCTCATCTGTTTCTTTACTGAACTCTTCTTTCAGCTTCTTTACCGTTTCTGCTATTTCCTGCTTGTCGTCGGTTGCTTTCGAAGCAGTATCATCTTCATCTTCTTTGGTGTCCGGGCCTGAATCATCGTCGTTGCTATCCTTCTCCTCAGCCCCAGGGTCTTCGTTGGCCAGCCACTCCAGTTTTTTGATATCCGGGAAATTCAATTTGTTGCCGACTGCCTTCCACCCCTTGATGTCGATAAATTCCTCAAATACAATGATTTCTTTGTCTGTCTCCTTGCTGCCTTTCTTCCTATAGCTGACTTCGAAGGATGGTGAGGGATGCGAACTCACTAGTAGCAGCCTGGATCCCTTTTCTTCAGAAATGAAGACAAATTTCTTTTCAACTGTGCTGGTTTCGATCAGGAATCGCTTACCAAAATGCACCTTCGTCTTACCATCCAGGTACACTGCGCTAACAACTGCTTTCGGATTGAACTTTTGGAGTGTGAGAATCTGATGGTAGTCGTATCTGTTGGTCAGTTCAAACGAGGTGAGCTCGTAGCTGCCATCCTGATAAAAGACGATGATTTTGTCGTCCGCCAGGAAGTTGCCAAGATACTCTCCCCTATCATCCGTATTGAGTCGCCCGATAGTAGCATCGTACCATATATCAAGCCCTCCCAACGTTGACCTCCCTGCTTCCTTCAACACGATCTTTCTCACGGGGTATTTGGTTAAAATATTACCCTGCGAGCCACGACCTTTGATCTCTATCTCTGAAAAGTCAAAATCGAAAACTTTCTTTTTAGCCTTTGAGCCAGAGGTCAGGCTGATATTAATGATTTCGGCTTCTCCGTTCGGATTAGCAGAAAAATAGAGCACTCTGGATCCTTTTTCACCTTTACTAACGTCATACTCCTTGTCACGGGTAACACCCAGCACCTGGAAGCGCTTGATCATGGACCGGCCTGACTTGCCATCTACGTAGACGGCGTTGTACACCATGCGTTCGTCGTTTTTCTTGAACACACCTGCATAGAGGATATCCTTGCCAACGAACACTTTGTCCTGAATTTTGACGACAGAAAACTTTCCGTCCCGCCTGAAGGCAATGATGTCGTCCAGGTCAGAGCACTCACATATGTACTCGTCCTTTTTCAGTCCATAACCTATGAAACCGTCTTCTCTGTTGACATACAGTTTCTGATTGTTCGCAGCCACCACAGTAGCCGCAATGGTATCGAACTGAGCTATTTCGGTGAGTCGCTCCCTTCCTTTGCCATACTTATCCAGAAGACTTTGATAATACTTGATGGCATACTCCACCAGGTTCTCCAAATTGTAGTTGACCTCTTCCAACTCTTCCTGAAGCTTCTTCATCAGCTCGTCGGCCTTGAAGGAGTCAAATTTGGAGATTCTCTTGATCTTGATTTCAGTCAGTTTCAAAATATCGTCCTGTACGATCTCACGGTAAAACTGGTCTTTGAAAGGATCAAGCCCCTTATCGATGGTGTCCAAAACAGCTTCCCAGGTTTCACATTCCTCAATATCCCGGTAGATTCTGTTTTCGATAAATATTTTTTCCAATGATGAGAAGAGCATCTTTTCCATCAATTCAGCTCTTCTTATCTCCAACTCCCGCTTGAGGAGGTTGACCGTTTGGTTGGTACAAACCTTCAGGATGTCATTGACAGACATGAATACAGGCTTGTCGTCAACAATCACGCAGGCATTGGGAGAAATGGATACTTCACAATCGGTGAAGGCGTACAAAGCGTCGATGGTGATGTCAGGCGACACGCCAGGTGCCAGGTGCACTTCAATTTCAACATCCTTGGCCGTGTTATCCACCACCTTTTTGACCTTGATCTTTCCCTTATCGTTGGCTTTCACGATGGAGTCCATCAGGTTGGTGGTGGTAGTGCCAAATGGAATGTCTTTGATAACGAGTGTCTTCTTGTCGAGCTCTTCTATTTTGGCCCTTACACGAACTCTGCCGCCTCTCTTTCCTTCATTGTAGTCTGAAAAGTCTGCCAGGCCACCGGTAGGAAAGTCGGGTAAAATATTAGTCTTCTTGCCCTTAAGCACTGCAATGGAAGCTTCAATCAGCTCCCGGAAGTTGTGAGGCAATAGTTTGGTAGAAAGGCCAACAGCAATGCCTTCAACGCCCTGTGCCAGAAGCAGTGGAAATTTAACGGGAAGAGTAACAGGTTCACGTTTACGTCCGTCGTATGAAAGCTGCCAGTTGGTGGTTTGCGGGTTGAAAACCACCTCGAGCGCAAACTTCGATAGTCTGGCCTCTATGTAACGGGGTGCTGCGGCCCGGTCTCCTGTGCGGATATCACCCCAGTTGCCCTGCGTTTCGATCAGGAGGTCTTTCTGCCCAATATTGACGATGGCATCGCCAATGGAAGCGTCGCCGTGAGGATGGTACTGCATGGTGCTACCAATGATGTTCGCCACCTTGTTGAAGCGACCATCGTCCATTTCCTTCATGGCATGCAGGATACGCCGCTGTACCGGCTTAAATCCGTCTTCAATTGCAGGCACGGCCCTTTCCAAAATTACATAGGATGCATAATCGAGGAACCAGCTTTCGTACATACCCGAAACGGCTACCACATCATGAATCTGATCTTCTCCTTCGTGACTGTTAAGGTTCTCTTCTTCCATACTTTACTTCAAAACTTCTCTCCAGATAATAAAATAGGCAATGGCCAGGCTGATCGACAGCAGGTTGCCCACTAAAAAGTAATCGTTTGATATTTTGTTTTCATCCTTAATTCTTGTTGCAATTTTTAGTGCTCCCAGCAGTGTCAACACATGGGGCAAGTCGTGCGTAAGTGCGAAAAAAAGGAATAGCCGCTCTACCATGCCTTTGAAAACAGATCGTTTACTTATGCCTGCTCCGTCCTTGCCAGTGAATATTTTTGACAAAATCCAAAACAACAGCACCGACAATGCTTCGCCTCCAACTAAAACCAGTATGATGGATATCCAGTGGTTCATTCAAATGCGTTTGCTGTTGATCGTATCAAATCTTTGGCTATGTTAAACTCATCCAGTTTGAGGGAAATGCGTTTTCTCCAAACTGTGGATGGATCTTTTGAAAGCTGCTCCCCTACCCACTTGTAATCGTCCTTCTCAAAGAATCGCTCCAGGTACTCACGGTCATTTTTTGACCAGTCACTGTAGAAAGAGTCGTACAACCGAAACAACCCATTCAGCATATCGTCGGTTTTACCGTCAGTTGTTACCATGCGATAGTGCAACTTCTTTGGCTTCATCTCTTCCAGCCCCTTTCTGGCTTTGGTAAGCCCCTCACCCAACATTCCATGCGCATTTTCCTTGTTGACTGGTGTATCAATGGGGCCATACTGCATGCTGTATCGGATCCTGAACTCAGGGTTTGTGCCAATTAGCGCCTTGTCTATATGAAAGATGATGTCCACAACTGACCTTAGATCCTTCACTACTCCCTGAAACTCATCACCTAACGTGATAGTGAGTGGAGACAATATCTGCTTCGAAAAGTTGCCATTAGCCGATTGAATGACCGATTTAAAACTAGTCATTAAAGTCGCTCCTTTCTTTTCTGAGCTGCCAACAATGTCTCCCATCAAAATAAAGTACATAACTGCAACTTTACTATTTTGTAAGATAATTACAATTATATAAATTTTGTATAAAAATTACAATAAATGGATAATTGTAACAAAAATACAATCAATCTTCTATCACAACCTCTTCCACCAAGTCCTTCTCTATTTTCAGGTTATCGATAATGAAAATCTGCCTGTCCGGCGTATTCTTGCCCATAAAGAACTCCAGTAGCTGGGGAATCTTTGTTTCTTTCTTCAAAATAATGGGCTCCAGCCGCATATCCTCCCCTATAAACTTGCCAAACTCCTCTGGTGATATCTCCCCCAGTCCTTTGAATCGGGTTATTTCCGGCTTAGACCCAAGCTTGTTGATGGCCTGCTGCCTCTCCTCATCGCTGTAGCAATAGATAGTTTCCTTCTTATTCCTAACCCTGAAAAGTGGTGTTTCCAAAATGTATACATGGCCGTTTCGAACCAGGTCCGGAAAAAACTGCAGAAAGAAAGTCAGCATCAGCAGTCTGATGTGCATCCCATCCACGTCGGCGTCAGTAGAAATGATGATTTTGCGATAGCGAAGCCCTTCTAACCCGTCTTCAATATTGAGTGCATGTTGAAGAAGGTTAAACTCCTCGTTTTCATACACAATCTTTTTCGTCAGGCTGTAGCAGTTCAATGGTTTACCACGCAAACTAAACACAGCCTGGGTTTGCACGTCCCGTGATTTGGTGATAGAGCCCGACGCAGAATCACCTTCAGTGATGAAGATCATGGAATCGTCCCGGCGCTCGTTCTTCAGGTCGTCGAAGTGGATGCGGCAATCCCTCAGTTTTTTGTTGTGGAGGTTGGCCTTTTTGGCCCTGTCATTGGCCAGCTTCTTAATGCCTGCAATTTCTTTGCGTTCCCTCTCCGACTGAATAATCCGCTTTTGCAGGGCTTCCGCCACGGAGGGATGACTATGCAGAAAGTCGTCGAGATACTTTTTAACAAAGTCGTTGATGAAAGTACGCATGGTGGGGCCTTCCGGGCCAACGCTTTGAGAGCCTAGTTTCGTTTTGGTTTGAGACTCAAACACAGGCTCCTGCACCCGCACTGCAATAGCTCCTACAATACTTGTGCGCACATCCGATGCATCAAAGTCTTTTTTGTAAAACTCTCTGACCGTTTTTACCAATGCCTCCCGGAAAGCCGCCAAATGGGTGCCGCCCTGGGTTGTGTACTGACCGTTAACAAAACTGTAGTACTCCTCACCATACTGGTTATTATGAGTGAGCGCAATCTCAATGTCCTCTCCCTTCAGGTGAATGATTGGATAACGCAGCTCTTCTTCGTTAGTCTTGCGGTTCAGTAAGTCGAGAAGACCATTTTCTGAATAATACTTAACACCATTGAAATTGATTGTCAATCCGGCGTTCAGGAACGCATAGTTCCAAAGCAGGTTGTCAAGATACTGCGGAATAAAATGGAAGTTTTTGAAGACCGTACCGTCGGGTTCGAAGATGGTGAGTGTGCCATTTCTTTCAGTAGTGGTAGTCTCAGGCGGATCGTTGGTCAGCTCCCCCTGATGGAACTCGGCCATTTTAGTGCGGCCTTCTCTGAATGATTGCACCTTGAAGTAGTCCGAAAGGGCATTCACCGCCTTGGTACCTACTCCGTTCAAACCAACTGATTTCTGGAAGGCGTTAGAGTCGTATTTACCCCCAGTGTTGATCTTGGACACACAGTCGATGACTTTGCCCAGCGGAATGCCACGACCAAAGTCACGCACCTCTACCCTATGGTCGGTCACCTTTACATTAATGACCTTGCCATTCCCCATCATGTGCTCATCAATACTGTTGTCGATGATCTCCTTTACAAGTACGTAAATACCGTCATCCATCGCAGCACCGTCACCGAGCTTGCCGATATACATACCTGGCCTGAGCCTGATATGCTCTTTCCAGTCAAGTGAACGAATATTGTCTTCGGTGTAATTTGATACTGCAGCTTGTTCGTTTGCCATAAGTCCTTCAATCGCAGAAAGTTTCCATCATTTTGACCGTATCTGGGGTCAAAAATTGCAGTGAATTTAGGATAATTATGGAAATTTTCTGGAATATAATTTCTCTTAACTTGCTGTAAATGAAGGATTTATATTCAACTATTGATTGAATATCCCAGCACTAAGCTACTGATATTAAGAGGGTTGATAGCTCCGATAGCGGAGAACAAAACCGTAAGAAAGAATCCAGGCAAAAATCAGAAAAGTGCCTAAATAGACCAGATAGGCAAAATTATTAAAGTCGAGGTTCACACGATTGTTGTACACACCTATAAAGGCAGCGCCAGTTACAAAAAAAACGTTGATGAGGCTGATAAGCACTTCGAGCCAAATGAGCGTTTTGTTCTTGAATATCTCAGATGAAAACAAACCTCTTCCTTCAGTGACCGGCACGCCGTCGAGCACTTTACCAAATACAAACAACAAAAGGTTGACAACCAGAAAAAAAGCAAACGAATAATAGAAGAATTGGCTTTTGGAAATGAAGTAGATGGGCGTGCCTAGTTGATCGCTGTACAACGAAACATTTTCCGGCAGATAAGCATACACAAACAGGAGTCCGCCGAGGAAAAACAGCAATGAAATAATTCTAATAAATGAAAATATTCTCTTCATGCTACAGCCATCAATTTGGATGCAAAACTAGTTAGTATTCTTAAATAAATAGCTTTTTTAATTACATTGTTATCTGTATTTGTAACACCCATGAACATTAACCCTGTCATTCTTTCTATCCCAATCTATTTTCTGCTGATTGGTGTAGAGCTTATTATTCAGCACTTTCAGCACCGGAAAATCTACCGGCTCAATGATGCCCTCACCAATATGAGTTGCGGCATTACTCAGCAAATTACCGGAGCCTTCCTTAAGGTTCTCACCGTTACGACTTATCAGTTGGTCTACGAGAACTTTGCGCTTTTCAATGTACCCGTAACGTGGTATACTTTCATCCTTATCTGGTTGGGTGTAGACTTGTGCTACTACTGGGCTCACCGGATGAGCCATGAAATCAACCTATTCTGGGGAGGGCATGTGGTGCACCATCAAAGTGAGGACTACAATTTCTCCGTAGCGCTCAGGCAGGGCTCGTTTCAGGTGTTCTGGACCTTCTTTTTCTACCTTCCGCTAGCAATTATCGGCGTGGACACACTCACTTTTGTGCTTGTTGCTGCCATCAACACAGTTTACCAGTTTTGGATTCACACTGAAACGATTGGCAAGCTGGGCTGGTTCGAATACGTTTTCAATACTCCCTCCCACCACCGGGTGCATCATGGGCGTGACCCAAAATATATTGATAAGAACCATGGAGGCACCTTTATCATTTGGGACAGGCTATTTGGCACGTTTCAGGAAGAGGAAGAAAGGCCAACATATGGCATTACTAAGCCTGTGAACACCTGGAACCCCATCAAAGCCAACCTACAGCATTATGTCGACATGGCGGGGCAACTCAAAAAGGTCAGATCGTTGGGTGATGGCCTCAGGATCATGTTCAACAAACCCGGCTGGCTCCCCGATTACCTTGGCGGCTATCAGGGTGTGCCTGATGTTGATAAAAGTGCCTATCGCAAATTCAACCTTCATCCGCCTTCAGCATTTTCGGCTTACCTGATCTTCCAATACCTGTTCGTCCTGGGAGGCACGTCGTTCTTTATGTTCAATCAAGGTAATTTCTCTATCATGGAAAAGTCGTTGATAGCTGTAACCATCGTGGTTTCTATCATCATTCTTGGGGGCATTATAGAAATGAGAGAGTGGGCCTTCGCCACCGAACGCATCAGACAACTTATTCAACCGCTTTTAGCTTATTTTTTGACCTATTCGTTAATTCCCGTCTATATACTGGGAGTTGTTGGCATTGCCTCCTTAATTTGGATGTACAAAATAAGAACCCCCACTTCCAAACCGGATCAAACCATCAATGCCTGACCTAAGACAATTGAAAAAGTTTAGTTTGCTGCCCATCATTGCATTTTCCCTTTACGGCTGTGGACTGCCTGCCGATTTGGATGGGTACAATGATGTGACGTGGAAAAGTGACGCCAATGGATGTAATGGAGACAGACTGGCTATGACTCAGGTGTTCGTTACTCAAAAAGACAAAATAAAAGGTCTTGATGAGCCTCAAATACTCAGGTTGTTGGGTAAACCGGACAAGCAGGAGCTTTATATCAGAAGCCAGAAGTTTTTCGTCTATTACATGGAACCAGGGCCAACCTGCGAGAACAGCATAGAACCTCCTCTCCTTCTCACCATAAGATTCAACGCACTGGGCTACACCAATGAAGTCTTTCTGGAAAACTTCACCAAGTAACCGGCCCTTTATAATTTTTCCAGAAAGCTTGTCATATAATACTCCTCCTTTCCAGACTAAGCTAACAGATGACAACAAGGGAGCAACTGGAAGTACACCACAAAGAGGCATGGTTTTGGGCCAGACAATGCTGTCGCTTTCAGCCCGACCTGGCAGAAGACGTTCTGCAAACAGCTTACCTCAAGGTGCTGGAGAAAAGAGCACTCTTTGCTGGTAAATCGAGCTTCAAAACCTGGCTTTTCAGCGTGATCCGGTTCACCGCTATTGACATGGCAACGGCGCAGCAACTACATGTGAGTAAGCACCTCGGCATTGACGATATTCAGCTTTCGGAGATAGCCAACTCGCAGAATGAAGGTGGTGCAATGAGCTATGAGCGCATGATCAGTCAGTTGCCCGGGCGCCAGGCTGAGCTTCTATTACTGGTTTTTTACCACGACATGACGCTGGAAAAGGCAGCCGAGGTCATGGAAACGAGCATTGGCACGGCACGCACTCACTACGACAGAGGAAAAAAGAAACTTAGAGAATTGATATTGGCTTCACAATTAAAGAAAGCGATATGAAAAATGAAGACGAAGAGTTAAGAGACTTCTTTCTTGAAATGAAAAAAAGTGACGCCTCTCACGAAGCTCCACCTTTCGCTAAACTTATTGTTCAGCAAAAGCAGCGAAAACTACCCGTTTGGGCCGTAGTCGCCGCAACCATCAATATCATTCTTTTTGTTGGAGGCTTTTGGTACCGAAGTCTTCAGCCAACCGAAAGAGTGGGTGTATTGCCCCATGTTGAAACGCAGTCTTCTATTGATCAAAACAGCGATATGATGACTTGGGAAACGCCCACGGACAAGCTGTTAACCAACTTTTAATCTTACTACGATGAAAAATATAATCACAATATGCTTAGTGCTGCTTCTCGCAGGTTCAATGACCTCCTTTGCACAGACTTCTGATCCTTTTGCGGCGACACTGTATGAGCCTGATTTGGTTGTTAAATATACTGATGACATAGGACTGACTGACGCACAAGCTCGGGATATGAAAGTAACCTATGAAAAAAACATCTCGCAGTTCAACAAGAAAAAGTCAGACTGGTCCCTGGCAATGGTAGAGTTTCAGGAGATCATTTCGCAACCAAGTGTGAACTATGAAACCCTGGATAAAAAGTTCAATGAAGTCCTTGCCCTTGAAAGTGAAATAAAGAAAATAAAGCTAAAATCTTTGGTGGAAATCAAGAATTTGCTGACAGTGGATCAGCAATCCAAACTTGATAATATCAAAAAACAGAATCCAGAGTACAACAAAGCTTTTGAGCTCACCTTAGGCTTCGAAGAGGATTCTAAAATTGTCATTAAAAAACACGAGAGTCTCAGCCCCGACACCAAAAAAGAGCCCCTCTTCATTCTATACGGTGGAGATGAAAAGCCGACAATCGATAAGAAAATATCTAGTATCGATGATGTTAAGCCCGAAGATATACAAGCATTATCTGTCTACAAGGGAACAGCCGCCACCGACAGGTTCGGGGAAGACGGTAAGAACGGAGTCATTGAAATTAAGATCAAAGGCCCCGCTCTGAAAAAGTATCGCAAGAATTAATACCCAAACAACTCCGGCAACCACAAACTCAGCGCTGGTACGTAGGTGACGAGCAACAGCACGGCGATCATAGCCAAAAACAGTGGCAGCAACGGTTTGAGCACTTTTTGAATGCTCAAACCAGCCACGCTGCAGCCCACGAATAGCAGGGAGCCAACCGGCGGTGTACAAAGGCCAATACACAGGTTCATCACCATCACAATGCCGAAGTGGATGGGATTCATGCCCATTTGCACCACCACTGGCAGGAATATAGGTGTGAAAATCAGTACCGCAGGCGTCATGTCCATGAAGGTACCCACAGCCAGCAACAAGAGGTTAATAATCAGCAGGATCACAACCGGGTTGTCGCTCACATTCAACAGGAAGTCGCTTACGCCCTGAGGAATATTCTCGTAAGACAATACCCACGACATACCCATGGAAGTCGCCACCAGCATCAACACGATGGTGGTAGTTAATGTAGTATCCAGCAGAATGCGAGGCAAGTCTTTGTACTTCACCTCTTTGTAGACAACCATCGACAGGATCAGGGTGTACAGCACGGCAATAGCCGACGCCTCTGTGGCGGTGAATATCCCAGCGATAATTCCCCCAATGACGATTACCAGTAGCAAAAGGCTTGGCAATGCGCCGAAAAAGCTTTTGAAGAATATTTTTACCCCCGTCGTCTCGTTTGACTTGTATCCTTTTTTCAGGGCCACAACACCAGCAACAATCATCAATGCAAGACCAATAAGCAACCCTGGAATATAGCCAGCGAGAAACAGTGCTGCGATAGAAACACCTCCACTTGCCAGGCTGAATACGATAAGAATATTGCTGGGTGGGATAACCAAACCTGTAGAAGCTGAGGTGAGGTTCACAGCAGCACCAAAAGCTTTATCATACCCCTCTTTTTCCATTCTGGGCACCATAAATCCGCCGATAGCAGAAGCAGCAGCGACAGACGAACCCGAAATGGCACCGAAAAGCATACATGCCAGTATGTTAATAAACGCCAGGCCTCCGGGAAGTGGCCCCACCATGGCCCTCGCCAAATCGATCAGTCGACTGGCAATGCCGCCCTTGTTCATCAGCTGCCCAGCCAGCACAAAAAACGGTATGGCAAGCAGCGAGAAACTATCAATTCCTGTAGCCATTCGCTGAGCCAGTGTGGTAAAAGCTATCACCGGATCCATGGTGATCAGTATGGTGACAAGGGATGAAAGTCCGATGCTATAAGCTACGGGTACGCCAATGCCCAGCAGCACAACGAAAGTCAATACTAAAATGGCTATCTCTGTCCAGTTCATACTTCGGCCCTCCCTTTGATCAATTCATGAATACAGTAAAAACAAATTAGAAGTCCACTGACGGGCAGTGAAATGTATACGTAGGCAAGTGATACCTGAAGTGTGGCTGCCAGCTGACCGAGAGCAAACGAAATGTACACAAGCCTGATACCACCTACAACCATGACCAGCAGAGCGAATACAAGTATTAGCAGGTAGATAAAGCGATGAAGTAAAACAGCTTTGGCACCTTCCAGTTTACCGGGAAGAATATCAATGGCGAGGTGCATATTTTTGCCTGTGGCATATGCTGCACCAATCAGTGCTACCCAAATGAGCAGGTACCTGGCCAGCTCGTCGGTAAAAGAGCTGGGGCTTCTCAATATATAACGGGAGGCTACCTGCCAAAGCACATCCAACACAAGGAGGCTCATAAGGATAACAAGCCCACCTTCGGTAATTTTGTCAATTTTCTGTCTGAGAACTTTCATCTACGGCTTCAATTCTTTCTAGTAGTTTCTTTCGGTATTCTGTATTGGCAAATGCATCCAGCATCGGCCTCACTTTTTCAATAAATGGCCCTTTGTCAGGGTATTCAACGTGAACCCCATCTGCTATCATGGCGTCCAGCGCTTCTTTCTCTGACTCTTCCCAAAGCGTGCGCTGGTGCACAGCCGACTCAAAGGAAGCTTCGCTCAACCACTTCTTTTGCTCATCGTTCAAGTCGTCCCAGGTATGGGTGCTCACCAGCATCACATCCGGCACAAAAGTGTGTTCATTGAGGCTGTAATAGCGACAAACTTCATAGTGCCTTGTTAGGTAAAGACTCGGGGGATTGTTTTCTGCGGCGTCCACAACGCCCTGCTGAAGTGCTGTGTAAAGCTCGCCAAACGGTATGGGGGTAGCAGAGCCGCCCAGCAACCTCACCATTTGAATAGCTGATGCGCTGGACTGCACCCTCACTTTGAGTCCCTGAAGGTCTTCCGGCTTCATGATGGGCTTGTCTTTGGAATAAAAGCTGCGACTGCCAGCGTCGTAAAAGCACATGCCCCGCATCCAGAACTCCTCGCCACTTGTCAAGAGCTCCTGCCCAATTTCGCCACCCAGCACTTTTCTGTAATGATCCTTACTATGAAAAACATAGGGTAAATTCACCACTGCCATCGACGGCATGAAGCTTTCCAGCACTGCCGCAGACGCTTTGGTCATTCCTATGGAGCCTATCTGCAACAATTCAAGCAACTCTCTTTCAGATCCCAGCTGTCCATTGGGATAGATATCAATGCGCATCTTGCCGTTTGACTTCTCATCTACTTTCTCAGCCAAAAAAACCATCGCCTTGTGCACTGAGTGGTTTACGTCAAGAGCGTGGCCTAGCTTAATCACTTTCACATCACTTTTCACAGCGCAGCCCGCAATCGTTAGCATTAAAAAAAAACAAAGCAGGTATCTTAGGGAAGTTGTCGTCACCTTATTTATTTATTAAATCCAAAATATGATTTAGCATTGAAATAGCAGATATTCTCCACCATTTTACCCAGCCACTCCCGGTCATTCGGTAATTCACCGTTATGAACGTCAGTTCCGATCAAATTACACAGAATCCTACGGAAATAATCATGCCGGGGGTAGGAAAGAAAACTTCGGCTGTCAGTAAGCATGCCAACAAACCGGCTAAGGAGTCCCATATTCGACAGTGCGTTGATTTGCTTTTCCATCCCATCCTTCTGGTCGAGAAACCACCAGGCCGACCCGTATTGCATCTTGCCTGCCGTGGAACCATCGTTGAAGTTGCCCGCCATAGTGGCGAAAAGCTCGTTATCCCTTGAGTTGAGGTTATAAAGAATGGTCTTGGCAAGTTGGTCTGTTGAGTCAAGCCTGTCAAAGAAGCGACTCATGGCTCTGCCATGCTCAAAGTCACCCATACTGTCAAAGCCTGTATCAGGCCCCAGGGTATCAAGCATGCGCTTGCTATTGTTGCGAAGGGCGCCGATGTGAAATTGCTGCGTCCAGCCTTTTTCATGGTCCATGAGCGCCAGCTGGTGCAACATGAACGACTGGTAAAGCAACATATCAGCTTTTGCAGGCATTTTCCCGGATCGTAGCTCCGCAAACACTTTTGCAGCTTCGGCTTCAGTAAAGTCGGCGGCGTAGAAGGTCTCCAGCCCATGGTCGCTCAGCTTGCAACCCAGCGATGCAAAGAAGTCGTGGCGGCTTCTCAAGGCTGACAGAAGGTCATCAAGTGAGGAAATGCTTTGTGAAGCAGCTTTTCCAAGTTTGTCCAAATAGGCATTGAAGCTGGCTGCATCGCTTACGACGACCACTTTGTCGGCCCTAAAAGCCGGAAACACCTTGATTTTATACCCTTCCTTTTGAAGCGTTTGATGGTAAGAGAGATCGTCGGAAGGGTCATCGGTGGTGCAAATGGTCTCCACTTTCATGTTCTCCAAAATGCTTCTTACCGTCCACTTAGCACCTAACTGTTCGTTGGCCTCATCATAAATTTCCCTTGCCGTGGAAGCGTTAAGAATTGTATGAATACCAAACGGTCTTTGCAGTTCCATGTGCGTCCAGTGGTAGAGCGGATTGCGCATGGTATAGGGAACCGTTTCAGCCCATTTTTCAAACTTCTCATAGTCGGAAGCATCGCCAGTGCAATACTTTTCATTGACGCCATTGGCCCGCATGGCCCGCCATTTATAGTGATCTCCCTCCAGCCAAATCTCAGTAAGTGTTTTAAAACGTCTGTCCTCAGCAATGTCCTTGGGCGACAAATGGCAGTGGTAATCTATGATTGGTTGATCTTTGGCATGTTCAAAATAGAGGTATTCCGCAGTGTTATTGGAAAGCAGGAAATTGTGATCCAGAAAAGGCCGCATACTTACTAGCAGTGTTGTCGTTTTTTTAAAAATGAAGGCTTCAAGATAGCATAAATAATAGGAGCTGGTAAAATATTTCGTTTGGTCAGTCGTATTTTAAGTCAGGTGGTCAGAATAGTGCTCTTTAACCAACTAATACTAGCTTGAATCGATACCTGCAGATTTATCTTCTGATCTTTAGGGAGTTTGTGGTTTACACATTGATTTTTAGTGCTCTGGCACTGGTCATATATCTCAATATAGGCTGGTTGGGGCTTATCTACATTTTCTGGACCAAGGTTGTCGGTTTCCTCTCCATTTGCGCCCTCTATCACTTCTCAAAAAGTAATCAGCTTACTTTTTTTCGAAACCTTGGCTTGTCGGTGCAAGCACTTTTGGCCGTAGCCGGGCTCTCTGACATTATACTGTTCTTAGCCTTAGTAGCAATTGTTAATTCGATTACATGACTCAACACCATGTATTAGAAGGTGACTCAATAGACTTCCGTTATGGAGACCATAGCGTGCTGACCGGTGTATACATTAAATGTGAAACTGGCAAAGTAACCGGCTTGCTGGGTAGAAATGGTACAGGAAAATCAACACTATTCAATATACTGTTTGGTACCGCCAGCCCCGGAGGCGGTTCGGTAAGATGGAATTCCAAATATGTGAGGAGCGCTTTCCGAAAAAATGGCCTCGTCAGTTATATGCCGCAGTTTCCCAGTATTCCGGGGCACCTCAGTTTCAAAAAGCTATTGAAGTTGTTCGGTTACGATGATGATCAGGTTGAGGAAGTTTTAAGCTACCACCTGGTTAAAAAACATTTCACTACCCGAATTAGCAACCTTTCTACAGGTGAGAGAAAATTGCTGGAAGCATTGCTCCTACTTCATTCCAGAAGCCATTTCGTTTTGCTAGACGAGCCTTTCTCGTTTTTGTCGCCTTTGCAGGTCGAGCAGCTGCTGCCTGTTGTCCGGTCTCAGGCACGAACAAAAGGTATTTTACTAACTGACCATCGTTACCAGCAGGTCATCGACAGCAGCGACACCGTGCTTCTTTTGAAAAATGGTTCTGTTCATCCTATTCAGGGAATTGATGGCTTAAAAAGTTTAGGATACATTAGGTAAGCCAAACTTTGCCTGGGTCAATAATATCAGACTGCTCACTATCATTAATAATGGTTTTGTGAAAGAAGGGCAAAGAAGCCTGAAATAGCGATAGCCAATATGGTCATTCCCTGCACCAGCGACATGACAGTAATCGTTCGGTAAGCGACTTTGATGTCTTTGATTCCTGAGAATTGAGCCACCACCCAAAAGAAAGAGTCGTTGGCATGAGACACAGTCATTCCTCCCCCACCAATGGCTGCCACCATGAGCACAATGCCAGTGGGATTATCAAGCCCACCAAGCGACAACAGGGGGCCAAGGATGGAAGAGGTAATCACCATAGCCGAGGTGGTAGACCCTTGCGAGGTCTTGAGGATGGCTGTGAAAGCAAAACCCGCCAGAATAAAGTAGATACCACCGGCATCTCCGCCACTTAGCCAGCCTTCCACCATTTGGGCCATTGGCGTGGCCTTTAGTACGGCACCAAACGCAGCGCCAGCACCCGTGAGAATAAGGACGGGCCCGGCTTGCACAAGGCCTTCCTGAAAAGAAGACGAGCGTTCAACCTTTCCTATATACTTTAACAACGGCACTGCTATAAGCAAGCCTGCCAGCAAGGCGATGACAGGGTTTCCTAAAAAGACAAGAGCATCTATAAGTCCATTGTGGAAACCAACAAACTGCGCAACCGAGCCAAGACCAATGAGTATCAATGGAATGAAAATAGGACTCATGGAAAGGCCCAGGGAAGGCAAAGACTGATCAGAAAGAATGGGGGTGTCACTCAGCTCTGACTCGTAGGGATATTTTTTGAAAATATACTTTGAATAGCTAACAGCAATTAAAACCACCGGGATGGAAATAAGCAGTCCTGAAATGATCACCAAACCTAAGTAGCTTTCGCCGCCCAGGTTACCTGCCGCAGCAATAGGCCCTGGCGTGGGTGGCACAAGTGTATGGGTAGTATACATGCCGCCAGCCAATGACAGAAACAAAGAGCCGGCAGCGATATTTCGCTTTTGCGCCATCACATGACAAAGCCTTGAGAGTATAATAAAGCCTGAATCACAAAAAACAGGAATACTCACCAGGGCCCCCAAAAAGCCAATCCCCAGCTCCGGGCTCTTTCGTCCGATTGTTTGCAAAATAAACTCTGCAATTTTTACAGCAGCACCAGATTTCTCCAGGATTACCCCCAGAATACTCCCCAATATGATCACTATCCCAATACCACCAATGATACTCCCGAAGCCGTCATTAATAAAACCAACTACTTTGATGGCTGGAATACCCACCACAATGCCTACAAGCAACGACGCCATGAGCAACATGATGAAAGGGTGCACTTTGAACACCGAGGCCCCGACTACAATCAGCACAACAGCCAAAAGGATGACAACAAGCAGCAGCGGGCCTTCTATCATGATCGAGCAGGGTTGGTTTTTACATCAATAATAAAATTTGTTCTGGATAAAAGGGCTCCATTTATCATATTCATGGCATGGAACAATCACCTCGAGAAAAGGAAGTCACATTTGCAGAACAGCTCCTCCATTTTTTGTCAAACCTTGAGTGGCCTGAGGTGCCAGAAGACGTGGAAGTGATGAATCCTTATGCCGACACAACCGCCTGGGCACTTACGCAGGCTTTTTACCGGAAATACTATTCGGACAATCAGGCCAGAACGCTCATCATTGGCATTAACCCGGGTCGTTTCGGCGGTGGGGTAACGGGCATTCCTTTCACAGATCCTTTGAAGTTGCAGGACATTTGTGGCATTGAAAACAACCTCGTAAGAAAGCAGGAGCTCTCCTCAACATTTATCTATCACATGATTGCCGCTTTTGGCGGCCCCAAAGTTTTCTACCAACACTTCTGTTTTTCGGCTGTGTCGCCAGTGGGCTTTACCATGCATGGCAAAAACCTCAACTACTACGACCACAAGGAGCTGCAAACCAAGCAATGGGTGAGCTTTATGACCAACTGTTTCGAAAGCCAGCTACAAATGGGCGTCAACCATGAGGTGGCCTACGTGCTGGGTCAGGGACAAAATCTGAAGTTTCTTTCAAAGCTGAATGATGAAAAGGGCTTCTTTGAAAAACTGGAAGTGCTGCCGCATCCAAGATGGGTGATGCAGTACAGGTTGAAGAGGCTGGAGGAGTTTATCAATGTTTACATTGACAAACTCTCCGTTCATATCTAACTGTTTTTCACAAAAACCGTCAGTGCCGGAACCCAATATTATCAAGGTAAACAACCCCCTTCGACGGCTTTCCAAACTCAAAGCGTATCTCAGTTAGCCCAGCCCAATTCAGTTCAGTGTCGCTAACGTCTATTTCCACATACTCAAACTGCGGCTCCCAAAAGACGTTGAAGCGATCTTTGGTCATCTTATCCGATTTGAAATAGTGCGATTCTGCCCTGGGTGCCAAAACATGATGGTCGGACAGTTGCTTTTCAAGAACCACGCCCGCACTGTCTTTGAAAACAATCCTGAAATCAGGAGTCAGCTCCCCCTTGATCGAATCCAGCAAGTCTTTGTCTCCATGCGACAAGTCGAACACAAACTGGCTGGGGTTAAATGCCACTCCAAAGCCTTCCGGGAAGCTTACTTTATAGGTCGCTGTGCTCCCCGACGCTGAGTCAAGCTGCCAGCCCAGCAGGAGTGCATTGTTTTCCTGAAAGAGCTTGCCTTTGTATTGCATCAACTCCTCTTTGAATACTTTGAAGCTGTCGGCTTCGGATTTTCCATTACCAAAACTTTCAATGTCAATATCAGATTCGAAGTCTTCCAGCATGGCTATCCGATTGTCCTGATATACAATACTGATATTGTTTTTGGGTAACCACTTGCCGGCAGACCATCTGTTTCTGAACACAGCCCTGTAATCGGCCTGATCAAAAAGCGCTGGCTTGAGAAACGCACCGATCATCACTTTTGCGGTTTTCCGCTGTATTTCCCCATCCACCAGCGGGGTTTTGTTGAGCAGATAGCTGTAGGGAGGCCCGGCGTCGTTGGCTCCCCAAATAGTATTGAACTGCCCATGGTTGGCTCCATGGATGAGAACACCTGTTTTAAAGGTGCTGTCTGTCAATTCCGTTCTCCTGTATTGGCGAAGTCCGTAAAAGCTATCTTCATCGCTGTCCAGCGAGCCTTGAAGCGCCAGGAAATTCACTCCTTTCAACTCCATGCGTCTCTCGTAGCGGTAGTCGGTTTGAGCCAGGGCAATCACCCCCTTAATGCCGAAATGAAAGTCAAAAGCTTCCAGTGCATTATCGGGAAAGGCGGGAAGCTCATTGAAGGCGGCGGCAATACTTACCGCCTCTCCCCCTCTGCTATGACCAATCAGAGCCACTCTGTTCAGGTCAACTTTTCCAAACAGCTCATGAGTTTTGTCCTCATTCCATTGTTTCCACTGCTGCAAATGCTTCAACAGCAACCAACCTCGGGCGGGCATTTCCTTGCCGCCGAAGTCTCCATCAGGTGACCCATTCAGGAAGTTTTCGTCTACCGACACCATAATGATGCCGTTAGAGGCCATCCACTCACCCAGGTAGGCATAACCGGGGTCGGAGTACTCCAGCATGGAGTGATTCCCATGCACGGTGAGTACGATAGGGAATGGCCCTGCCCCCTCCGGCATCCAAACGAGTCCGTTTACAGGAAGCTTTTTTGGCCCAAAACCCCAGTATTTTTCTCTACCCTTATGCTTGTCGCCTTTCCAGGCTGGAATGATTCGGGAGCCATCAACGGTAGGGGTAACAAACTTCACCTCCTTAGCAAACTGTTTCCGTCTCTTGCTATCTCCCGACCCATAGCTAAAAGTCTTCACTCCAAAAGTGCCATTCAATGTAGGGTCGGCCAGGGTCAACTGGGTACCCTTCTTCGGTGGAGTGGAAGGCAGCGTTGCCTCCTCCGGACTCCCGACGTAAGTAAGCCAATAGAACCCGACGACGAGAATAAGCGAACCAACCGACCCCAGCATGAACGCAAGATTGAGAAAGGTCTTCGATGATTTCTTTTTAGAAAAAGTGCCCAGCAAAAAGGCTGACAAAGGCAACGCCGTTAGCCATACGCCCACCGCTCCCAACCAGTAGTATTGGGGTGGGAAACGAAAAAAGTTACTCCCGATGAGCCAACAAACCGTTATCGAAGATACAACCAATGCACCCACTGGTGCCTGCCGCTTGTTCACCCAACGATCCAAGTGAAAATACATGAGCCCGAGACCATATTGGGCAGCTATTCCGTAGATAATTCCGAGCACCAGGTTCACCTCCCGGGGATCATAGCTTCGGAAGTAGTAAGCCGCAGTTGCAGCAAAGGCAACATTCGAAATTGCCAAACCAAACAGCACTGATTTCTTTAAACGGTCTTTTCGCTTCTTACTCGTTAAGATTTTTTTCCATGGGTTCAAAAACCCCCAAACCTTAGGTTGATTTGATTTCAAACGTATGCAGTTAAATATGAAGTCATTTATTTAAAAGGATGGGTGCGTTTACTATGCTTTTTATTGAACTGTGTTCATTCTTCAGTCGAGAATATACTTAACTTAGTGCGCTTAAAACAAGCCATAAATGGAAGAAAGGAAATTCTTCGTCATTGATTTTGACAGCACCTTTACAAAAGTTGAAGCCCTGGACGTGTTATGTGAGGTATCTTTAGACGGAAGGCCGGAAAAAGAAGAAGTACTTCAAAAAATCAAGGACATCACAGATTTAGGGATGGAAGGCAGCATCGATTTCAGAGAATCACTGAAACGCAGGCTCGATCTTCTGCAAGCACATAAAAATCACTTGCCACCCCTCATCGAACGCCTGAACAAACTCATCACTAAGTCTGTAAAGCGTAACAAAGACTTTTTTGAGACCTATAGCGACAATATTTTCATCATCAGCAATGGCTTCAAAGAGTTCATCGTCCCTATTGTGACTCCCCATGGGGTAAAGGCTGAAAACGTATTTGCCAATGAGTTCCGTTTTGACGACAAAGGAAACATCATCGGCTTCGACGAAGACAATATCTTATCGAAAAGTAACGGAAAGCCAGCCTTGATTAAGTCTCTGAACCTTGATGGCGAGGTATATGTTATCGGCGATGGATATACCGACTATGAAATAAAAGCGGCAGGCTTTGCCAAGAAATTCTATGCCTTCACCGAAAATGTATCAAGGAAAAAAGTAACTGATAAAGCAGACCATATAACACCATCCTTCGACGAATTTTTGTACATGAACAAGATGAACACCACCCTTTCTTACCCTAAGAATCGAATCAAAGTGCTTTTGCTGGAGAACATCCATCCGAGAGCCATAGAAATACTCAAAGAAGAAGGCTATCAGGTAGAGGTTCACGCAGCCGGCCTCGATGAAGATGAGCTCATCGAGCGCATCAAAGATGTTTCTATTCTTGGTATCAGGTCAAAAACCCAGGTGACTAAAAAGGTACTTGAAAGTGCTCAACGGCTTATTTCCATTGGCGCCTTTTGCATTGGCACCAACCAGATCGACCTGGAAACAGCGGAAAAGAAAGGCGTTGCAGTATTCAATGCACCATTTAGCAATACACGTTCGGTAGTGGAGCTGGCCATTGGTGAAATGATCCTTTTGATCCGCAACCTGCCTGACAAAATTGCCAAAATGCATGACGGCGTATGGAACAAGTCGGCCAACAATAGCTTCGAAATCCGTGGCAAAAACCTGGGCATTATCGGTTACGGAAATATAGGCTCCCAGCTTTCTGTTTTAGCTGAATCGATGGGCATGAAAGTGCATTTCTTTGATGTGGAAGAAAAGCTGGCACTGGGTAATGCGACCAAGTGCAATACTTTGGACGAACTGCTGGCGGTTTCAGACATACTTAGCCTTCATGTGGATGGCAGAAAAACCAACAAGAACATCATTGGCGCCGCTGAGTTCAAGAAAATGAAAGATGGCGTGATCTTCATGAACCTGAGCCGTGGCCATATCGTTGATATCAAAGCACTGAAAGATGCCATTGTATCGAAAAAAGTGAGTGGCTGCTCGGTGGATGTATTCCCCCACGAGCCTATCAGCAACAACGAAGAGTTTATCAGTGAGTTGAGAGGGCTGCCCAACACCATCCTCACTCCTCACATTGGCGGTAGCACGCTGGAGGCACAGGAAAACATTGCCACCTACGTACCCAATAAAATGATCGAGTATGTGAACACGGGCTCTACCAGCGGCAGTGTGAACTTCCCGAATGTGACATTACCACTGCTCAAAGAGGCTCACAGGCTTCTGCATATTCATGAGAACATACCTGGCATTATGGCCAAAATCAATCAGGTGTTTGCCAAGCATGAAATCAACGTGGTTGGACAGTACCTGAAAACCAACGAATTGACAGGCTATGTCATAGCCGACATCAACAAAAAGTACGACAAAGAAGTGCTAACCGACCTGAAAGCTATTGAGGGGACGATCAGGTTCAGGGTTTTGTATTAATATAAGGAGCCCTTTTATTAAACATGGGCTCCTTATGTTTTCTACTTCGTAAATGTAAACTCCACCACATTGTATTCGTCGTTGAATCCTCCATCAGTGAAGGTCAGTTTCATCGTCGACGAAGTAAGCTCTTTCGGGTTAAGAGTGGCAATGCTCAAGGCAGCTCCAAGTACTTTACCTTTTGAGTCGTCCATTTCAACGTAGATGCTCTTATCTTCGTCGGCATCCCATTTGAAGGCGCCCTCGTATGTTTCAGCGGGGTACTCCCCGCCTAAATAATCAACTGTACCATAAGTTACCGAAAAGCTGCCTCTGTAGTAACTGTCGTCACTGTCCTTGTCTTTTTTGAACTCAATCCAGCCAGCTACGTCGTTGTATTCCCGCTCGTTAGTGGTTTGGGCGTTGTCTGCATTGCCGCCCGGTACAAACAAATCGTAGGCCTTTACCGATGTCAGGTTCCACTTCCCGAGGTATGGCTCTACATATTTAAAAGAAGGGTCTTGCAGCTCGTTAAGCTTGTCGCAGCCGCTAAGGCACGCACCCATGATAAAAGCGCAAAAGATGATTCTCGATTTCATGCTCTAAGTTTTTCCTCAAAGGTATTTTGAAGAGAGAGCCAAGAACATCACTTCAAAACGGCATTTTCTGGTAGGTGTTGGTGGGTATGGAAAAGTATCAAATGATCCTATATAGTTCCGAGGTCAATCTTTACTCTCGTCCTTCCTTTTCGGGCTTACCTGCAGCATGAACGCAGCCGAGCGGTATCCATATGCAAGCATTTGAGTTTGCTTTTTGAATACCTTCACACCAATTTGTATGGCATCATTGTAGCATAATCCTGCAAAAACATTGGATGTGTTATTGAGACTATTATTGTTCGAATACTGCGCCCCAACAAACGCCCATTTGCTAATGTAGGCCGTTGCATTCAGGTTCAAAATCGCTGGAAGTTCTCCAGGAAGAGTATAAAGTACCGATGGTCTCAACTTTAACCATTTGTTCAGTGTCAAATCTTGCTCCAAAAACGCAACTACTCTTCTTTGATCCCTTACCTTATACATATCGAAGAAAAAATTCTCCCGATAAATACGGGGGTAGCTGATTAAGCTTAGCCCTACATTTGTACCCTTGAAAAAAGAGTAGCTGGCGCCAACGTCAAAATTAAAGTAATTCAACCTTGACTGTCCAGTTAGATAAGGGTCAACCCCTGAACTATTCAACTTGTCCCAATCGCTCTCCAGGTCAACGTTGAAAATCGAACCGCCTAACGCCAGTTCATTGCTGCCAGAAAATTTCCATCTATAGTTGTACATCAGTGTATGCCTCCATTCAGTATGCACCCCTTGGTTTTCCCTGCTAACAACAGCGCCTATTCCACTATTGATTTTCTTCAATTGTTGGTCGTACGAAAACGATACACTAGCTGGTGCCCCATAAATACCACTGGTTGGAATATTTGAAATCAACGTGAAGGTCGGATCGATGCGATCACCCGCCATCGCCGGATTAATCAACATCGGGGATGCAAAATAAAAATCTTTAAATGGGAGCGTTTGGGATGAAGCTGCGTTGAGGGAAAAAACGATCCCTACAGATAGTAAAATCCTTTTCATTTTTGACAAAGACAGGTGAAATAATAATTCAAATCAACCCTTCAAAAAAACAAATTCAAGAAAAACACCCAAAAAAGCCAAATATATGATTAATAGTACAATCCAACATTTGGTAACCCATTAATCTGAGTCTATTAAAAAGAAAAAATCAGTTTGCCCCTACTCCCATCGCCATCATAGCCCCGAGCAACGGAATGATCAATACAAGAGTCAGCTCGATGCGAAGAATCATTTTCATCTTCTTTGGAATGTCAATCACTTCTTCTGGATCGCCCTTCCTTTCTTTCAGAAAGTAAAAAGTGGGAATCAGAGAAATAGCTCCTACAATACCAAAAAGAATGAGCTTGGCATAAATAATCCATCCGTTGCTGTAGAAGTCGGCAGGCTTGCCCACTCCAAACCACAAGGTAAAGCCAGCGCCCATTACGAGCAGGGCGCCGATTCCATACACGGCATCGACAATGGAGAGCCTCTGGATAGCTTTGCGGGAAAGCCTGTCTTCCAGGAGCAGGTGCTCCCCTACCAAACTGCTGAATACAGCCAGAATACCCAGGTAGTGAAGGTACTTAACCAAAATATAGCCAGTCATCTTACTATTAGTTAGCCTTTATAGGAATGGTGAACTTTACTTTTTCAAAGGCCACGTTGATATCAACGCCGCCATCAGCCGGAGATAGTGTGATTGTATGTTGTTCCGTGACACTTCCATCCTTCACCACCGGCACCGTTGTGGTAAGAACATCTAGTTTATGATCAGCTTCAGAATAGCCCCATTCTCCCAATTCGGTATTGACAATGATCTCAAAGCTGTCTGCTCCAGGGACAGCATAAACCTTATAGGTTCCCTTTTTTAGAGGCTGTCCATTGAACAATATGTCGGCATCAAATGTTACCTCTGTCGATTCATTCGCCCCCAGCCTCCAGTAAACACCATAAGGTTGCAGCGCTCCTTCTTCCTTAGTTCCAAATACAACTCTATTGCGGACAGATGGGCGGCTGTAAGTCAAAGAAACGTTCACCCCACCGTTGGATAGTTCAGCACTGCCAGAAGGGCTAAGTGTTCTGTTTCGGTAGTTTAAATAAATTAATGCCACGCCTATGACCATGACGAACACGCCAACTCCAATTAGTATTTTCTTTCGCATATCAATAACGGTTTATATTTAACCCTCAACTTAATCAATTTTGATTGATCTATACGCAAGAGTGACTTTACCTGATGATGAATTTTAGATGCCAATCCTGCTTCGCCAGATCCGGGTTCTCAACAGTTGTATCTTCATCAAAAAGTCGTTGGAGGTTATTGCCGGCAAGATCCTCAATGGTTGGGTCAACAACCAGCACATAGGAACCTGCCAACCAGGACTTAGCTGGCTTAAAAGTCAGTCCGGTTTCGCCAGCTGTGATTTCAAAAACGCCATCAACTATTTGCCCGTCGCCACTTTCCGTCTTCACACTAAATTTCCCATCCAATGAGCCAAAGTCCATCGGCTCGCCGAATTGAACAGTTAGTGCATCGTTGCTGCCAGCAGATGGGGCCACCAGCTTCCATTTCTCAAGGTCGGGCTTCACCCTGTCATCATCACCGGTGGAAAAGGGACGGCTAAACTGCTGACCCAGCTGATCTCCTTTTTGGCTACTAAAGGCTCCTTCGACTATTAATGAGTATCGCTTGCCGGGTTGTAGTGGAGTGCCGTGCATTTGATTGGGTTGCAAATCCCGTTTGATTTTCCCCGGATCAAACCACAGAGTCAGCATGGTATTATCAGCGTTCCACAAGGCTGGCTGCAATGGCAGTATCGCAACAGGCAGCCTCCGTCCATTTTCGTCTGCCACGTAAATATGTTCGTAGACGCCATCTGCCCTCATGGGCTGATCAAATTTGACATACATCTTTAGCTGATTGGCGGGAACAGTATTTGAGCTTGGGTAAACGGCCAGTACAATGGGGGGTGGCTCGTTGTCGCCCTCAAAACGAAATTGGGAAAGCAACTTCTCCCCCTCCTTAATTACATATTCCTGCCCTTCGGCAAAAGGAATAGCCGCTCTGAAAATAGTTTTGTCCCCTTCTGTTAGAAATTGCCCAAAAATAGGCCTTGGGTTATTCTGGAGGGCAACTGAAAGTCTTTTTAGGTCGCCATTGTAAGTAAACTGAATGGCTACTGCCTTTCCTTTTTCCAAAATAAACTCAGGAGAAAGTTGAGCAGTAGCCACATAGTAACTTAAAACCAGCAGGGGTATTAAGTAATATTTCTTCAAGTATGGATGAATTTATAACCAAAAATCATTGCCAGTGATAAGGTTAAGATCACCATTGGCTTCTCTTTTTAACATTACAAAGTTCTTGTCGCCCAATTTATCCAATTGAACAACATTGACCATAGGAAGCGCTATAAAATTAACACCGCCCGTTTTGCCAGGCTCCTCGATCGGCTCTGTAAGGCTACCTTCAAATCCGGCAATGTCAGAGAACCTCACCTTCATTACCGAACGATTACTGTTGGCCATCAAAAGAAAGCTCTCTCCACCTTTGTTAATCACTATCATATCCAGCGGCGTATTGCCAGCACCAAATTCGGCGACCGTGCGGCCTTTGATGTGCTTGCCACCTTTCAGCTCATCCATTGGGAAAAGCACCAATGGCGTGCATGTGTAGCTGGCTACCAGGTAGTCTTTGCCGTTGATTGTGCTCGTGGTGAATGTCTTCACTGGTGCGTAGGTCTCAAATCGGCCATGAGCCGCATGATATATTTCAAGAGAAGCGTCGTCCTGGCTGTTTCCAAAAGGAAAGGCCATGGTTCGGAATGTCGAGCTGAACTCGGCATTGCTCAGGCCTGTCACCATTACCTTGCCATTCTTAAACTCAATGTCAGATACTGTCCACACCCGCTGAGCCCTGCCTCTGTCGTCTTTGTAGTCTTCTGCGTAGGCGTTTGCAATCCCTCTTGAAGAATAAGAAACTTTGTCGAGTGGAACCCATTCAATTTTTTCGCCAACAAGCTTCAGTAACACAGGCGTCCCGTCCTGATTGTGAACAGCAAAATAGGGGACATTGGATATTGGATTCACCGCCATGTCCTGAATAGAAATTTTATCTGCTGTCGTTCCCAGCGCAGCCGCAATAGCCACGTCTACATTTTTCATTTCTATTTTGGCCGGAGCCTCCGTGGCTTTTGCATCTTTTGTATCAAGAGCAACAATTGAGGCCGATTTAGAGTCCCCAATAAAAAGGATGCCTTCCGGGCCAAATGTCATGGCATTGATCGACTTGATATTCGGGTTGCCGTCCTTAAAATTGGCTTTCAGGGATTTCTCTTCTGCCGAAGCGATAAAGAAGAGCATTGAAAATAAGATTGTAAGTAGTTTTTTCATAGCGTTGGGATTTAGTATACTTTGTTAACCATTTCACCACCAATAGGTTAAAAGTTAATTATAAGCGGTTAGAATTGCCAGCATTGGCCCAAAGAAAGTCCTTTAACGGACATGAAACTTAGGCTAGTCGGCATAGATGATAAATCCTTGATTCGTTAGAGCCGGTTATTTCAACCTGAGGAATCATCCGGTTCTTACAAGTGAAAGAAGCGTGCAAACCAGTCTATCCCAATTTTGCTTCGTTCCCAATATTCCGGTTATCACAAAGGTTGATTTTATGTTTTGACTTCAACTTATTAAGTGAGATATTACACTGTTGCCGCCAACAAACAACACTGGTAGCGATTGAACAAATACTGCTACATACCTAACCCTACCTCAAATGAAAAGATTTGAAGCATTGGATATTTTTCGTGGGATGACGATTTGTCTCATGATCATTGTGAACACGCCCGGCGATGGCGCCTCTACTTTCTCTTTGTTGCTTCACGCCGACTGGCATGGGTTCACCCCCACCGACCTTGTTTTTCCTTCCTTCCTTTTTGCAGTGGGCAATGCCCTGGCTTTTGTAATGCCTAAATGGCAAGACTGGGAGTTTAAAGACGTTTTTCTGAAGGTTCTAAAGCGATCCGCCGTCATCTTCCTTCTGGGCTTTATCATGTACTGGTTTCCTTTCTTCAGGCAGGATGCGTCCGGTGCATGGTCGTTTATACCGTTTTCAGACACCAGAATACTTGGTGTGCTGCAACGGATTGCCATTTGCTACTTCGCCGGTGCGTTGATGATCCATTTCTTCTCCACCAAAGCGCTGTACTGGGTGTCCGGAGGGCTTTTGCTTGGCTACTGGGCAATTATGTCGTGGTTTGGTGACCTCTCCATGCTGGGCAATGCTGGACAAACGCTGGATCTCCTGATTTTAGGTGACGGGCACATGTACCACGGCGAGGGTGTCGCTTTTGAACCAGAAGGAATACTTAGTACACTGCCTTCTATTGTCAATGTGATTGGCGGCTATCTGCTGGGGCTGTACGTTAAGGAAGGTATCAGCTACGAAAAACTGGCCAAGGTCATGCTGTATGGTGCCTACATATTGTTGGTCGCCTACTTGTGGAACTTCATCTTCCCTTTCAACAAAAAGCTTTGGACGAGCTCTTTTGTCGTCCTTACTATTGGATTGGACTTCATCATTATTGGCATTATTATCTACCTGACGGAGTTTTCTGCCAAGCCATATAAATTCAGCTTTTTCCAGACCTTCGGAAAGAACCCTCTTTTCATTTATTTGCTTTCCGAATACCTGGCCATCACGATGTATGTGGTCAAAATAGGAGACAGGAGTCTTTTCCGTGTGGCTTATGAGAGCCTTTTCAGTTGGTTGCCCCCCTACATCAACTCGCTGGCCTTCGCCGTTGCGTTTATGATGATTTGCTGGGCTGCCGGCAAATGGCTTGAGAAAAGAAACATTTACATCAAGGTGTAAAAAGCAGAGGGATCCGGCGAAAGATCCCTCTTAGATGAACAAAACCGATGACCGGGTCAATTAACCACCGCCACCAGGTACTTTGAAGATTTCCAAAATTCTTCGGGATTGGTTATTACCAGCGTAGAAAAGTCACCAGTCTCGTCTTCTCTTACTTTGTAAGAGTCGCCAGGGTGATTTGTGACAATGTCCACTTTTTTCCCAGCAAGTAGTATTTCACTTGTTGCGGTGATGTCGATGCGTTCAAATGAATCATTGTTAAAATCAGCGTTTAGCTTCTCTACCTTACCCAATCCTAGAATTCCCCCTTCTTTGGTAACGACCTGCTCCTCCTTCAGCTTCTTGTAGGTGCCTGTTGCTACATAGCCAGTGTTTAGCTGCTCCTGCTGAGTAGCCAGTAAGTCATTTTGCTCACTTATTATGGTCTCATTTTCCAGTTTAACCCCATTAAGGGTGTCCACTTTCATGGAGAGTACTGCCACATTGTCCAGGAGCTCTTTATTCGATGTATTCAAAGCCACCAACGTAACCTTCAACTCGTTCACCTCCACGTTTTTTTCTTCTACCCTGGCCTGAAGGTTGTTCACCAACTTATTAAACTCTTTCATCTTAACGGATGAGCCCTGCAGGTTTTGCTGCAATTCAGCAATTCGGGTCTTGTTGGCCGCCAAAAGCGCATTAATTGCTTTTATGTCGGCTACAATAGCCTTCTCAGCTGAGGACGAATTTTCCACTTCTTTGGACGTGGCAAGCCCTATTTTCTCTTCACGCTCCTTTATCTCCGCCAGGTTACTTTCAATCTCATTGAAAGTCTCAAGGTAGCTATTGAGCCTCTCTTCCAGCTTGTCATTCTCGCCCTTAAGCGTTACATTCTCAGTCGTCAAATTCTCCACCTTTTCCTTATTACAGCCAGCCAAAATTATCGGCACGGCCACAAACAATATCAATCTGTAATTTTTCATAGCTAATTGGTTTATGGTAAAAAACTTATCGATGTACCCGTTTTGAGTATAATACTTAAAATACGATAAATTATATAATTTATTGTATTTTACTAAGTAAAATTAGGCCTTGTTACGGGTAGATCGGGCGAAGGATGCCCGTCGTGCGTTTGAACAACGCAAAAGGATTCTTGGGTACTAGAAACTAACTAAGTGGGCGGATTGACCAGAGTAGTCCCACCCACATATAACGCAGTAAAGAACTACCTGCCAGCCGGGGCCTTTCTGCGGACTTCTTCCAGTTGATTGACAGCCGTTTGCAGCTCACGTTTCAGTTTTACCTGCTTTTCATTTGATCTTTGACGAAGTTCTTCTAATTCATCAGTGACCAGGGCCAGGTCTCTCTTAGCTCTGTTTGTGATCGAATGACTGTTTTTGAATGAAACATACATGATGCCCAGCAGCACTAGCAGGCCGCCTACAATTCCCCAAACTACAGTATTATAGAAGGTCTTATTAAGAGACATCCCAAGAAAACTTATCTCACCATTAACTTCCTCGCTTGCCTGAAGCTGCTCATTGACTACGGCCAAGCTATCGTTGGCCGCTTCCAGTGTCTTGTTGATATTCGCTATGGCAATTTTAACATCCGCAATTTCCTCTCGATAACTAACCAAACTATCTTCCACTTCTCCCCAGAAGCTGTTGAGCTGTTGAGTGGCGATTACTTTATATTTTTCATAGGTCTCCGCATCCTCCACCATTTCTTTGTACTTGGCATGCAGCGTTCTATTTTCATCACTTTGTTTGCCAAATGCCATCCCGGCATTCAGGCCGATCAAAAGGACAAGCACCCCACCCCTCCTGATCTCCGGTAAAATCATTCCTTTCATAGCTAATCTTTTAAAATAAACACTGGTTACTAATTTTCCTTCTTCTTAAAAATGCTCTTAATTTTCGATAAAAAGCCTTTCTTTTTCTCCTCTCCAAAGTCCCTTACTTCCTGTTCCTTTCTGGTAAGCAGGCCTTTGATAAAACCTTCCTTCTCTTTATACGGCTCGCAGTCAACTAAATATAACAAATCATCCGAAAGAGCGGCAAATCTCTCTCGAGTAATGACATTGTAATGACTGTCGTTGTTGAGTTTTTCCAGGAAGAATGCAAATATAGGTAAAGCTGATGAAGCTCCCTGCCCTAATATAGTACTTTTAAAATAAATTTTAGGATTATTTGCGCCAACCCAGGTAACAGTAACCAAATTTGGCAGCATTCCCACGAACCACCCGTCCCGGTTTGACTGAGTAGTGCCGGTTTTGCCTGCCAAAGCGTTGGGGAGGTTGTACCTGAAATGAAGTCGCTTGCCAGTTCCGTCGTTTATCACTGCCTGCATCATGTCGAGCATAATTTTGCTGGTGTTTTCGCTCATGGCCGCTTGCTGCTCGTCGGCAACAAACTCTTCCAATACATTCCCTTCGCCATCCTCCACTCTTAGCAACATTTGAGGTGCAACAGGTATCCCATGATTGAGGAAAGCTGCATAAGCCCCGGCCAGCTCTATTGTCGAAATGTCTGCTGTGCCAAGTGCCAGTGAGGGCACTTCCGGCAATGTGCTCGAGATATTAAGGTTCCTGGCCAACTTTACCGTCGAGGCTATACCTGTTTCTTCCAACACTTTCACCGACACGGTATTGACGGAGTGCGTCAAAGCCCCTTTCATGGTATAGAAGTTATGGGTCTCCGCTTCGGCATTTTCGGGAGCCCAGTTCTCCATGTTTTCGTAAGTAATTTGCTTCGAAGAAAAGTAGTCGCATGGTTTCACTCCCTTCTCGAGAGCGCTGGCAAAAACGAAGGGCTTGAATGTAGACCCCACTTGCCTTTTAGTGTTAACGTTTACATGGTCATATTCAAAGTACTGATGGTTAATACCACCAACCCAGGCCCTCACAGCCCCGGTTTTCGGATCCATCGCCACGAAACCGGCCTGTAAAAATTTGAGGTAATGCTGCACGCTGTCGTACACACTTGCCTTTACCTCTTGATTTCCAGCCCATTCAAAAAGCTCCATCATCCTTTCCTTATGTAATGAGTCGGCAATCTCCTTTTCTGTCAGTCCCTTTTTCCGGAGAGACAGATAAACCGGCGTTTGCTTAACTGCATGCTCTATCAGCTCTTTGTTCTTTAGCCATGGAGCGTTACTCCCCCACTCTTTTTCGAAAGCGGTTTGCAGCGCTGCCATATGCTTTTGCATAGCAAGCTCCGCTGCTTGCTGCATACCGGCATCCAGCGTGGTGTATATTTTCAGGCCATCGGTATACAAATTGTAGGGTGATCCGTCGGCTTTGAAATGACTTTTGCACCATTCCAGCAATTGCATCCGCATCTGCTCTCTGAAATACGGTGCAGGCCCTTCATGCAGGGTCATTTTGGTATAGTCCAGCTGTATCGGCAAATCCTGGTAGGCATGAAGCTCCAATTCGGTCAGATAGCCGTACTTATTCATCTGCGATAAGACCACATTCCTTCTGCTCAGCGATCTCTCAGGAAACACCCGGGGGTTGTAAGCGTAGTTGCCTTTCAACATGCCAATCAGCACAGCAGCCTGGTCTATCGTTAAGTCATTCACCGACGCATTGTAGAACCGCCTCGAAGCACTTTCCACACCAAATACATGATCGCCGAAAGGAACAGTGTTGAGGTACAGCGCTATGATTTCATTCTTGCTATAGATTTCCTCCAGTTGTTCGGCAATGGCCATTTCCCTGAATTTGTTAACCGGGATGCTCAGAAGTCCGAAATCCTGCCGTGGAAAAAGGTTTTTGGCTAGCTGTTGGGTAATGGTACTGCCGCCACCCGCACTGTTGTCCTGCAAAACGATGGTTTTGAAAAACACCCGCAAAAGACTTTTGTAGTCAATGCCATGGTGTTCGAAAAACCGGGCATCCTCTGTAGCAATCAGCGCATTGACCACGTGAGTTGGAAGGTAGTTGTAATCAACCGATGTTCTATCGTAAAGGTAGTATTTGCCAAGAAGGTCGCCGTTGGAGAAATAGATTTCAGACGCCTGGTTGTTTCTTATGCTCTGAATTTCCGTCGAGTCAGGAATAGCTCCGAACAGTCCCGCCTTCACTCCCCACCAGACAAAGAATGGAGATGCAAACAATATAAATGACAAGGTGAGCAAGCCGTAAACCAGCTTCCTCGTTCGAATAGATCCCATAGCTAAATAAAACAGGTTAACAACGGAAGCCAGTTCCGAAGTTGATTCAATAAAAGGTTACCTTACAATCTGGCTGCAGAGACTTGAAGTCCTCAATTTCCCTTGCCGACACCTTCGTATTAAAGCAGGTAAGGGATTGCAAACCCTTTATGTCTACTAAACGATCTAACCGCCCCACTTTCGTATTAGAAAAATCAATTTCTTTCAGTCTGCCAAACCTTTCAATGCCCTTAAGGTTTTTCAGTTGGGTACCAGCGCAATTGAGCGACTCCAGCTCCCTGAAATATTCTATTTCCCGCAGGTCCGCAACAGCGGTATTGCTCACGTCTAATTTTGTCAGATGAATAAGGCCCTGAATAGGCAGAAGACTGGAAACAGGGTTTTTGGAGACATTTAGTGCTTCAAGGTTGTCGAGCCTCGATAGCTCCGTGAGGGATGACAGACCAATACTGCTTAAATTAAGTGCCTTTATGTCCAGGAAGGCATACAAAGGCGCCAGCGATTTAACAGACGACCCTGCGGCGTCAATACTTGTTTGCGCAATCAATCGGTGCAACTCCATGCTTGTGGGGCTTGGGCTCAACTTTTGATTTTGCCGGAACACCGTTTGCCAATCTACTGATAAGGCCTCCCACCAGGCCATTATTTCTTTAGTTTGAAAAATCACCACCGCCTCAGGGTGTGTACGTATGAAGTTGACCACCGAACCCCTGGAAACAAAGGTGTCGTCCAGGTTTAGGTATTGAAGGCGAGGCAAGCCTTGCAACACCTCCAAATCGTACACTTTGGTGTTGATCAACTCAATCTTTTCAAGGGTAACAATACCTTTTAGCCCTGCAATGTTTTCTATCGGCGTATCATTGGCCTTCAGCACTTTGATGTCGCCCAACCTCGAGAGTGAAATAAGCTCCTCTACCGGGTTTTTACTAATGTCGAGGTAGGTAAGCTTTTTGAATCGCTCCAATGGCAGCAGGTTGGACAGCATCTTGTTTACCAGCACCAATGAATCCATGTTGACCAGCTTTACCAGCTGCTCCTTGGTAGGCTTTTGTCCTTTTGGCACTTGCATCAACGACATCAGTGCAAGGCGCCACTCGCCGGTTAGCCCTGTCCACCAGGCATCCAGCTGTCGGCTGTTCATCACTACCAGCGTCTTTTTCTTTTTACTCATGAAGTCGTCGGCCTGCTTGTCCGAGACAGAGGTATTGTCGCAATAGACCTTTTCCAGAGAAGCTATCCCCAAAAGCGCATCCAGGGATGAAACGGGGCAGTCGTTGACCATTAGGTCTCTGAGGCCACCCAAACCAGATAGCGGACTGAGGTCTGAAATAAATGTACCGTTGGCCTGCAGCACACTCAGTTTGTTTAGTTTTTCCATTCCTTCAAGCGAGGTAATGGCGGTAGAAGAAATATTTAGTTCTTCCAACCTGGTAAGTTTAATGATGGGCTCGGCGGTAGCCAGACTTGTTTGAGAAACATCAAGCCAGCGGAGCTCGCTAAGCAAGCCAATGATGCTAAAGTCAGCTGCGGGAATCCCTTTCAGCAGCAAAACACGCAGGTCGGACAGACCGGCCAGCTCGCTTAAGTCATATACTGGCGTCAAAGAAGCATCCAGCATGTTTAGTTTTTCTGAGTACTTCAAAAAGGTGATGTCCTCCACCTTAGTATTTGAAATGTCAAGGTGCTGAAGATTCGACAAGCTCCTCACCGGACTAAGGTCTGTGATCCGGGTGTTGCTCATTTTCAGGTACACCAGGTCAGGCAGCATTTCCAGCGGATTGATATCTGCCAGGTATCGGTTGTCTGAAATATCGAGACTGTCAATTCTTGCTATCATCTCCAACTGGGCATTGCTTACGCTGTCGGCAGGTATGATGCCTGCTGCTTGCTGTAGCAGCGCCATCCACTCAAATGAAAGTGTATTCCACCAGGCTCTCAGCGCCTTTTCACGGCTTATTTTGGTGGTGTAAATGCTGGCGATTTTCAAGTCGTCCTTCTGGACGTCCAAATTGATCTCAATAAACCTCTTTCGGCTATTGGACACAGCATCGCCTTCAATCCCTGTTCCTTTTATCAATCGATTGGTCTCTACCTTGAAGTACCATTGACCATTGTCTCTTTTGAGTGGCTCTACTTTCAGTATCTCAAATTCGAGGGAAACATGCTTGAAAAAGAAGTCAACGTCTTTGAAGTAGGCCTGCACGTCTTTGTTGATGACTACCTGCCTGTCTGTGAGCAGATCATCTTCAATTTGTACTTTTCCATCCCTGAACACCTTCAGGTAACTTTCAGAAATGATTACCTCCTTGTCTCTGGCGGAAGTTTTCTGATCGCCGACAGTGTTGAGCATAAACTGTAGAAAAGACACCAGGTCTTTGCTCTTTTGCTCGTAAATTTTGAGGTCGTCTTCGTTGAGATTGACAGCTTGAGAAAAAACTCCGGTAATAGAGAACGCCCCAACTAATAAAAATACAATGGCATACCGAAGGCTAGTTCTTCCCATACAAATAGTTCTTGATCGCTTTTTTATTCTCCTCAGAGGTTTTTACAATATTGGAAATCAGCCAGCCTGAGTTATAACCTGACCGATTGAATTGAGACACCTCAAAATACCAGTTGTTGAGCTGAAAGAAATGAAACTTCACCTCTCTGACCGTTTTGAACTTCAAAGTTCCTCTTTTCATCTCGTAAAGAAAAAGCGTGAGATAGCTCGGTGCAAATTCATCTGGTGTATATGACTCTGGGTTTTCACTTTCCTGGAAAGCCTTGCGCAAGTTCATAAAGTCAAGCTCATGGCTCATCGGGTGCAGAAACTTCTTTGTAGCCGTGGTGTCTTTGTGGAAGTATTTTTTGAAGGGCTCAAAGTAGACTTCTTCAATTACCCATTCGTAACCCAGGCGCTGAGGTTGGAGCTTCATAAACAGCGTGACCGGCTGTTCTTTCCCCTGATAGGTAAAGAGGGCATTCACCTCAGCCATCCAATTGCCTGAGTGAAAATCGAGAAACTTCTGCCCGGACTTATCAGTCATCTCCTGGGCAAACTCCTTTTTCAGGGAGGCCGGAATCATCGTATTTTGATTGTCGAAAAGAATCCCAATGTACCTCCTTCGGATGGCCGGGTCATGGAAGTTTTTGTTGCCTTCGTAGTACCGCTCCCCTTTCTCGTCTTCCTCGCCATTAAAGCGGCGGAAAAACTGATTCACCAGCTTCGTAGAGGCATACAGCTTACTTTCGTCCCCCATTTCGTCAATCACCTGAGCGCTGACCTGCCCGGCCGACAAAATGGAGAACGAAAGAAGAAGCGCATAAAACAGCCGCTTCATCCTTATCATGCAGAAGTTTCGGTTACCCGGATATCGCCAAGCATCACATCCCAAAACTCAATGGTGCGACCGGATATTTGGGTTTTCTTTCTTTCTACGTAAATGGTGATGTCCTTTTTGGTAGTGTCCTTGTAGGTCATGCCGTCATCAGAAGTTCCCTCAAAGCGCTGATATACTGTGATCACACCTACATAACGGCCATCGGGCTGGCGCTCCAGGTCACTGATGTAGTGAATATCGTACCACTTAATATTTACCTTGTCGTAGTTGAGGGCCATCAGACGCTCGAAGTACTTTCTTACTTTGTAGTAGTTGATTTCAGTTGAGCTAAGGGAAGACACGCCCATTTCGCTATCAGGGGCAAATAGCTCTTCAGCCCTGTCCATTACCCTTACGGCCTCTGAATAGGCTGTTTTTTTGTCACCAATAATGCTGATGTACTTGCTCAGGTCTTTCACTTTTTCAAGTGCCAGTGAATCAATCGCCTGCTTTCTGCGGGGGCTGATGTCGGCGGTTTGGGCCATGGCTGTGCCCATCATCGCAACAAGCATTACTGAGAACGTATATTTGAATATCTTATGCATGGTTATTTCTTTTTTGGATGGTTATCGTACCTCTACCTTTTTATCAACTCAAGTTCTGTAATCTTTCCTGAGGCATTGGTTTTCATGTCCCGGATATTGTTCAGGTTCTTTTTTTGGTCTTTCAAATAGTTGAGGTATTTCTCCGCTGTGGTAGGCTCATCATAATCGACCTCTCCTGAAGGCGACTCATAAATGATGATAAAAATAGGGACGCCGGGAGATGCAAACAACATCAGCGCTTCGTTGATACTGCTGTTGGCCGAAGCGACCGTTGGCGCAGAAGAAATAGCGGCAAAGTATCCAGATAATTTAGATGATAGCGTAGCCGGAGGGGCAGTCTTTGCCTTGTTGGCATCGTTTTCCATTTCTTTGTTCGCATTGTCATAAGAAAAATCCTTCTCCACCTTTTCCATAGGCTCTTTATTGGATACTTCCCTCATTTTCTTCTTGCTTTTGCAGGAAGAGGCTCCCAATACAATTAATAACACAAGTAGGCCATTTAGGGTACCTGTTTTCATCCACCTGTTTACGTGTTGTAACATGATTTGTCAGTTGTTTAATTTTGCTCAAAAGTTACGGCATAACAACAAGTCATACCAATTGATTTTCATTTTCTATTAAGAGGTTTAATGAAATCATCATACACAAAATGTTTGCCATGATTTCACATAAACGCCTTCTGAGAAAAGAATATTTTTCGAAGAAACCTTAAAGGTTATTTGCTTGTGGCTGGTGCATTGGCGTTGACTTCGTCACGGGCCTTTTCAAGCTTTGTAATGGAGGTGTTCACCTCAGTCAAATGCTTGCTGCTGAACGATCTGCCCTGCTCCTCTTTTCCGCCAGAAGCATAGGCTTTCATCATTTTCTCAAGGTCGGTCAGGTACCTGAGTGATTCGTTGATGTAGTAGAGGTCAAACTTGTCCGTTCCCGCCTGCTTTTCGATAAACTGATAGTCACGATCGGCATCACTGTCCAGGGCCCTGGGTAGTTTCATCCCCGACTTGGTCGACACAATACTCAGGTCGAACAACACATCGCCCATAAGGGAGGCCACGTCGTTGGCTGCCAGATAGGTGGTTCTCAACTTGGAATCCTTTCCGGCGAATACTGAGGCATTTTTGATAAACTGGGTTTTGTTCTGCACTTCAACCAGGTAGTTGGCCATTTCTTCTTTGGTACCTGTAAACTTGTCCTCGTTGTAAGTAATGGCGCCATAGTAGCTATTGCTTTTGCAGCTGACGAAAAGAATGATAATTAATCCAAAAACTAATTTGGTAGAATTCATGATTTGCTGGTTTAATTGATGGTTGAACTTGTTGCACTACACAATCTTAGGTAATTGTGAAAACTACAAAAAATTATAATTTTTAGTGTATTAATACAATTAATAACGGCTCCGGCGGCAAATTGTTGCGCCAAGAGGGTATTGATTCCAATACTATCGTCCCGCTGGTTCAAACATTGGCTGCACAGAATTGCCGAAAACCCTCCGGCTGTTAATGCATAAGTGCCTATATTTCGACATTCAACAATCTGACTTATGATCCGTATATCCTTTCTCAAAACCTCAGTCTTCTTCGTCATCATATTGGCTGCCTGCGAAACCAAACCAGTTGTGCCGCCGATGCCTGTTTTTCCTGTGGCTAGCGAAGAGCAGCTTAAGTGGCATGAACTGGAGCAATATGCCTTTATTCACTTTACAACGAATACTTTTACTGACAAGGAATGGGGATTCGGCGATGAGCCGGAAAGCATATTTAACCCAACGGGGCTGGATGTTAGCCAATGGGTAAAAGTGATCAAAGATGCGGGGCTAAAGGCAGTTATTTTAACTGCCAAGCATCATGACGGCTTTTGTCTTTGGCCCAGTATCTATACTGAACATTCCATCAAAAATAGTCCTTATAAAAATGGTAATGGGGATTTAGTGAAAGAACTTTCAGAAGCATGCAGAAAGGAAGGGCTGCTATTTGGCATCTATCTCTCTCCGTGGGACAGGAATCATCCTGAATATGGACGACCAGACTATGTTACTTACTACAGGAATCAACTGCAAGAAATCTTCACCAACTACGGGCCCATCTTTGAAATGTGGTTTGACGGAGCCAATGGCGGCGATGGATACTACGGTGGAGCCAACGAAAAGCGCCGGATTGATGGAAGAACCTACTACGATTGGCCAACTACGATTGAAATGGTGAGAAAGATGGAGCCAAAGGTGCTGTTCTTTAGCGATGCCGGCCCAAACATCCGCTGGGTGGGCAACGAAAGAGGGCTCGCAGGAGAAACCAACTGGAACACCATCAGCAACGATACTTTATACGCTGGGCAAGCTGGCATTACCGACTTGTTGAATACGGGCCACACTGAAGGGCAACAATGGATTCCAGCCGAAGTAGACGTCAGCATCCGGCCGGGCTGGTTTTACCATGCCAAAGAGGACAGCCTGGTGAAAACACCTGAAAAGCTGTTTGAGATTTACATGACCTCGGTTGGCCGAGGCTCCAATTTGTTGCTCAATATCCCACCTGATCGCCGGGGACTGGTTCATGAAAATGATGTGGCTGCTCTGCAAGGTTGGAAGAAGCTCCTCGAAGAGGCCTTTAGTACTAATCTGGCATTAAATGCCAAAGCTTCAGCGTCAACGGTGAGAGGAGAAGCTGAGATGTACGGAGCCAGTAACCTGACCGACGGAAAAGCTGACACCTACTGGGCAACCGACGATGAGGTGACCACCGGCAGTGTGGAGATTACTTTGCCAGGCACCCCAACCGTTAGTTATGTGACTTTGAAAGAATTCATCAAGCTGGGACAAAGAGTAAAAGCATTTACCGTGGAAGCGAATGTGGATGGGACATGGAAGCAAGTGGCGCAAGGCAGCACTATCGGCTACAAGAGGATATTGAAGCTAGCTGCACCGGTGGAAGCTGAGGCTATTCGGGTGAGTATAACAGAAAGCAAGGCTTGTCCGGTGCTGGCTGAGGTGGAGGTTTATTGATACCTCACCCCTTACAATGCTAAGCATTGCTTTCTCCTCTCCTGTCTGGAGAGGGGAAGAAATCCGAAGGCCTTCTAGGGGTGAGGTAAATACCCCATCTCCCTCAAATGCCTTACCCAAATATCATACCCCTGGCGATTGAGGTGCAGGCCGTCTTTGGTGAGATCCGCCGCTAATCGCTGGCGGTCGTCAAGGAACAGCGGAAATAAGTTAACGTAGGTCACTTTGGTATCCAGCGCCACTTTGTAAAGCAGCTGGTTGGTCATCAACACATGGTACTGTTTGTCGTAGTGCTGCGGAAACCTCGGGTACTCAGGGTTGACCGGCAGAATGCTTTGGATATAGATTTCCGTAGCAGGGGTTTCAGCTTTCAGGCGTTCAACAATCTTCCTGACATTGTCAGCGATGACGGCATTGGGAATATCGTTACCAATATCATTGACGCCGATCAGCAGAAACAGCTTCGATGGCTTGCGCTGAATGATCTCGTCTAGTCTGTTGAGGATGCCGTAGCTGAAGTCGCCGCCGATACCCCGGTTAACGACAGTGGGGTCACCAAGCAGCTCGCCCCAGGGGCCGCCTTCAGTAATGCTGTTGCCGAGGAAGAGTATTTTGCCAGTGCTCATGGGCTCTTTTGAAAACTTCTCCAGCCTCCGCTTGTGATGCTCCATGATAAACGGAATGGTGTCGAACACATTCTGGTGGGTGACACTTTGCTGCGCCGTGGCGGGTAAAGAGGGGGCAAACAGAGATAAAAGCAGAATAGACGGAAGGAGGTGTTTTTTCATGGAGATCTTTTAGAAGAGGGTACGCAATAGTTAGTGCTAAAACTAGTTAAGGGGACTTCAAAAGTAAAGGACAAATATGTCGTGCCCACAGCCTTAGCTGGTGGCATCACCTCACCTGATCCCAAAAGTCTTCGGAGCAAAAAAAGGCACAATACTTGCTTCATTATTCCAAAACCCTGCGCCATGAAGACTTATACTACCCTCCTATTGCTGCTGGTTGGCTCAACTGCCTTTGGTCAGCGCCTTGTACCCATCAATTTTTCCAAAGCTTACCAGGATCCATACTATATGGTGCTGGAAGCCGACAGCATCACAGCGGTGCTGGAGCATGTAGAAACGGAAAATAGATTGGTCGTCTTTGACCTTGAAATAGTCAACAAGAGTGGCCTGCCGCTCAAAGTTGACCCTAAGCTGTTTCATTATTACGCAGGGAGCAGCCCTTTTCCTGAGCTTACCGGTGAGGCCGACAATGTCCATCAGGTATCATTCCCCTACAGCCAGGTGCCCGGTTATCTGAGGAAATCGCTGACCAAGAACGTGGTGGAAGACCATTATGAAACACAGATCAAGCAGCAGCAAACATTGGCCATCATCTTCGGTGTCCTCTCAGTAGGCATGATGGTGGCTGATGTTGCAAGCGACTTGAGAGATTCAAAGAAAGAGTTTTATACCCAAAAGGACTGGAACAAATCGCAAACCAGGGATGTCCTCACGGCCACCACACTGATGACAACGGATGCAGTCATCCGCTCTTCGCAAGAAAGAAACTACTATACAAGAGAAGACCTACACTACCTTGATCAGGAAATCATGCAGCCAATGGCCTTACCCGACACATCAGCATTGAGAGGCAAGGTGTATTTTCCAAAAAATGGTTACTACCGGTACTATCGGGTGGTGGTGCCTGTAGAGGGCTACAACTTTGTGTTTGATTTTAGAAAGGCGAGGGTGAGCGATTATTGAGAAAGAATTGTCAAGAACCTGGCACCGGCGAGCTGGTAAACAGTTCCATATGAAGCACCTAGTGGCACCACCATTGCTACATAGGATCCAAGCGGACGCTTGAACCAGTTGTGCGCATCACGACACCTTCCCTCCCACTTTCTCCAGCAATGCCTTCGTTAGCTTGATGCCGTCCTCTTCCGTCGGGTAGTTTCCTTCTACGCCAAACATTTTCATAACGGCTCCCTCTGCTTCAATGCCCATATAGCCTTTGAAACCGGAGTCTTTGATGATGGTGAGCATTTTAACGAAGTCTGTTTCTGTATCGTTACCCTTGGCATCAAATCCATGCGTTTTGGCACTTACGCCTTTGGCGTAGGGCATCATGGCTTTCACACTTTCGTACTTGTCAAATGTGGCAATGACTTTGGCGTTTTTGAAAGCTTCAATGGTCATTTCTTCCATGCGCTCCCTGCGAACGAAGTTACCGAAGTCAGGCAGCAAGCCTGCATATGGATTGTTTACCTGCTTCATTACCTCCACCAGCCATTTGGCGTCGGTCGAGGGACCAAAATGGTTTTCAATGATGACATTGATGCCCGCCTGCTGGCCGAATTCGACCAAACTACCGTAGCCACCCACACCCGCTTTGGCAATTTCCTCATCGGTGCCTGGCCCGTCCAGGTTCACCCTGATCGCATGGCAGCCAAGCTCTTTGGCAGCTTCCACCCATTTGTAATGATTTTCAACGGCTTGCTTTCGGGTAGCGGCATCAGGATGGCCTAGTTCACCTTCCGAATCTACCATGATGAGCACATTGCGCACGCCAAGGTCGTCGGTGCGGGCTTTTAGTTCTTTCACATACTCCTTGTCGCCGCCCTTCCCGTTCCAAAAAGTAGACACATATTCGATATTGGAGATGCCGTAGGTGTTTTTAGCCAGCGCCGGAAACTCGATATTGGTCAGCTTCTGGCTAAAGAAAGAGCCCGCCAGGGAGAACTGCGCCAGGGAGATATCGAAGAACAGCTTTTTAGCTGGTGCCTCTGCGAAAAGGTCGAATGGCAAGGTGGCAGCGAGGCCCAAACCGGCAGCCCCTGCTCCGGTCTTTTTAAGAAAATCTCTTCGGGTGTTCATAGTATATAAGAGGAATTAATAGCGTTTAATTCATCAGCGTCCCTTTTCCGGGAACACCGATCATAACGGGCCTCCAGTCGGAGTCAATCTAAGCTAGACAATGAGCTACGGATGTCAAAACGTTTTCGTGTCTTTTTAACACAATGACAATGACGGCTCACTATTTCAGCTTACCTGCTTTCATTTCTTCAATAGCATGGTTAGCTGCCCTTGCCGCCAGCGCCATGAAAGTGAGCGATGGATTTTGAGAACCTGTGGATGTCATGGCCGCCCCATCTGTTACGTACACATTTCTGGCTAAGTGTAGCTGATTATGCTTGTTCAACAAAGAAGTTTTAGGGTCACTACCCATACGCACACCACCCATCTCATGAATATCTAATCCGGGGGCTTGTTTGGTATCGTAGGCATTGATGTTGACGCATCCTGCTGCTTCGAGCATTTCTTTGCCTTGCTCAAGAAAGTCCTGCAGCATTTTTTCGTCGTTCTCATCGTAATCGATCGAAGTGACCAACTGAGGTATGCCCCAGGCATCCTTATCAGTGTCGCTCAGCCTTACATGATTGTCGTACTTGGGAATCGTCTCGCCCTGCAGCATCATAAAAACATTCCAGATACCGGGCTTTTGCAGCTTCTCTTTGAGCGCTGCTCCGACCTCTGCTTCTCCTCTGTTCCAACCTGATCGCCCGGCGCTGAAGGCGGTAACGTATCGTCCTTTGAAGGCCGGAAACCTTTCGAGCGTGTTTCGGAACGACGGCATAAAAATGCTGGTTGGTCGGCGGCCATAGTAGTAACCATCTTCAAAGCCATCGTATTGGGCTGAAATATTGCCCCTATAGTTGTGAAAAGCGACATACCTTCCTAATAATCCATTGTCATTGCCAAGGCCGTTGGGAAAACGATTGGATTTTGAGTTGAGCAAAATAAGGTTGGAATTGAGGCAGGCGGCGTTGACAAAAATCACTTTGGCGAAATATTCCGTCACCTCCTTCGTGTTGGCGTCAATCACTCTCACGCCCGTTACTTTGCCTGGTTTATCGTCATAAATGATCGATTCGACAACGGCGTGTGTTCGCATGGTAAGATTCCCGGTTTTGGCTGCCCAGGGTAAGGTAGCGGAATTGGAGCTGAAATAGCCACCAAACGGGCAGCCACGATAGCAGAGATGTCGGGCCTGGCACTGGCCTCTGCCCTGCTCCTTATGGATGTCTTGTGGCTCGGTGAGGTGGGCACACCGCCCCATAATCACCGGCCTATCAGCGTACTTCTCGGTGATTTTTTTCTTTATCTCTTCTTCTACGCAGTTAAATTCAAATGCTTTCTGCACTTCGCTGTCAGGAAAATGCGGGATGCCGTCTCTGTTGCCACTGATGCCAGTAAACTTTTCAACATGAGAATACCAGGGGGCTAGATCTTTGTAGCGGATGGGCCAATCTACCGCATATCCTTCCTTCAAGGGACCCTCAAATTCAAAATCGCTCCACCGCTGCACTTGCCGTGCCCATATCAGCGATTTTCCACCTTCCTGGTAGCCCCGGATCCAATCGAACGGTTTTTCCTGCACATAGGGGTGTTCTTCATCCTTTACAAAAAATTGCTTTGTGGCATCTTCATAGGCATAGCACCTATTAACCACAGGATTTTTCTCCTCGTCTCCCACCGGGAGTCTACCCCGGTAATCGAAGTCCCAGGGGTCTTTCATGGCTGTGGGGTAGTCTTCAATGTGCTTGACCGGCCGCCCTCTTTCCAGTACCAGGGTCTTAGCTCCTTTCTCGCAAAGCTCTTTGGCAGCCCATCCACCGCTGATGCCTGAGCCGATCACGATGGCATCATACTCATTCTGTTGTTTACTCATCGCATCTTTTAGTTAAGTATTCATGAGACCAGAGAGCCTCGACATCCGCCTACCGAGCCACTGGACAGCGGCAAACACAACCTCCAATTCTCACCTGATCAGCTTCTTTTCCCCAATCTCAAAAACATGATACCGATTTTTAAGCTCATCGTCAATCCATATTTTCACTTCTTCAGGGTAGCCTTTGGCCCAAAAACGGTTCTCCTCGCTGACTTTCACCGTGCTATGGTGCTGGGGAAAGATATAATCGGGCTGCAGTGCATTGATGAGGATGGTGGAGCGATCAATATACATATTGTGCTCTGTTGGCGAAAAGAAAAGGACGTCAATGTCTTTGGCGAACAAATGGTCTTCCAGGAGGTAGCTGTCGCCAGGCTGCAAAAACCTTTTCCCGTCAATATTGAGTACATAGCCGCAATCTTGCAGGTTGGCTTCATAATAGATGGCAAAATTTGCATTGCCGTGAATAGCCCGGAGAGGTTCTACCTTTATTCCCTTTACTTCAAAAGGTTCCCGTGGCTTGGCAACTACTATTCGCTGGTCAGGAATACCCAGCTTTTTGGCAACAGCGAGGCAGCTTTCGGGCATCACAAAAATACAGTTCGATTGTTCGAGCAAAACCTTAGATGTGTATTCGTTAAAATGATCACCGTGAGCATGGGTGACAAAGGAAATATCTATCACTGAGGCCATCTCCTCCGGTGTAATCGGTGCTGGCGCCATGCGACTGCCATTTTCCAACCACAAGTCGGTGGTCACCACGAGCCCTCCGGACTTAATGATCCAGCTATTGTGGCCCGCCCACCACACGGCCGTGCCATCGGTGTGGGATTTGATATCGGCTATCATTCGGCCGTTTTGAGCAAAGCCAGAAACAGCAAAGCTCAGCAATAGAAAAAAGGAAAATGTCTTCTTCATAGTTAGATTGGCAACCCTCTAATCTAGGCAATGATCTCTAAACTATCATGCGAAAATTGAAGAGCGGGTCGATGGCCTCATCAATTTTGCCTTCAATAATTCATGATTTCTCTCTACCTTCCATTTTACCGACACCTACACTAGCAAACTACATGAGTCTCCTTACATGTAAAGGTCAGCCTGCAGCTTCAATGCGGGCTCCATTCGTCTTCATTATTCTGGTTTTCCTTTTCGGCTGCCAGTCCGAAAAAATAGAAAATAAGAACTGGCCGGTTTACAAATCGGATGCAGCCAGCAGCAGCTTTTCATCGCTTGATCAAATCAACAGGGAAAATGTAGCTACCCTTGAAGTTGCATGGATTTTCGAACCCAATGACGCCCCGGATGGCGCAAGGGCCGTCAAGTACGAGTGTAATCCAATCATTATTGATGGGGTTATGTACCTCACATCGGCGAGACATGTGGTGTATGCGCTTGAATCGGCTTCGGGCAAAATCATCTGGTCATTCGATCCTTTTGATGGAAAAGGGGGTGCTATCAAAAGAGGCGTGACATACTGGGAAGGGCAGGATGACAAAAGAATACTATTCACTGCCGGAAACCACCTTTTCGCTTTAGACGCAACCAGTGGAAAGCAAATTCCCGGCTTCGGCGACAACGGAAAAGTAAATCTGAATATTGAGAACTTCTCAGGAGAAGAAGCCTGGGTAGTGCCCACTTCACCTGGTATCATCTCCAATGATCTTATCATTCTCGGCTCAGAGGTCTCCGAATCCTATGGCGCCGCTCCGGGTTACATCCGGGCGTATGACGTGCGCAAGGGGAAGCTGGAATGGACTTTCCACACGATTCCCTGGCCGGGAGAAGTTGGGTACGATACGTGGCCGCCGGACGCCTGGAAGAAGGTAGGCGGTGCTAACAATTGGGGCGGTATGAGTCTCGACGAAAAGAGAGGCATTGTTTATGTGCCGCTGGGCTCGCCCGCCTACGACTATTATGGGTCGGATCGGAAGGGGATGAACCTGTTTGGCAATAGCCTTGTGGCTTTGGATGCTGGCACCGGTAAGCTCATCTGGCACTTTCAAACCACCCACCACGACCTGTGGGACTATGATCTACCAGCCCCTCCCAACCTGATCACCGTAACAAAAAACGGCAAGCAAATTGATGCAGTTGCTCAAACAACAAAAACCGGGCTTCTATTTGTTCTTGACAGGGAAACCGGCGAGCCTGTTTTTCCTGTAGAAGAACGGCCTGTACCAGCCAGCAATATTCCCGGAGAGGAAGCCTGGCCCACACAACCATTCCCGACCATACCGTTGCCTTATTCAAAGCAACATCTTTCAGACGATGATTTATCAGGCTTCACCTCTGAATCAAAAAAGGAAGTGCTTGACGCCTTCATGCGTTTCAGATATGAAGGAATTTATACCCCGCCCGATACGAGTGGCACACTGCTGACACCGGGCAGCCGTGGCGGTTCGGAATGGGGCGGTGCCGCCTGGGATCAGGAAACAGGCCTGCTCTACCTCAATGCCAATGAGTCGCCCGAAATTGCCAAAGTAAGCCGGGGCGTAGCCTGGAAAAGCCCGAGAGATCAAAGCATGTACAATGTGGGACGTTCTTTTTACAACACTTACTGCGCCTCTTGTCACGGTACTAACAAACAGGCAACCGATCCCTCTATTCCATCCCTTACCGACGTGGGGAAGCGGCTAAGCAAAAACGATATCCTTAACAGGATTAAAAACGGTAAGGGAAAAATGCCAGCCTTTGGGCAGGTGGCGACAGGCAATGAGGAAGAAATCCTGTCTTACCTGCTGGAGATCAACAGGGACAAGATTTCTCAAAAATCCCAGAACGAGTCTGACACCGGCATGGTTTACCTCAATCTGACGGCTTATGGGTATTTTAGAGACCCGGAAGGACGTCCAGCCATCAAGCCAGCCTGGGGTACATTGAACGCCATCAACCTGAATACAGGAGAGTATGCCTGGCGGGTGCCGCTGGGCAATATTCCCGAACTTCAGCAGCCAGGCGATCCACTAACTGGTATCGAGAATTACGGCGGGCCGGTGGTAACGGCCGGAGGGCTGGTGTTTATAGCAGCTACCGGTGACAAGAAGATCCGAGCGTTTGACAAAGAGACAGGTGACGAAATATGGACGGCAGACTTGCCCGGCAATGGGTACGCCAGTCCGGCGATATACGAGGCAAATGGCAAGCAGTATTTAGCAATTGCCGTCACCGGCAACAGAGACAAGCCGGGCGGTTGGATGGTCGTTTTCGCTTTGCCCTAAAAGAAGCAGAAGCAACAAAGGCTTTTGAGGCAACACCGGCAAACACTGATTAGAGGTGGTTCCTCCTATTTCGGTTTCCTTTCGACATCTATACCCGTACCTTTTTCTTATGAAGACAATCACCCTAACTGCGCTCCTTGCCTCTTTCCTTTTTATCAATTGGCAGCCTGCCTCTGTAGCTGACAAAACCATGGCAGACGAGTTTATCGTCGAACCCTCTACCCTGTTGTGCGCTGGCTTCGAATGGAAAATTTTTGGTGACGACAACCGAAACGCCACGGTATCGGTGGAATACCGAAAAAAGGGAGACACGCAATGGAAGCAAGGGCATCCGTTGCTGAGAATTGGTGATGAAAAGGTGTATGGTCACGACCAGCGTTGGGTGTATACCGTGCCCGATATGTTTGCTGGAAGCATTTTTAACCTGGAGCCCGGCACCAGCTACGAGGGGCGGTTCAGTTTGACCGACCCTGATGGTGTGGAAGGCATTTCTGAGAAATTGGTCACCTTCACAACCAGGAAAGAGCCACAGCCCTATGTTGGTGGGCAAACCTACCATGTCTACCCCATGGGCTACGACGGCCCAAAGGAAAGCCCAGCGTTTACTGGTTTGAATGCTGCCTACTATGGCGAAGGCAACCAGGGCGATTGGTGGATGGTGCCAGAGCCAAGGGTGCAGCCGGGAGATGTTATTTTGGTTCACGCTGGTCTTTACAAAGGAGATAGAAGAAAATATGCGCATGAGCTGGCACTTGATTTTCACGGCGCTTACGTGCTGACACAAAAAGGCACACCGGAAAAACCTATCACCATTAAGGCAGCTGGCGACGGTGAGGTTATTTTCGATGGAGATGGGGCCTACAGGCTTTTCGATGTAATGGCCGCCGACTACCATTACTTCGAAGGACTGACTATCAGGAATACAGAGGTGGCGTTTTATGCCGGACTAAAAAGAGTGATGGGTGCCAGCGGACTGACCGTGACGCACTGTAAAATGGAAGACATTGGCATGGCTGTGATGACGCACAGTGCCGATTCCAAAAATTTTTATATCGCTGACAACACCCTCATTGGCCGTCATGAGCCCGACACACTTATCGGCTGGTATGGCTTCGAAAAACCTGCCCCGCTTACCTCCTACGTGGCCATCAAGGTTTATGGTCAGGGGCACGTGGTGTGCCACAACAGCATTTCGTTTTTCCACGATGGTGTCAGCGTTGATACGCATGGACTGCCAGAAGAAGGCAAGCCCAAGTGTGCGTCGATCGACTTTTACAGAAACGATATCTTCAACATGGCCGACGACTTTATTGAAGCTGATGGCGGCGTGCACAATATCCGGGTATTTGAAAACCGGGGCTTTAATTCCTACCACGCCTCTCTGAGTGCTCAGCCCATGTTTGGTGGCCCTGTGTACTTTATCCGCAATATTTGCTATAACACCCCGGGCACGGCGCTGAAGTACATGATCCGCCCGGCTGGTATTTACACCTACAACAACACGTTCATTACCGAGGCGGCCATCAGCGTATTTTCCAATGGCCACTTCCGCAACAATATTTTTATGGGGCCTTCCGACAGTCGTCAGGCGCTAAGTGCTACAACCCTCACCACCTACTCCACAATGGACTTTAATGGCTACCGGAAAAAAAGCAATTCCGAAAAACCATACCGACTCCGTTACCCTACCAACAATGCTCAAAACCAGGCAGATGAGAAAGAACTTACCTGGGTGGAAGCTACTACCTTAAAAGAATTGAGCAAACTCACGGGCTTTGAGACTCATGGCGTAGAACTGGATTTCGATGTCTTCGAAAATGTAACTGTACCTGACAAAAGAGGGCATATCTACGCAGTGGAAGGGGTTGACTTTTCCCTGAGAAAAGGCAGTAAGGCGATAGATGCAGGTGTAGCCATTCCCAATATCACAGATGGGTTTGCGGGCAAGGCCCCCGATTTGGGGGCTTTAGAGACGGGAGTGGCTATGCCGGTTTATGGGCCGAGGAATTGAGAGGTCTGGGCTTTGCGCAGAGCAAGGCCATTTAAGGACGTTTTGTAAGAACTCCTTCAAGGGTTCACTTTCTTATAGTCGCACCTGATATGACCTTCTATTGTGCTTACTACAACAAACTCTTTAAGGGTTGTAAGTGAAAGCGTTTACCCCGGGGTTTTGTAGACCAGATAGTTCCGAAACCCAACAATTGACTAATTTCGCCGTTTGGAAATCCTGGGATTCAACCAATGGCACCAAACGAACCTTTTACCAGCAGGCAATTCGCTCCCTACAACACCCTGGTGCTGTCAGGGCTTTTTGGCTTTGTCTGGGCCAGAGAGGCATGGACTACTGGGTTAATCGCCGACAATATCCTTTTTTGGCCTGGCGGCTACTTCCTTTCCCTTTGGATACTTAGCCCCTTTGCACAGTATTTCTTCAAATCGCTGGAAACAAATGGGCGGCGGGCTTTCATCAAACAACATTTGGCAATAAGCGCAGGCTTTGGGATGCTGCATTTTATCCTAACAGGGTTGGTCATCATTTTATTGGAACGCTTTTTTAAACTGCCCGAGCACTATAATTTTTATCAGCCAGGCAGCTATATCCGGCAATCGTGGCCCTATTTGTTTGATGGGATGCTCTGGTATTGGGGTTATATCTTCGTGTTTTTGTACTTACAAACCAGAGAGCGACTAGCCGTTGAAAAGCAAAAATCGGAAGCTATTCAAAAAGAGCTGGCTGCGTCTGACCTTAGCGTATTGCGAACAGAGCTCAACCCACACTTTCTTTTCAATGCTATGAACAGCATTGCCATGAAGGTGAGGCTCAAAGAGAACAAACTGGCCGTAGCCATGATCGCATCGCTTAATGATCTTCTGCGGTCGGTGCTGTCAAGGAAACGAGAAAAAACGGTGCCCCTTTCGGAGGAAATTGAGCTGCTGAACAAATACCTGATGATTGAAAAGGTGAGGTTTGGCGACCAGGTAGAAGTAACACAAGATTTCAACGAAGACTTACTCCCGGCCAGCGTGCCACAAATGATTTTACAACCACTGGTTGAAAATGCCTTCAAACATGGGGTGAAAGACAGCCTGCGGCAGCAAAAGATCAGCATCACAGGAACAAAAGAGAACGGCTCCCTGGTGCTCACTGTCTTCAACACTACTGAAGAAGTGCGACGATTCGATACCGCTAACGGATCGGAAGGTATAGGCCTGCCAAATATTATACACCGACTAAGGCGTCACTATGGTACCGACTTTAGCTTCCAAAGCATGACCACAGGCGCTGGCATTGCGTTCAGAATTACTTTACCTTTTCGGTCGATATGAAGATTAAGTGTCTGGTGATTGACGATGAGGAAACAGCCCGCCGAGGATTGGCCGTACTGCTGGAAGACTACGAAGAGGTAGATCTTATAGGACGTTGTGCTAATGGAGTGGAGGCCATCGACCAGATAAGGGCCCTGAAACCAGACCTGATCTTTCTGGATGTGCAGATGCCGGGCATCAATGGCTTTGAAGTATTGGCGAGCCTTCCGAAGCCCTGGCCGCAAGTCGTTTTCATCACGGCCCACGATCAATTTGCGCTGAAGGCATTTGAGGTCAATGCGGTCGACTATCTATTGAAACCCTTCAGTGACGAAAGATTCGACCAGGCGCTACACCGGGCGAAAGCGAAAATAAAGGCCCAGGAATTAGAAAACAGAGCAGTTAAAAACCTGATAGATCAAACTAAAGCCAGCTTGAAAGGGACGTCGTCACTTGTTCAAAATGATGGTGATCAGCAAAGGTTGGTGATCAAGGTAGACGGCAGCATTCATTTGCTGGAACTTGCCGACATCCGGTATGTGGAAGCATTTGACTACTATGTGAAAATCCATGTGGCAGCTCGCTTCTTCCTGCTAAGGGAAACCATGAAAAAAATGGAAGAGCGCCTGCCCGACAGTGGCTTTACACGAATACACAAGTCATACATTGTTAACCACGCTTCTGTTAAGGCGCTGCACAAGCAGGAGAACAATGAATATGAAATAGAATTAGTAGATGGTGCCCAGCTTAAGGTGAGCCGAAACTTCAAGGCACACTTGCTGGAAAGGCTGGGTGCGTAGCCTGTTCCTGCATTCCCCCTACCTCTTGCTGCAAGCTTCAGTCGTGGAATGCCAGCATTCGTTATTTTTGGTGTAACAACTCAAAATACTAGCTCATGCTTCGCAACCACCTCATCTTTGCCCTCAGGCTATTTCTGAAAGACAGCGTTTACTCCGTGCTCAACATCCTCGGGCTGGCGCTTGGTATCACCGTAGGCATCATTCTCCTGCTCTTCCTCCAGGGAGAGCTCACTTACGACCAGCATTTTGCCAAACACAAGCAGATTTATCGCTTTACCAACCACCTGAAAGCTGATGGCGCAGATTTCAATACAGCCAATACGCCCAGGGAGCTGGCACCCATCCTCAAAGCCGATCTCCCCGAAGTGCTGGAGTATGTGCGTTTTCTGGGATATGGCGAGTCGATGGTAGAGTACAAAACGCAGGATGGTGTGCTTAAGCAATTCTACGAGGATAAGATCTGGAGGGCGGACAGCAACATGTTTTCTATGTTTGATCATACTTTTTTTGAAGGTGATCCAAAGTCATGCCTGGAAGGCCCTGGCAAGGTCGTCATTACAAAGACCATCGCTCAAAAATATTTTGGAGACGAGGAGGCGGTTGGCAAACTGTTGATTTTTCCAGAAGGAGACACTCGCAAAGTTACTGCTGTCATTTCTGATCTTCCGGACAATACCCACCTCAAGTACGAAATCCTTTTGTCGCACATCGCCCCCCGAGATTGGATTGAAGAAGGCGATGCCACCCGAAAATCGGAAGGTTTCTGGAACCCTAATGGGTACACCTACCTTCTAATGCCCGTTGACTATGACCCCAACACATTCTACGACAAATTCCCGCCCATATTTGACAAAACCTTTGGGCTTTTTGCCAAACGCATCAATGGAACTGTTACACCAAAATTACAGCCCATTGCTGATATTCATTTCAACTCTGACCTTTCCGGCGATGAGCCGGTAGGTAATATCAACTATGTTTACACATTTGCCATAGTAGGCATTTTTATCATCATTTTGGCCTGCATCAACTATATGAACATGGCCACAGCCCGCTCCGTGGTGAGGACAGGTGAAATGGGCATTCGTAAAGTGCTCGGATTCTCAAAAGCAGAACTGTTCCGTAATGTGATGCTGGAAGCCATCCTGATAGCCTTCATCGCCATGTTGATAGCAATTGTGCTTTCGTATGTCGTGCTGGAGCTTACCCCGTTCAATTCATGGATTGATAAGAACCTGTCACTCAACTTTCTCAGCAATCCATTCCTTACCATCGGCATGTTTACCATCACACTGCTGGTGGGTGTGCTTTCCGGAATCTACCCTGCCCTGTACATCCCCTCTGTGCCAGTGGTGCAGGCTTTAAAAGGCACCTTCACAGGTGACAAATCGGGCACTCTCCTAAGAAAAGGCCTCATCGTCTTCCAGTTTGTGATTTCGCTTTTTGTTATCATTTGCACCGTGCTCATGGACAAACAAATCGAGTACATGCAACACAAGGAGCTCGGCTTTGCGAAAGACAACGTGTTAGTGATCGAAGTCAAAGACACCGTTACGGCCAACCACATGGATGCGATAAGAACTGAGCTTAGGAAAAATCCTAACATATTGAGTGCTGCCACAGGCTACGGCACACCCGGTATGGGTTTCGGCGGGCAGGTTTTGTGGGTCGAAAGAGATACCGCTATGGCACAGCAAAGTATGACCATGATTTGGTCGGGGCCGGACTACATTGAAACCATGGGCATAGAACTAGTAGACGGACGTGATTTTAATCCAGATTCTGAGGCAGAGTATGTTATGAAGTTCATCGTCAACGAAACCGGTGCCAGAGAATTGGGATGGGGAGATAATGCGGTGGGCAAAAAAGTGAAGTACTTTCATGGCGAAACCTTTGGTGAGGTTATTGGTGTCGTGAAAGACTTTAATTTCGAGTCGCTGCACAACAAAATTGAACCCTTGTTCATTGTGCTGGATGAAAGTGATGGCGGCCGCATTCATATACGCATCAAAGGAGAAGATATGAAAGCAACAATTGCCGATATTGAGGAGATTTGGACTGGCTTTGATCCCAATCATCCTTTTGAATATACTTTTCTCGATCAAGAATTTGCCAAACAATACCGGGCCGACCAAATTCAACTGAAACTCATTTCAACGTTGTCCTACATCTGTATTATTGTATCAATTCTGGGCCTTATCGGTTTATCGGCTTTCACCGCAAGCCGCAAAGCCAAAGAAATCAGCATAAGAAAAGTGCTGGGGGCCAGCTCGGCCACCATAGTGTTGCTATTTTCAAAAGATTATGTCAAGCTGATACTCATCGCTTTTGTGATCTCGGTACCACTGGCTAACTACATCATCGTGGAATGGACGTCCAAGTTTGCCTACCAGATGTCTATTCAGTGGTTCTACTTTGTGCTACCGGGGGTACTGGTACTTACACTTGGGCTTCTGACTGTTGGAGCCCAATCATTGCGGTCGGCAAGGGCTAATCCGGTAGAGGGTTTAAGGAGAGAGTAGCAGGCTACGAGCTCCATTTTGGTGTATTTATGTCTTCACATCCTGCTGCTGGAAAGGTCGGCATCTGAGGCTAAGACAGAATAAGGAACACATGTGTAGTCAGTCAATCGGCTAACAACGATGACCAGATTTAGCGGTTGATTCGTGATGAAACAAACTGAGGCGACAGAAACAGGAATCCTCTGCATCTAAACTATTTTTGGTTCCCAGGCGTTGTGTATTGTATAATATAAACCGTAAAACTATGGACATAGCAACGAAAGCGAAGGAAGAAATTGAGAGCAGGCTGAAAAGTATTGAGCATTTCATTGAAGAAAAGGGGCTTGGCTCTTCCTACCTAACAAAAGCAAGACGTACCCAGCGCAACGTTAATCTCGCCATTGCTGTGGGTACCCTTATCACAGCGGCTGGCATTAGCATCTGGCTGTTCAGTAACTCTCGCAAAGATTAACTCCCTTGTCTGCAACGACCAGGTTTGTTGACTTAGTCGATTGTCCTTACAAATTTTTTGGTCTTCATAAATCTTACCCGCTGGATACACTCAGTGGATCAAGAAGTTATAACGTTCACCAATAAGAATTTTAAGCAGTTTTCGATTTGCCTGGCTCCATTCCCAAGTGAAGTGTCTTCAGCAGGAAATCAAATCGCTTGCCTCACGGGGTATAGATGATTAGTTGCAAATGCCGTCCATCAAGGGTCTAATTGCACAAATTTTCTTTTCTTTGCCCTATGAAGAAAGTGTATCACCTCTCCACCTGTTCCACTTGCCAGCGCATTATCAAAGAGCTCGGCATCGGCAAAGAGTTTATCTATCAGGACATCAAAAAGGAGGCTATTACCCCCGAACAAATCGACGAAATGAAAGCGATGGCAGGGTCTTATGAGGCCTTGTTTTCGAGAGTGGCCATGAAATACAAAGCCCTTGGGTTAAAGGACAAACAATTGAGCGATCAGGACTACAGAAATTATATTCTTGAGGAGTATACCTTTCTAAAACGTCCAGTCTTTGTCATTGATGGAAAAATATTCATTGGGAACTCGCCAAAGAACGTGGCGGCGGTAAAAGAAGCCATTTCCTAAGGGTTATTGCTGGCGGGGTCATAATCGTTGGGCAGCATCATGGCCACCCAACCCTGGCTCATGGCGCCTGAAACCAGCAGCTGGTCGGGCTTTTGGTTAAGGCCGGTTTTAGTCACATCTACGTAGCCTTCCTTCACCTCCAGCCACGACACCTCCGCCAGTGTGTCGTTGTAAATCGTGTTTTTTGGCACCCCCTGCTCCCTTTTGTAATGCACCTCTACTTTGCCGCTGAGCAATATTCTGTAAAGCCCTGCCCGGTAAGAGGCTCCCACCAGGTTTTCCAGTGGGTAGTCAATCAGGATTTCTTTTTTTGTTTTTGCAAGATCGGGGTGCCGCACAATGGGCCCTTCCCTTGGGAACTTCTCCTGAAGCAAGGCAAAGCCTTCCTGCTGCAATTGTCCCTTTTGAATATACTCATAAAGTATAGCCAAAAAGAGATGCCTTGTCGACCCTTTAAAAGCGATGACTCTATTCTTGATCCACTGGCTCTTTTGCTTCTCATCTGCGGGAGTCATTTCTTCAAACCTGGTTTCCCCAGTAAAAAAGAAATTTGTCGAATTGGCCTTGAAAAGCCGCAAATGATAAAATACCTTGTAGCCCAATGCGTGGTTTTCGATTTCCACTGGCCGACTAGCCGTTGCCACCAGCCCGTTGTCCTTGTCTTCTGCAAACTCAAGCACCCAGGGATTCAATATTTTGCAGCCCTTAGAAAATTCTGTCTCACCAAGAAACACTTTGGTGAATTTAGATAGATTTCTTTCCCACTTCTTGTCTTTTTTCGAAGTAACCTCAATGGTGCTCAGCTCTTCCAAAGCCGGTTCAAGCGATATGGCTGTGCTAAGGTTGAAGCTTTCAGTGAAATCAAAATTGAATGTTTGGTGCTTGTAGCCGACAAATGAAACCACCAACTGAACCGCACCAAAAGGTATTCGCTCGATCAGAAACGAGCCATCCAGCGCAGTGGTGGAGCCCATGGTGGTGCTACTGATAAAAACATTAGCAAATGGCAATGGTTCCTCTGTGCCAGCATCTATCACCCGACCCGACAGCGACCCAGTTTGACCCAGGACAGCTAAAGAGCACACAAGAAAAAACAGGGCAAAAAGAATTCGTTTTGATAATAATGTAGAGATCAGTTGCATACAAATACTACTTTTGTGTGTTTTGCAAGCCGAAATAAGTATAACAACCAACAAACGGTCATCGCTTAATTTACACTAAAATATCAACTAACATCATGCAAATAGCCGAGATACACACGAAGAAAGGCGTTATGAAGATCAAGTTCTTCGAAAAAGACGCTCCAAAGGCAGTAGCCAACTTTAAAGAACTAGCCAATCATAATTTCTACGACGGGCTTACCTTCCACAGGGTTATTCCTGATTTCGTTATTCAAGGCGGCTGCCCTAAAGGTACAGGAGCTGGCGGACCTGGCTACACTATTCCCTGCGAACTTGACGGCGAAAACCAATACCACGACCGTGGCGTACTCAGCATGGCGCACGCTGGCAGAAACACTGGCGGTTCACAATTCTTCATTTGCCATAGCCGCAAAAACACAGCCCACCTTGATAGAAACCACACCGTTTTCGGCAAAGTGTTCGAAGGCCTTGATGTGATAGATGCGATCAGAGAGGGTGAAGTGATGGAGAAAGTGGTGATTGTCGAGCAAGAGTAGGGAGAAGATAGAAGCTGGAAGACGGAAGACCGAAGCAGGCGTCGGTACGATGGCGCTGGCATCAGTGGTGGCAATCGTCAGACGCCTGAAAGGCTGGGAGGCAGTCGGAGGTAGACAAGTACTCAAATCTCATTTCTTTCTGTGACAGGTGGTTAATGTTTTTTTGTGACTGAATAGTAAATTTGGTCTGCACAAAAAATCACTGACCACCTGTTTCATTTTTAGTCCATCCAGCATCATGAAGTTCAAAATTTGCCTTCTTTTCATTTTCACTACGGCTCCTGCCCTATTATTCAGTCAAAAAAGCAAAGCACTCAAGCCATACTTCCCTCCGGCAGGTAGCTGGGAAGAACGCACACCGGCCGCTATGGGCGTCGATCCCTCATTGCTGCAAGAAGCAGTCGATTTCGCTATTGCCAGCGAGTCGAAAGCTTCGAGAAACCTAAAGGAGGCTCACTACCTCAGCTTCGGGAAGGAGCCCTTTGGGGACGCCGTTGGCCCGCTGAAAGAAAGAGGCCCGGCTACAGGCATGGTGATCAAAAATGGCTACATCATTGCCAAATGGGGCGATCCTGATCGGGTAGATCAAACGTTTAGCGTTGCAAAAAGCTTTCTTTCCACCACTGTTGGCCTCGCCTACGACAAAGGCCTTATCAGAGATGTGAATGACAAGGTATATCCTTACATCGGCCCGGTGATTCCCTACGAGCCAGCCCGGATGTCGCTCAACAAAGCCGAGTCGTTTGAAGAGCCTGACGTGCTGGAGCTATTTGCCTCTGAGCACAACCGAAAAATCACCTGGAACCACATGCTGCGCCAAACCAGCGACTGGGAAGGCACGCTCTGGGGAAAGCCCGACTGGGCCGACCGTCCGCCCCGTGACACTGAAGGCTGGATTGGGAGAGAAAGAAACGAGCCGGGCAGCTTTTACAAATATAACGACACGAGAGTGAACCTGCTAGCATTGTGCATTCTCAACGTTTGGAGAAAGCCACTACCAGAAGTGCTCAAAGAAAACATCATGGATCCTATTGGAGCCTCTCCTACCTGGCGTTGGCTGGGCTACGAAAATTCGTGGATCGTGCTGGACGGCAAGCCTGTGCAGTCCGTCAGCGGTGGGTCGCATTGGGGCGGCGGCATGTTCATCAATGCCTACGACCAGGCCCGTTTTGGCTATCTAACGCTACGCAATGGTAACTGGAATGGCCAGCAGCTGATTTCCGAAAAGTGGCTGAGCATGGCCAGAACACCTACACCCGTGCAGACTACCTACGGCTTCATGAACTTTTTCCTGAACACCGAGCAGAAGCCTTTGCCAAGTGCTCCGGCCTCTGCCTTTTATCATTTAGGTGCTGGTGCCAATATGATCTACGTCGACCAGGAAAACGACTTAGTCATCGTAGCCCGCTGGATTGACAGCAGCAGCATGGACGGGATTGTGGAGAGGGTGTTGAAGAGTGTGGGGAAATAAGGTTCAGCCTGATAAGTGATAACGCATAAAGGCGTCATCCTCGTAGCAGTAAGCCCAATACTCCTCAGGCTCAGCTGAAATAACCACAGGGTGGCCAGTAGCCTGAAAATGCTTCGTCATGTGGGTGCCTGGTGAAGAGTTGCAGCAGAGAGTAACGCCGCAGGTTTGGCATGTACGAAGGTGCACCCAGCTCCCGCCCATTTTAACACATTCTTCGCAGACGTGAACATCTGAAGGTTTGGGCAGAAAGTTTTGGAGGTGTGTGCAGAGGGCTTCCATGTACTTTTTGTTTCAAGTTAACATCAAGAGCTGAAATGTAAAAGTCCGACACTAAACTAGTCACAATCTCAAGATCAATTCTTACTCACACCTCAGCGCTTCCACCGGATTCACCCTCGTGGCCTTCACCGATTGAATGCTGATAACCGCTGCACAGATTCCAGCAAGAACAACCAACGGCAGCACCAGCATCCACCAGTCGACCTCAATGCGGTAAGCGAAGCTGCCAAGCCACTCGGTGAGGAGGTAGTTGGCAACAGGAATGGACAGCAACGCCGCCCAGGCGACAAGCGCAATGTAGGATCGTGAGAAAAGCAGGAGAATGCCGCCAGCACTGGCTCCGAGTATCTTTCTGATGCCGATTTCCTTATTTCGCCGCCTCACCTCGTAGGCTGTGACGCTAAGCAATCCTAAACAGGCAATGAAGATGACTATGCCTGTAAATACGGCCAGGAGGCTAGCTCTTTTTTCATCTTCTTCATACTGAAGCTGAAACTTACGATCAAGAAACGTCCAGGCAGGCAACTCTTCTCCAGCCACTTCCCAGGAAGCCTCCTGAATGATGTCCATCGCTTCAGAAAATGGGCCATTGTAGCGCACCAACATATTCCGAGACGGCATATTGTAACGAAACACCAAAGGTTCCAGCTTATCGTGTAGTGAAACCACATGGAAGTCTTCCGCCACACCAATAATTCTGTCACTCCAGTCATGCGACCAAAGGCGCTTGCCGGGAACATCTGCTATCTTCCAACCGGCGTGCTCTACAAAGGCCCTGTTGACTAAAACTCCTGAGTGAGTAGTATCGTTCTCTGCCAGATAGCGGAAATCACGTCCCGCCAGCAGGGACACTTTGATGGTTTTGAAGAAGCCTTCGTCCACCCACAACTGCTGTATGATCTCTGTTCTCTCTCCCTCGTCGGTCTCATATGTAAAGTCATTTACCGGTGGTTTTTCTCCAAGAGCATCTGTCATCGAGGCTACTCCGCCAATTTGAGTGTAAGTCATCAATCTTTCCCGGAGAGGATGATAGTTGCCAACGGCGGCATTGGGCAAATTAAACAACAGCACCTGTTCCTTTTCGAAGCCCAGGCTGTAGCCGCTAATAAACCTTAACTGCGTATACACACCAGTGATTCCGACTATCATCAGCAGGGAAACAGATAGCTGCAGCACAATCAGCGCTTTTCTCAACGACAATCCACCTCCCGACTTACCAGCGCCGTTGGTTTTCAATACTTGAACAGGTCGGAAAGAGGAAATAACAATGGCGGGGTAAGCACCTGAGAGAATGGTAATGATCAAAATAAAGAACAACACCAAAAAAGGCGCCTCCCAGCCTACCAACAGTTCAACCGGTAGCTTGTCTCCGGTGAAGTGCTGAAAAACAGGGTTCATGACAACCAGTGTGGCTGAAGAAAGCATCGTTGCCAACAGCACGTACACAAAAGCCTCGGTGAAAAACTGCATCCTGAGTGCGTTGGAGCCTACTCCAAAGGCCTTTTTCACACCAACCTCTCTGGCTCTTTTTTGTGACTGGGCCGTAACAAGATTAACATAATTGATAATAGCCAGCAGCAACAAAAAGCACCCAACAATCGCAAAACCCTGAATAAATGCCCTGTTGCCTTCGTTGGGTTGCATTTCAAACTCAAGTCGGGAGGTATAATAGATATCCGTGAGCTTCTGAGTAGAAAAAGTGATCTTGCCACCCCCCTGCTGCTCAAGCTCCGGGGCCATGTTTTCATCAAATGCCTGTTGAAACACAGGAGTGAAGTCCTCTCCTGGGTTTGACAACAGCAGGTAAGTACACCAGTTCCAGTCTCTCCAGTTGGTTGGTTTTGAATCATCCCAAAGGCTCACCAGCGCATTTGGCGTAAAGTGCCCTTTCTGGTTTACATCTTCAATTACACCTGTCACCTTATATTGGGTACCGTCGTCTCTGGAAATAACCCCACCGACTGCTTTGTTAACTTCGCCAAAATACTTTTCAGCCAGCGACCGGTTCAACACGATGGTATTGTGAGGCACAAGTGCCGTAGCCCTATCTCCAGCAAGCCAATCGTAGGTAAACATGTCCAGCACCCCCTGGCTGGCGTAGAACAACCCATGTTCGGCCACCACTTCATCGCCCTTCACCACCTGAAAGCCAGCATGAGGAATCGACCTCAGCATGGCATATTCCTCTACCGAAGGGGCATGTTCTTTCATAAAGTTGCCCAACGCAGCCGGCACCACAGCCACCGCCCGTGTATCGTCGCCAAAATTGACGTCCATCACTATCCGAATGATTCTGTCCTTGTTTTCGTGATACTGGTCGTATTGTGACTCATTGTAGCTATAGGCAAACAGCAAAAGGGAGGCAGTAATACCCACTGTAAGCCCGAGCAGGTTCATCAAAGAGTAAATCTTGTCCCTTTTGAAAACCCGAAAAGCAATGGTGAGGTAGTTTTTGATCATGAGTCAAATCAAATGGTTAAAGGTTTTGGCTCAAAACAAATGCAGTAAATCGCAAGGGACATGCAGTCAGCCGATTAGTTCATCCACTTTTGAAGGGAAGCTGAATAACTTCTGCTCGACTTTACTTTGACTCCACTCTGTAGAGTTATTAGATGGTCGTTATTCCCCACAGACTCAATAGAATGAATATAGGAAGTATTCACTATGCTGGACTTGTGCACCCGCAAGAAAGTGGTTTCGGGTAGCCTGGCTTCTATTTTTTTCATACTTTCTCTTACCAGGTAGTATTTGTCCTTTGTGTGCACTTTCACATAGTAGTCGTAGGCTTGTATCCAGATAATGGAAGCCCATTCGATAAAATACAACCTGCCATCAGCCTTGATGACGAGCTTACCTGAAAGCCCATCACTATTGACCACACTGTCAGATCTGGCGTTGTCAGTAGATAATTTAGCTATTTGCCGTATTTCTTTTGGCGCACCCGTCCCCTTATCCAAAAACAGACTAACATGCGCAACCGCCTCGTCAAGTCGCTCTTTGGTAAATGGTTTGAGCAGGTAGTCCAGCGCATGCACTTCAAATGCTTTGAGCGCATACTCGTCGAAGGCCGTGATGAACACAAAAGCAGGCAAGGGCGGTTCAAGGCTGTTGACAACTTCAAACCCGTTTACCTGGGGCATTTGTATATCCAAAAACACCAGATCGGGCCGTAGCGTGTCAATTTGCGTAATAGCATCAAGCCCATTAGCGCATATTCCAACAACCTCAAGCTGCTCATAAGCCTTCAGCATGAGAAAAAGACCTTCTCTGGCTTCCTTTTCATCATCAACTATCAAGCAGCGGACTCTTTTCAATGCCTTTCTAATTTTGAGGGTATTTCAATAACTATCTCTACTCCACCGGGAAAATCCGTTGTGGTAAACGAGAAGCTGGTGCCATAAATATAGCGAAGCCGGTGAATAGTGTTGATAAGGCCGATACCCGACGAGTCCATCAGCGTCCAACCTATGAGCCCTTTACCGGAATTAAACACTTTTAGCTGAACAGATTGCCCGACTACTGCTGCATTTATGCGCACCGAAGGTTCATCAATTCCACTTTCCCTGGCAAATCTAAAAGCATTTTCCACAATGGGTTGTAGGAGCAGCACAGGCACCATTGCAGCATTCGCTCCATCCGCCACATCAACAGAAATGGATACTTTATCATCCCTCAGCCTTTCAATTGTGATGAAATTCTCAAGTAGGTCAAGTTCTTCCTGAAGCCTGATCATCTGTTCCTTATCCCGTCGCATCACTTTTGACAAAATAGTACTCAGACTCACCAGAGCATCGACTGAGGCTTCCTTTTCGCCTTTTCTAACCATCATGGCAACATTGTTGAGCGAGTTGAAAAGAAAATGCGGCCTTAGTTGATATTGCAAGCTGCTCAGTGCTCCTTCCTTTAGCTGGTTCTCTAATTCCAGGACCTTCTCTTTATCTCTCACTATCTGATCCTTTTGCCTTAGTAGCACCACAAAAAGCAGCTGCAGGAAATAAAAAAGCGTGCATGGCAAAATAAAAACCCAATCCGATGCATAAACCAAAGACAGGCTTGAAAAATTGAAGTGTTCATTGACCTTAAATAGCCTTTCGAAAAGAATAGCAACAATCGGCGCCAGCAAAACCAATAAGAGACCGTAAAGAATGCTTATAAGACAAGCCAGCATCAGTTTCTCCCTCTCTTTGAAGGGCATTAGCCATTCGCAGGTATTGTACACAGGAACGACTAATAGCAACGCCACCGCTCCAAAGCCCAGCGGCCAATACATAATGGGTAAGTCGGCTCTTGCTCCATCTCCCGAAATACCGCCGACTAACTGTACCGTTAAGGCAAGCAGGGTGCAAATCACAATTAGCCCGGTTAAAACCTTCTTTTCTGTCATGAAAACAATAAAAGTACTAGCTTGTACTTCGGGTCACTCCTGAAATTGATTCGCTTGAGTCAGGCAACGAACCGTTGATTAAAGAAAGAAAGAACCCAAGGAATTACCAGATTGTGGCTTATATTTCTTTATCAAACTGGCAGAACACGCCACAATTAAACTGTCCTTAAACAAACACTTAAAATGAAACACATTTTCGCCACCCTTGCAGTATCACTTATTTTCTGCGCTGGCAGCTTTGCCCAGTCCACTCAGAACTTGCCGTCGCTGTCTTTCGATCACTATGCGCTCTACGTTAAAGACATGAACGTTAGTGCTGAGTTTTATATGAAGGCCCTTGGTCTGAAAGAAATGGATTGTCCGATCAAAGACGGCAGACACCGTTGGTTCTACCTGGGCAATGGACAAGAACTTCACATCATTCAGGGCGACAACAGCAAAATCCAGATGGAAAAGAACATGCACATCTGTCTGCATACAACAGATATCAAACCCTACATGAAACATTTAAACGAAGTCGGCATCCCATTTGAAAGCTGGCAGGGCAAGTCTGGCGAGTCGAATGTTCGCATTGATGGCGCCAGTCAAATCTACATCGTAGACCCCGATGGCTACTGGGTGGAGATCAATGATGCGAATACGAAATAGCGGGTCTACCAGCAACAGCATAAGCTGATGTCTTGCTCCAACACTTGTCCATAAAAGCTGGGTGCTTCATCGAACGAATCACGGCTTTCACCAAACATGCACGTCTGCCAGGGTTACTTTGCTTCGTCTCACAAGATTCAATATACTATGTTCAAACCCGTACGCTGGCTAATGGTTTTCTTGTTTCCCTTGCTCAGCTGCAGTAAGGAAGACAATCTCGTTACACCCCATGAGCTTCTTTCAGCCCACACTTGGGTTTCCAAAAACTATGTTTTTGAAGATGTGCCCACGTCGACGTTCAACTGGGACTGCCTGTTTAGTCAGGACATACCCGAATACTCTTACGAGGCGGGCGACTACGGCCGTCTTGAAGTAAGTATGGAGCTAAGCTTTTCCAAAGATAGCGTGTACAGTAGAATTCTGTTTGTCTCGAGGTACTTAAAGTGTGAGGGTTGTAGTGATTATGAGTTTGTGGAACAAACAAGCAGCACCCTTGGGGCCATTTATGTGGCCGAAAAAGATCGGCTGTGGTTTGGAAGCAGACAGGATCCGTTGCAGTACTTTTATCCAATAGAATACAAAAGCAGGAAAGAGATAGTGATCAAGGAGTTTTTCGAAGTGTCGAATGTAGTGGGTAATTCGGAATGCTTTTTCAATGATCAACCTTTGCGAAGTAACAGGCAATATGGTATCGATTTCGTCTTCAAACCGAAATGATTTTGGAAAAATTGCAAAAAAAATATTAGTCGCCAAATAACATTGACACCTGACCAAATCCATCAAGCCCAAAAAGTTCGTATGTAGAAAAAAACGGGCTTCTTCTTTTCCAGAGCCATTTTATTAAATCCTCAAATAGTCCAAGTATGTTATAATTTGTAACATCTAAAAGAGGTTCATTTTCTTGAGATTGTGTGCATCCAGCAACTTTATCAGACCAGCTCTATTAAAATATCACAATTTCGGTTACATTGAAATAGTTTTGTGTACCAACCTTTGAGCTTATGTACCGTTTTAGTCACTATTTGGGCCTCGCCGGGTTCATTGTTATAGCGCTGTCTACTGACGTATTTTGCCAGGGCAATTCTGTTGGCATTAACACCGCCACTCCCAATCCAAATGCAGTCCTTCAACTCGTTTCACCCGACAATAACCAGGGGCTTCTTATTCCTCGTCTTACCACTCCCCAGCGACTAGCCATGCAATTGCAAGCCTCAGAAAAAGGGCTGCTGGTGTTTGACGACACCGAAGGATTATTCTACTATTGGAACGGATCGGCATGGGATAAATTGCTTGTATCGCAAAATCTTCAAACATTATCTCTCACCGGCAGTCTGCTGAAAGTATCGGGAGCTAACGAAGTTGACCTGGCTGGTATTGACACTGACAAACAGAACCTTACATTTGAAGGCACCAACCTATCCATCGAACGGGGCAACACAGTTGATTTAAGCAGTCTTATTACCACCAGCGACGCCGACCCTGAAAATGAACTTCAATCGCTGGAGTTCAGTAGCGGTGTATTGACACTCACAAACGATCCAAACCTGGCTCAGGTTGACTTATCTAATTATGATACTGATGTCACTGACGATTTTGATGGCGACTATGCCAGCCTTGCCAATCTGCCGACTCTTTTTAGTGGCGATTTTGGAGATCTTTCGAATGTACCCGCCGACCTTGCGGATGGAGATGATGTGGATGATGCGGATGCGGATGCCACTAATGAGATTCAGGATATTAGCACAGACGGTACCGCTGGTGACATCTCGCTTTCCAGTGGCTCGTCCTTAACACTCAATGTGGACGACGCAGATGCGGATGCTTCCAACGAGTTGCAAACACTCTCATTGGCAGGAAGTAACCTTACACTTTCTAACAGCGGCGGAACAGTTTCCATCAACGACGCAGACTTTAGCATTACGAACGAAATCCAGGATATCAGCACTGATGCCACGCCAGGAAATATCACTTTATCCTCAGGTTCGACATTGGCCCTTAATGTAAATGACGCTGATGCTGACAATACAAACGAAATTCAGGATATTAGCACAGACGGTACCGCTGGTGACATCTCGCTTTCCAGTGGCTCGTCTTTAACTCTCAATGTGGACGACGCAGATGCCGACGCTTCCAACGAATTGCAAACACTATCACTGGCAGGAAGTAACCTTACACTTTCTAACAGCGGCGGAACAGTTTCCATCAACGACGCAGACTTTAGCATTACGAACGAAATCCAGGATATCAGCACTGATGCCACGCCAGGAAATATCACTTTATCCTCAGGTTCGACATTGGCCCTTAATGTAAATGACGCTGATGCTGACAATACAAACGAAATTCAGGATATTAGCACAGACGGTACCGCTGGTGACATCTCGCTTTCCAGTGGCTCGTCTTTAACTCTCAATGTGGACGACGCAGATGCCGACGCTTCCAACGAATTGCAAACACTATCATTGGCAGGAAGTAACCTTACACTTTCTAACAGCGGCGGAACAGTTTCCATCAACGACGCAGACTTTAGCATTACGAACGAAATCCAGGATATCAGCACTGATGCCACGCCAGGAAATATCACTTTATCCTCAGGTTCGACATTGGCCCTTAATGTAAATGACGCTGATGCTGACAATACAAACGAAATTCAGGATATTAGCACAGACGGTACCGCTGGTGACATCTCGCTTTCCAGTGGCTCGTCTTTAACTCTCAATGTGGACGACGCAGATGCGGATGCTTCCAACGAGTTGCAAACACTATCATTGGCAGGAAGTAACCTTACACTTTCTAACAGCGGCGGAACAGTTTCCATCAACGACGCAGACTTTAGCATTACGAACGAAATCCAGGATATCAGCACTGATGCCACGCCAGGAAATATCACTTTATCCTCAGGTTCGACATTGGCCCTTAATGTAAATGACGCTGATGCTGACAATACAAACGAAATTCAGGATATTAGCACAGACGGTACCGCTGGTGACATCTCGCTTTCCAGTGGCTCGTCTTTAACTCTCAATGTGGACGACGCAGATGCCGACGCTTCCAACGAGTTGCAAACACTCTCACTGGCAGGAAGTAACCTTACACTTTCTAACAGCGGCGGAACAGTTTCCATCAACGACGCAGACTTCAGCATTACTAACGAAATCCAGGATATCAGCACTGATGCCTCGCCAGGAAATATCACTCTGTCATCAGGCTCAACACTGGCCCTTAATGTGGACGATGCAGATGCTGACCCAACCAATGAAATTCAGGACATCAGCACCGACGCAACGTCAGGGAATATCACCCTGTCATCAGGCTCAACATTGGCTCTTAATGTCGACGATGCAGATGCTGACCCAACCAATGAAATTCAGGACATCAGCACCGACGCAACGTCAGGGAATATCACCTTGTCATCAGGCTCAACATTGGCTCTTAATGTCGACGACGCAGATGCCGATCCAACCAACGAAATTCAAGATATCAGCACCGACGCAACAGCAGGAAATATCACCTTGTCATCGGGTTCAACATTGGTCCTTAATGTCGACGATGCAGATGCCAATCCAACCAACGAGATTCAAGACCTGAATCTGACTGCGAATACGCTAGCAATCACCAACAACGGCTCGGCCACAAACATTGACCTCAGCCCCTACCAGCAGGATATATCTATTTCAGGAAATACAGTGAGCATTAGTGGAGGAACTGGTTTCAATCTAACAACCACTTCCCCCAATCCAATGGATATTCTTAAGTGGGATGGCTCTAACTGGGATACTGGAACTGATAATGTCAATGATGCGGATTCGAACCCCACGAATGAACTCCAAACGCTAACGCTGGTAGGCACCGACTTAACCATTCAAGGTAAAAATACCATAGATTTAAGCCCTCTTGGCGTGCTGCCAGACCAATCTGGGTTCGGCGTGGGAGATTACCTGACAACCAACGGAACTGGGGCAAGTTGGAGCCCGCTGGTCGTAGGGAGTGCGGAAATCACTAATGGGACTATCTCTGCAATAGACATTAACGCATCTGTCGCCGGCAACGGCTTATCGGGAGGAGCCGGCACACCTCTGGCAGTCAATTTATCAGGCACATCCGGCCTTCAAATAACTTCTGATCAGTTAGAAATGCAAAATGTCATAACTGCAGGAACTTATAGTACTTTGATTACGGCTCAGGTACAAGTAGATGCCAAAGGCAGGGTACTCTCCTTCAGTGCAAGTGACGTTAGGTTGAAAAAAGAAATCAGCAAAATCTCAGGGGTTCTGGACAGGCTTGTTGAAGTAAATGGATATACCTATCATTATATCGACCAACAGGACAGCGTTCTTCACCACGGCCTCATAGCGCAAGAGCTACAGGAGTTATTTCCAGACTTGGCTGTTATGGGAGCCAACGGATATTATAGTGTCAACTACCAGGGCCTCATCCCCATCCTCATCGAAGCCCTCAAAGAAGAACACGCCAGAGTTTCCGGTTTGCAAGAAGAAATCGATGAGATGAAGGCTCAACTATCCTCCAACGACGAGCGGTTCAAAACCCTCGAAGCAAAGCTTGATCTTCTTATTCAATCCACAACTACCGCCAAAGCACCTGCTTCCAGCCAGGAATAGACATGCGCCTTCTATTCTTCATATCGATCCTTTTTGCAGGTGTGCAATGCCTGGCCCAGCCGTTTACGCTACAGCCGAATGCCTCTATGTATATAGAAGGCAATGCGAAGGTGTTTTTCAGCAACGAGGTGAATTTTGAAGGTTCACTTGACAACAGAGGCACTCTGATTTTAAGTAAAGATGTCGACTTTGCAGCAAACACCTCAGCTGGCTCGATGGAGTTTACAGGAGTCGCCGACCAAAAGCTGACTGGTAGCGAGCTGTTGGCCAAAGACCTTATCCTTTTCAAGCAGGGTCGCTTGTTTTTGTTCGCCAATACAATAGATGTATCAGGCATGCTTGACATGAACAAAGGCTACCTCTACCCACAAGCTACAAAGGTGCATGTGAGTAGTGGGCAGATCGCTGGCGGGTCGGCGGAAAGCTATATTGAGGGCAAGATAAGCCAAACCTCCGTTGGAAATGCCCTCTACTACCCTATGGGAATAGACGGATATTTCAATAGCCTCTCTCTGCTGCAAGCATCTCAGGGAGATAAAATCGCTGTGGAAATAGCTATTCCTGACGCTTCTCTTTTGGTGCCCGGCGATTCACTGATCGGCCTGTCGGATGAAGCACAGTGGATAGTTACCAAAGAAAGTGAGAAGAACCTTGCCACCACCGTTGAAGTTAATTTCGACGGCTTTGAACTCAATGCTCTGGTGAACACTCAAACGATACGGGCTCACAGGTACGGGCCGGTAATTGCCCATTTAGATGCTGAAGAGGGAAAATACTTTCAGCTGGGCATCGGTTCACTCACCGACACCGACTCGCTGACTTACGGCATGTTAACCTCTGCCAAAACCCTGGTACTGCGAAACGAGCCCAAGTACGTTAGTCTTGGCAGAATGCCTTTAAGCTCCGGGCCTGCGTTTTTCGTACCCAACATATTTGCGCCCCGTGCCTCTCTGGAGGAAAACAGGCTTTTCAGGCCATTTCTTGCAGGTATCCCTGTTGAAAAGTTCACAATGGCCATCTGGGACGGGTACAATGTAGAAATGTACAGCGTCAATCAAACCGATGTGGTACTTGATGAGCTGGGTTGGGATGGGTCCACAAAAGGTGGTGCGGCAGCCTCAGAAGGGGTTTACTACTATTCAGTTCAGGTGGTTACGCCACAGGGGTCATTCAGTAAAAAAGGATCATTTATTTTACTGCGATGAAAAGAAGCACACTCATCGGCCTTATTCTTCTTCTGTTCATTGGACAGATAAAAGCCCAGGGCGGGCAGTTTTCGCAGTTCTACTCCAGCGCTATTTTTGTTAACCCGGCGTTTGCAGGAACAAATCCGTACCTTTCAGCCAGGATAAACTTCAATAAAAGTAAGCTGGCAGGGGACGGATCACTTCATGATCTCAGCCAGGCCACCGTCTCCTACCCTGTTTTTCAAAATACCAGCAGGAAATTTCAAGTAGGTGGAGCGGGTCTTACTTTCTTTAAGGAAACCCAGGGCATTCAGGGTGCCTTTTCTACACAAAAAATATTGCTTACAGGTGCCTATGCACTCAAGCTGAAGCGGTTACGAAATAACACTTTGATCTTTGGATTACAGGGAGGCGTTACACAAACAAGAATATCTCTGAATGGATTACAATGGGGATCGCAGTACAACCCCTATATTGGCTTCGACAATACACAAAATCCGGAGGACATTGGCAAGCTGTCGTCTTACCATCCTGTTTTCAATTTTGGCGTTTTGTATTCCGCCATCGATAACCCCAATGCGATGTTCAGGGATCGGTCGTTTACCATTGGGCTCTCTGCCGACAATCTCAACACACCAAAAAGCCGGTTTGGTGGCCTATACCTCACCGACAACCCTATACTGTTCAAACTGGTATCAAACGCCAAGTTTATTGTTACGCCAAAAACATATGTGCACCCTTCCCTATTGGTGGCATACTCATCACAAAGCTATCAGGTGAACCTTGGCACCTACCTTTCACATCAGATCAACAGCACCATGTCCGATGTTGCTTTGACGCTGCAAGTAGGCACATGGTACCGGTTGTTTGATTCATTCATTGTACTAGGCGGTTTCAAAATCAACGACTTTAGTGCAGGCATTAGTTACGACCTCAATTCGAATACTTATCGTAACAATGAGATTTATGGTCAAATTGCACCATCATTTGAAGTATCTTTGGGATATGACTTCAACTTCCGCAATAACCCATTCAAGGTTAATAGCCCAATATTCTAAGACATGAAATAGCCATAAGGAGAGCGATAAACATCGGAAATGAATAAAATCGTAGAGCAAGTAACTTTCATTTCAAAGCGATTTGAGCTATTCCCGCTTCGGCGGACCGATCGCTCCGGCGAACCGGTGGCCGCTGAAAAACAAATTTTATACAGATGAAATTTTTTTGGTCTGCGTTGCTGCTTGCTTTTTCATTGCATGTCTCCGGTCAGTCTGTTGAAAAACTGAAGAAGGTGGCCGACGAATACTACGATGCGGAAAGGTACCTTGAGGCAGCGGAGTTTTACGAAAAGGTGATCTCTCTTTCTCCCGGCGACCTTGAGTCGAGATACAGGCAGGCGTTTAGTTACTTAAAAAGTACCAACTACAACACAGCGGAGGAGAAATTCAGTGCATTGAGCGTGATTTCCGGCCCTCATCAACCGTCCTCCATTTACTACCACGGGTTTCTGACAAAGATCAAGGGAGACTTTAAAGCTGCGGACTCCATCTTTAGCACTTTCCTCCAGCTCGAACCAGCTAGCCAGGAAAAACTTTTGTCGCTGGTTAAATTTCAGAAGGCAGGTTGTGAGCTGGGCATGCGGCTCCAGCGAGCGAAGCCCAAGTATAAACTCACTTCTCTGACAGACGTTAATTCAGATCAAAACGACCTTGGGGTGATCGAGTGGCCGGTTAATGGCAACCTCGTGATGTCTACGACCCGAAAAGTACACTCTCTCCAATATTATGACCCTAAGTTTGGCGACTATCTGCCCAGCCTTATATCGTACGGCAAAGCCAATAATAACAAATGGAAGGAAACCGCATTTTTCAAAAAACTCAACACCCGATGGTCGCAGGGCACAGGCTCATTTACCGGTGATGGCCGTTCGTTTTACTATAGTGATTGCAACAAAGAAAGTACCTGCAAAGTGCTTGTCACCACCTGGGACGGAAAAAACTGGACGGAGCCTGCCCAGCTTGACACTACTATTAACATGCCTGGTACTGATGTAAAGCATCCGTTTGTAACAGCAAGTGCCGACACCCTCTTTTTCTCCTCCAACAGACCCGGAGGTCAGGGCGGGCTCGACATTTGGATGAGCCTTCGGATTGACAGCAGCAGGTGGACAACAGCTATCAATCTGGGAGAAAGAATCAATACGCAGGGCGACGAAATAACGCCTTTCTACTCCCCTGCCTATAGCTGCCTGACGTTCGCCTCCAACGGGTTGGCTGGTTACGGTGGTTTCGATCTGTACCTGGCCAAGCAGCTGTCCTTTTTCGAACCCAAAGTATATAACCTGGGGGTGCCCTTTAATAGCACGCTGGACGACACCTACCTTTTCCTGGGAAAAAGCGGCTACTTATCATCCAACAGAGATGGGAACAGGCTGGATGTCATGGCATTTCCGTATGGAAGCCTTAAGGAGTTTTTTGAATACATCATGACAAACGATGCCATTATCGACTTTCAGTATTATACAGCCTCTTCATTAGACCTTTACACCTTCCGGATGGACGACTACCAGGGCTACGACATCTTTTTTCCAACAGGGAGAGAATCCGCCCCGCCAACTTTCAATACAACAACTGAGCTTATCAATATACATGGTGCTGGTGTAACGCCTGGGGAGCTTGTCAGGCTGACTATAGACTCACGGACTGATATTCTGACGCTGGCCAACCCGTCTGGCCATTTTGCGTATCTGCTGTCTCCTGACAGCCTCTCGAATAAATACACCATCAACACACCAAGCAAGCTACAGGCCGTGGTGAATGAAGTAGATACTGCGGGGAGCTTTTATGAGTATGCTTACGAAAAAGTCTATTTCAACTACGGGAGCTCGTATTTAAGAAGTGAAACTTTTGTGGCACTCGATGACCTGGTGAGGCAGTTTGAAGAAAGCAATATTGCCCTGATTGACATTCAAACGCATGCCGATAGCAGAGGCGACAAAGATTACAATAGGGCACTGAGTGAAAAAAGGGGCGTTTCCATCATGAAATACCTGTTATCGAAAGGGATACCCGAAGCCAAAATGAGGGTGTTCGCTTTCGGGGAAGAGGAGCCCATTTCTGAAAATGACTCCTGGTATGCACGGTTCTTTAACCGACGGGCTCAAATTATCATCCATACAGAAACTCAGGTCGCTTATAATAAGCCAGAAACGTTTCTGGTAATGAGATCGCTGGACCTTAAGTCAGCAGCGCAAAATTTGGGCATTGCACCAAACAAGCTCAAAGAATGGAATGGCATCGACAATCGTGACCTGACGGAAGGCCATACGCTGAGAGTATTTGATGCCGGGCACAAAACGCCAAGCATGCGCAACCTCATCAATCAAAAAGATATTGATGATAATTTTTTCCTGTACACAGTAAAACCAGGCGAATCACTAGAATCTATTGCCAGAAAGTTCAAAACCATTGAAGAGCTTATATACGAAATAAATCAACTCGAAGAAGAGTTAAAGCCCGGGGACGAAATAATAGTGATGTTGTAATTACTTCTTCGATACAAGAATAAAGGCTCCCCATGTAAAGGGATCCGGGTATTGTTGTTTAAAACGCTGTCTTGCTGTGAAAAAAGAGTCTTCTATGGAATGTTCTTTCACAAATTCTGAATAAAACATATTCATGAAGTTTTTTGTAGCGGTGTCGTTCACCTTTACCAGAGAAATAATAAGATTGCTTGCCCCCGCCACCAAAAAAGCCCGCTGTAAGCCGTAAACACCCTCTCCATTCTTAACTGTTCCAAGTGCCGTTTCGCAAGCCGACAGGACGACAAGCCTGGTTTGATCAAGCTTAAGGTTCATTGCTTCATAGGCAGTCAAAATTCCATCGTCCTCGGTACTCTTATCTTTGGCCAGATAAACGCCCGAGTTGAGCAACGCACTTTGCCGCTTGCTGTCTTCCTCAAAATAGCCATGAGTTGCCAGGTGAAGTATGCCAGGATCCTGATTAAGTTTAAGGTTGCTCTCTGTGGCACTCAGATAATAGAAGTCCGAAACCTTCCACTTTCCTCCCTGTAGAATATCGGTTACATCATCAGCCTCCCTTTCCGCTTCTGGCAGTGGGTTGAGTGGTGAAGTCAAAGTCAGGGTTGTAAAGTCAGGATTACCAAAAATAGCCGCCGTATTCAGCTTATTAGCGGCTTCCTTGCCTCCCTGAATAAAGTCTTTGCCACTGGTGATGTGCACTAGCTTATATTTGTCTGACACGTATTGCTCTGTAGCCGAATCATACAATATGGCCGGGTTTAACTTGTGATAGATGCCATCCGGAGCGTAATAGACCTTCCTGTCTGTTTTAAGTTCATTGTCAATTTTTTTCCAGAATACATTATATGAAGACGCATCTTCAAGGCCGTATCTGAGGGAATTTTTATAGAAAGTATATTGATCCACCAGCTGCTCACTGCCATCAAGCTTGATCCTTTTTAGCTGGTTAGAGCCTCCCTGCAGAATGAACACCACGTAGCTGCTCCGGTCATCAAACCCCTGCTCGGCTCCCAACTTACCCAGCTTGAATGAGTAGTTCCTAAACTCAATCACCTCTACTAAAACAGCGCTATCGGCAATATTCTTCTCCACATCCTGCCAGCTGTAGAAAGAGAGCTCACTCTGAGAGGAGAATGTAGATGACAGGAGCGCCATCTTTTTTTCCAGGTTGTTGCACTGCTCTTCCAGGCTTGCAATGTTGATTCCTCTCAAAGTCAGTTCATGTTCAGAGAGAAGATAGCTTTGAGCCAGCATGTACTTTGCTTCTCTCCACTTAACAAAGCTGTTCTTGACGACCGGATCAGGATTTTCCAGCATGGTAGTGCGCATCTTGTCGGCCGCATAAAACAATACTGATTTTGTGTTCAAATAGTAGTTATAAACCTTTTCAGTCCACTCAGTTTCAAAATATCTTTTCCCGAAGGAAATACTCGCAAACCGCTCCAGGTTAAACTTAATGTCTTCAAAAAATAGCTGCCTTTGCTGATCGGTGAGTACAGGAAACACCGATTGCATGTGGTGAATTTCTGCTTTCAGTGCTTCGTCGAAATGCTCGAGAGCCTGAAGTGTGTCGCCTTTATTCAAAAAGTGAACGCCGAGGTCGTTGAGACTCTTCGCATACATCGGGTGTTTCTCTCCCAGCTTTTCCTTCCTGATCTTCAGTGCTTGCAGCAAAAGCTTCTCCGACAACTCCACATACCCAAACGCCTGATAAATCAGTGCTATATTGTTAAGTGTTGTGGCATATCGGGGGTTTTCCGGCCCATAAATGGTTTTATCCAAATCAAGCACCCTCATATAGATATTAAGGGCGCTATTGATGTCTCCCAGGCTTTTCTGTACATTGGCCAGGTTGCTCAGCACATTAGCATAGTCGGGGTGAACGCCCCCATACAGCTCCCGCATAGCCGCAGCACTCTCCTGAAACATAACGAAAGCCTTTCTGTAGTCTCTTTTCTTCGAATAGATAGCACCAATGTTGTTGGTCACATAGGGCGATATTTCAATCCTACTGCCTGCATAGTGCAGCAAATCCTCAAAATATGCCTCTGAGGTAACCAGGTCATTGATCCTAAAGTACAATACAGCAAGGCTATTAAGTGTCTCTATTCTCAGCAGCGAGTCTGAGGGATAGCGCTCCTTTTTCAATTGCAAATTACTTAGCAGCTGGTTTTCCGAGGCAGAAAACTCTCCTTGATCAAGTTTTATCGCCGCCAGCCTGTCAAGTGCCCGCAAATGCATAACCTCATTCTTTCCCTTTAGGGCTTCTATCGCCTGGTTCAGGGCAACTTCGCCTTCCTCATAGTCACCCATGTCCCTCAGCAGCGTACCATACTCAGTCAGCAAGGCTCCCTTTATGGAATCATTTTCTGAAAAATACTGGGAGGTCAACCTAAGTGCCCGCTCAAACTGACTTCGGCTCTTTTCATACTGACCTACCTCCATATAGAAAAGTCCATTTTTATAGGTAGCGTCGAGGTAAATAGGGCTCTGTTCGGAATAGTTCTTTCGCACAAGCGAATCGGCCCAAAGCAAATACGATTCAGCTGCCAGGTAGTCGCTGTTGTTCTGATAAGCCACCGAAAGGTTCAAACAAATTTTGATAAGCCCCGGACTCAGGCTATCATATTGCGCTACCTCTTCCTTCAAGCTATTTTGAATGGCTCTGATAGCTCTGTTGTGTTCTGCAAAGCCCAGGTATATAAGCCCAATATTATTGTATGCCTCTGCGTACCCCACCTCCCTCTGACAAAGCCCCGAATCGAGCTTTGAGATGAGTTGATCGGCAAAGTACAAAGACCTGACCCTATCTGTTTTTGAGTAGTAGTTAGCGCTATCCAACTGTTCCAGGCAATTTTGAGAAAGGACCAGCGTTGGAGTTAAAAAAAATGCAAACCAGAAAAGATGGAAAAGTAGTTTATTCATAATAGGATTCAATCCTATATACGCACGAAACTAGCAGTTGCGGATTAGCAAAACATAAATTTTCCTTCAAATATTTATATGAAAAGGATGGGCGGTCTTCGTTACATCGATCCCGATGAGAATTACTGCAATAAATAACTTTTATGCAGTGGGGCTATTATTTTGCGAGGTGCCTGGAGATAGTGAAATAAAAACTACTTCCACTGCCTGCCTTTGACTCTACCCAAATCTTTCCTCCATGGAGTTCAACTATCTTTTTGCAGAATGCTAATCCTATTCCAGTGCCCTGATAAGCGGTGTCACTATGCGCTCTTTTAAAAATGATGAATATCTTGTCAAGGTTATCCTTATCTATCCCAATGCCATTGTCCTTGATTAAAAATTCATAAAAATCACTTCGCTCTTTAACTGACACTTCTATGACTGGTTTCACGGTCGGGCTCCTAAATTTAATGGCATTGCTGATCAGGTTTTGAAACAACTGATTGAAATCCAGCGGAAAAACAGCTACACGGTCCATATCCCTGACCGATTCATCAATTATAAGTTTTGCACCACTTTCCGAAACGGCTGAGCGCAAATCGCTGGCAACATTTCTTATCACTTCTTCGCATCTAACTTCTTCAAATGCCAATTGCCTGCCAATGCGGGAATAGTCTAAAAGACCTTTAATTAACATCTTCAATCGTTCGACGGAAAAAGAAATGTAATCCAGGCCTTTTTCGAAATCTCTGGCTGCGTTCCTTGCGCTCGGAAGCTTCAGTACCTCGGTGATTCCCAGAATAGTATTAAGCGGCTCTTGAAGATCGTGTGAAGCTATATAGGTAAACTGCTCCATCTCCTCATTTTTTATTTTTAACTCTTTAACAAGCCTGGCAGACTCAATAACCTCATTCTTTATATTTTCTTTGAGTGAGCTTTCCTTCTCCAGCGTTTGAGTAAACCCGGAAGTTAGCATCTGTATGGACGCTGCAAACAAAATACTTAACAACACCTGATTTGAGGCTACTGCCAGCCAGGCCTCAGGTGTGTAAATGGTAACCATGGCCGAGTCCATCACTTGCAGTTGCATACCCAGAGCGAACAACAGGCAAATAACTGTATTGATAAGAATACACCAGTAGGCCAATTTGCTGGAGTAGATAAGACTGACGAAGATGACCGTGGACAGGAGATACAAAAGACCAGGGCCGTAAGCTCCCATGTAATACAACAAGCTCACAGACAACAAGTATAGCGTGAATACATATATAAGCTTTCGACAACGCAGGCTTAGTCTTTTTGAGAAGGTAACCAACACTATCAACACTATCGCCAGGCTATCGTAAAACGCTATCGCAGTTTGATCAAGGTAATAGCATATTGCCATTGCGGGAATATAGGCAATCATGCACACAGGCAACGTGTAAACAACTATGACGTAAAACAGCTTGTCACGCCAGTAATCTACTCCTTTTATTTCGGGGACAGTTTCCTTTGACAGGTTTGACGCTATCAGCTCCCTATATCTTGACCAAAAATTCATGCGACATATTTAATGCTACAAAAAAACAATACTCAAATTGATGGATGGAGCTAATTGTCTAACGAAGTTAACGAATAGGGAGTGCAACGGATGTGTGTACCAATGTCAAATTCGATAAATGAAAACGCAAATTACCTCACACGATTGCGTACGGCCCTTTCAGATAATCGTGTTTCGACAAACAATGCTTCGCTGTAGAGCAATATTAACTTAAGTTTTCCTAAATTCACTTAACTAATGTCAGGGACGGCGGGCACGATGTCACGTGTGCCTGATCATTTCAACACTCTGCAACCTCTAAAATGAAACTTATGAAAGCGATTATACTTATCGGTCTTTTGATTACTGTTCACGCCAATGGCTATAGTCAGAATGTTCCCTCATCAGACATTCAGATAAAGACAGCCTTGCTTGCCGCACCTACGGAGCTTAAGGACGGCGCCAAGGTTTATGGCTACAATAGTGCAGGAGAGTTCACCACGCTTCGTGAGGGGTCAAACGGGCTAATATGCCTCGCCGATGATCCCAACTCTAAGGGCTTCAATGTGGCCTGCTACCAAAAAGATCTCGATCCGTTTATGGCAAGAGGCAGAGAATTGAAAAAGGAAGGCAAAACATCGCAGGAAATATTCGACATCAGAGAAACGGAAACAAAGGCAGGTAAAATAAATATCCCTAAAGGCAGTACACTATATGTTTACAACGCAGAAGACGGCGATGTTACCTGGGCTTCCGGTGAAGTGGTTAACGGCTACTTAAGATATGTGGTGTATGTCCCTTTTGAAACTTCTGAGTCAACCGGCCTTCCTACAAAACCAGAATTTGCAGGGCAGCCATGGATCATGAACCCTGGCACTCACAGGGCACATATCATGCTTAGTCCACCAAGAGAGTAGTAACTCTTTCCTTTTTCGCTTTTTCTGGTGAGCATTTAAACGAAAAGCCAGGGAACAGAGAACCTGCGTCTTTGAACTTAGTGTTGCGTTGGGGGCACAGATCAATTAATATGCCTACGAGCAGAAGAAGTACAAAGCAAGGGCAGTGGCAGTTCGTCTATTTGAGTATAAATTTCACTGTTTTTTCAGCACGACCATCGAATATTTTCAGAATATACATAGTAGCTGATATCAGGTCAGTTGAGATCGGTAACGTGATATGTTGCTGCCCCTCGTGCAAATAAATGCCACTTTCGGTAAGCACATTTCCTCCCGCTTCGAAAAGGGTTAAATAAGCCTGGTCACTATCAGCAGCAAATACGTCAAAGATTAGGCTTCGGCCTTGCTTGTCGAAGCTAACATTGTGCACTTTCAATTCAGCCTGATGCAAATCAGCATTATTATAGCGTACAGTCTTAGAAAAGCTGTATTTGCCATCAAAGTCAACCTGCCTGACCCGGTAGTAGGTGGATAATCCAGCTTTCGGATTGAGCGGGCTGCTGTACCTGTTAACCACTTGAGTTGATCCACTTCCGTCCAATTTTGAGATAGTATAGAAGTGAACACCGTCAGTACTTTCTTCGACGCTGAAATAGTCATTATTCTCTTCCCAGGCTGTACTCCAGTTCAGCACTGTCTTTTGGCCCTTTTCCTCAATCCAAACGTCAATAAACTCAACAGGAAGTACCTCTTCCTCTCCCAATACAGAAAAGGGACTCAGTGAAGTAATACCTGATCGGGTGGTAAAGAAAGGCCCCAGCCCACTTGCCGAAGCTGCCGAGTTAGCATCCCATGCACCGCCCGTATAGTGACTAACGTAAGAACGGTCTCTGTCGAAGGAGGCAGATTCATCCCCCGTATTCCAGTACATTGTAAATGACACATCGATTACTGAAGCGTCGCTGCTAACCTGCCACGTCTTATTTACCCGTGGCAGCGAAACCGGGTCGCCCATCACCCCATTTTCCAATACGTTGTCATGTACCCTCACGGAAAAGTTGCCAGCAGACCCTGTTGCCGACTGCGTAACAGCTATAGGCGTAAAAGTAGCTTGGCCAACAGGAAAAATAACAGGCGTATTGTCATTAGCTACAGGCATCGTTAAGGTTCCCGCTCCGGTGGTTTTCACCCATCCGTTGGTAAAGCCGATGGTACCTCCATCACTTATTGTCAAATCATTGTCACCTAAAATAATGCTTGCGCTACCCATGCTTAGGCCGCCTCTTAAGTTCACGTCTTTCTCGAGGGTTAAATCGTTGGTAGCCGCAACATTCTTAAAGTGAGTCTTTGAGTTTCCTCTTATGACAGGCGTCGCTCCCGCAAAGACAACTGTGCCTGTGGCGTTTTCGAGCACATTGATGGCGCTGCTGTTATTGGCCCAATTTCCCTCGAGGTAAATCGTTCCTTCCAATACAATATCACCTTGCAAAACACCTTCGTCAGCGATGCTTACCGAAGCGTCAGAGCCACCGAGCACCTTCAAAAACGCTCCGCTTTTAACAACAATTGTTGCGCCATTATTCAAAACACCAGCAGACTGTGCGCTGAGTACATCTACGTTTATTATGTAAGCCGTCAAAAGCAATACGAGTGTTCTAATCTTCATGGCATACACTAGTTAATTCTGTAAACCATGAAATTCATGGAAGAGGCGTCAAAGGTGGTACTGCTTATATGGTTCACATAAAACCAAAGCTCCAGATAGTCGCCGGCAGCAAGCGATATCAATCCGCTGAAGTTGCCAACGTCAGTCGTGCCAGTTTTCATGGTCTTTTTTGCGGTAAGATTAGTGGCAGTTACCCCATTTTTGTGTACCTCAGCCCATACTTCACGGTCTGCTTGAATACCTGACATTGTAAAGGCTAAATAAATTTGTACCATGTAAATACCACCGCCTTCAGAGCCAATCACTATTTTATCGGGTATGCTTACAGAAGAGCCTTCTGTAATGGTCAGTTCATCGCCTCCGGCGGCTTGGCTGGCAGAACCGCTTACGAAGCCAATCCATGTTTTGCTTGGCAAAACCGACGACAAATTTGACGTGAGGTGAATTTCTCCATAGCTGGGTCTTCGCAAATTACCAGCATCCCATACCTCATGCCATTCGCCACTCCTGAAAATCATCAATTCAGAAAAATCGGAGTCAAATACTAAAAGCCCTTCGGCCGGAGAGGAAATAGATGTTCGCTGGCTGGTTGTTAGCCGGGGAGGCAGGAAACCCTTGGTAGAGGATTTAACATCCAACATGGCCGACGAAGCCCCGGTATAGCTGTCATCGTCAGTAACAATGACTTGCTGACCATAACTTTTGGCCGTAAGCAAGCAAATAACAAACAGTAGATAGAATCGAGTCATGAGAGTATAATTTAAACCTATACAAAGGTGCTCCCATAAAAACCTTATAGCTGACTCATCTTCCGTAATTTATAACCCGAGTAAGAAAACTGGATAGACACGAATAAAAACAGGCCTTTATGCCCAATATGGCATTCAGTAAAGAATAACTGAATGTAAGTTTTCCCTCTTAGTGGTACTTTTCCCTAAAAGTTATCAAAAGCCTTCATCCATAAATTCCTCCCCTTGAGGTCGCTTTTTAGGCTTTCGCTGATATACCCTAACAAAATCTATTTCCATTCGCTGGGGCCAGTCGGTAGACTCCAACCCCTGCCCTTGCCTCACCGAGACGTTGAGAATGAGGTAAAATGGGTTAAAAAATGGCCAGCCATCTTTTCCCGTGCCATCATCCACCACTTTGTGATACTTCTTTCCATCCACAAACCATTCAATCTTCGTGGGAGTCCACTCTATAGAGAAAGTATGAAACCTTTTATCGACGGCGCTCAGCTGTATATGCCCCATCCTTTCGGTACCAAGAGCCAAATTATAAGCTGACGTATGCACCATGCCATGGATCACGTCCACTTCAGCGCCTGAATGAACCATGATATCCAACTGTCCATCCTCAGGTAGCTTCACAGGCCGGTCGTCGAAGTAGGGAAGCATCCATATAGCAGGGCTAGTACCAGAGCCAGCTGGAAGCCGGGCCCTCACCTCAATCTTCCCGTATAGCCATTCATTCTTCCCACGGGTAACTACCCTGGCCGAGGTGTAATCAGCATCTCCAAATTTTTCCTGATGAGCTTCAATAACCAGGTAGCCCGATTCAACTCTGGCGTTGTTGGTTCGCTTGAAAGTGTAGTATTGCTCTTCATTGCCACCCCAGCCACAAAACACCGGGCAACCATCTCCAACGTCATAGGTCCACTTGGTACTGTCTGGCAACCCCTTGTAGTCGAATTCGTCAGACCATGCAAGCCTGTACCGCTGCGCATTGGCACAATATCCAACCAAACTAACGGCAATTACAGCCGCACCAACTGTCAACCTCCATTTACTCTTCATCCAAAAAAATGCTTTGATGATTTTCTACAAACATTAAATGTAATTGAAAGTTAACTAAAACGAACAACTATCATTTTCAATGTCAGGTATTACAGCTATCTTTTCCGTAATTCAACCGAGGTTTGACATTATGAAAGAGTGCCTCAAGCAAGCGCATTTTTCAGTTTATCCAGAATGATC